>CAYING010000059.1:0-12028 GCA_964364715.1 uncultured Planctomycetales bacterium
ACTTATCCCAATTTCATCTGATGATAATTGGGATTTTATAGAGAAAATTGGGATGGAAAATCGTGTAAAAATCCTGCAAATGACCGCTTGGGGGTTGCTGGCCTTGATCGCGTTAGGGCTGATCGAGACACAGCTGATCAAGGGGTCGTATTTTTATCAACTGAGCGCGAACAACCGTATCCGTGTCGTCCCGGTCGAGGGTAAACGCGGACGGATCCTGGACCGTAACGGTGTCGTCCTGGTCGATAACCGTGTGTCGTTCGATGTCCTTGTGACTCCGCAGGAATTAAAACAGCCGGATGAGTTATTTTTATTTTTGAGCCGTATCCTGGGGCAGGAGCCGCGGGTCTTACGAAAAAGGTTTCAAAAAGGGTCTTTGGCGCCGTTCGCGCCGGTCGTCATCGCGCAGGATATTTCCCGCGAGCAGGCCTTTATCCTTGAGGAAAATAAATTCCGTTTTCCCAGTTTGCTCATTCAGGAAAGTTACCGCCGGGATTATTTGACGCGGGATGTGGGGGCTCATGTCCTTGGGTATGTCGGCAAGATCAGCCGGTCCAAGATCGAGAGGCTGAAGGATTACGGTTATTCGGCGCAAAGTATCGTCGGGTATTCGGGCGTTGAAGAATATTATGACCAGTATTTAAAAGGCGGTGAGGGCGGCCTGCAGATCGAGGTCAATAGCCGCGGCCAGCAGGTGAGGCTGCTGGGGATCCGCGAGTCCCGCCAGGGGAAGGATGTTCAACTTACGATCGACGGAGAAGTTCAGCGCATGGCCTATGAATCTTTGGAAGGCAAACGCGGCGCGGTCGTTGTGATGGATGTCGAGAGCGGTGAGATTTTGAGCCTGATCAGCTCTCCGGCGTATGATCCGAATATTTTTGTCGATAGCACACTGGAGGATAGGATCAGCCCGATGTTCACTGATCCGGCATCCCCGAGTTTGAACCGGGTGATCCAGGGGTTGTATCCGCCGGGATCAGTTTTTAAGATTCCAATCGCCGTCGGGGCGCTGGAAACGGATAATGCGGTTCCTTCAACATCGTATGCCTGCAGCGGCGCGTTTAAAATGGGCCGGAGAATGATCCGCTGCTCCCATGTCCACGGTACCCAAAATCTTTATCAGGCGATTGCGCATTCCTGCAACGTGTATTTTATTAACTTGGGATTAAAATTAGAATCGGAGATCATTGCGAAGTATGCCAAGATGTTGGGCCTTGGGCAAGCGACGCATATTGACCTTCCGTTTGAAGAGAACGGATCGATCCCCAGCCAGCTTACCCGGCGGATGACGCGCAATCAGCCGTGGTACCGCGGGGACACGGCCAATATGTCCATCGGGCAAGGGGATGTGGTGGTCACTCCTATTCAGTTGATGCGGATGATGGCCGTGATCGCCCGGGATGGAAATGAGATTCAGCCTTTTGTGATCAAATCGATCGGCGGGAATGAGGCTCAAATTGAGACAACGGAGAAAGTGTTAAATATAAAACCCGAGACTTTCATGACCGTCAAGGAAGGAATGAAGCAAACGATCAGCGATGAGCACGGTACCGCCCATATCCTTGATATGAAAGGGCTGATCTCCTACGGAAAAACCGGAACGGCCCAGTCTTCCGGGCAGAAGATGCATCATTCCTGGTTCGCCGGATATACGTTTTCCGATAAAAGAAAGATCGCCTACTGTGTGTTTTTGGAATACGGTGGGTCGAGCTATTACGCCGCGCAGGTCACGAAAAATTTTCTTCAGAAAATGCAGAGCCGGGAATTATTGTAATGCAGAAGAATTTGGCACAGACGATTTGGATCTTTACGATTTTGATCATCGGTTTCGGGCTGGTGACGCTGTACAGCGCGTCTTATGAAAATGTCCGCGTTTCACATCAGGTTTTTTATGATCAGCTTTGGGGAGCGGTAGCCGGACTGATCCTGATGTTCATCCTGGGGCGCATCGATTACCGTAAATTTTATGACGCGGCGTATGTTGTCTATGCCCTGAATATCCTGCTTTTGCTTCTGGTGATGTTCGCCGGACGGCATGCCCTGGGCGCCCGGCGGTGGTTCGAATTGGGGGGAATAAGTTTTCAGCCCTCCGAGCTGACCAAATTGGCGATCATTCTGACCTTGGGCAGGTATTTCAGCGAACACCGCTCGCCTTATACGTTCCGTTTTATGGATTCGACCCAGGTTATCGTGCGGGACCTGATCATTCCGCTTGTCCTAACGGTGATTCCCACCTTGCTGATTTTTAAGCAGCCGGATTTGGGGTCAGCGATCTTGGTCTTCAGTATTTTTCTCATCTTGCTTTTTGCCAGCGGGGTTCGTTCCCGGATCATCGCGGTATTTTTAGCGGTCGTTGCGTTTTTGGCCCCTTTTGCTTGGCATATTTTAAGGCCGTATCAGCGGGATCGGCTTTTGGTTTTTTTGAATCCTAACATTGATCCTTTGGGGGCGGGGTATACGATCATCCAGTCCAAGATCGCGATCGGTTCCGGGCAGATCTTCGGCAAAGGGTGGCTCGCCGGAACACAAAATCAGCTGAATTTTCTGCCGGAACGCCACACGGATTTTATTTTTTCCGTCGTGGGAGAGGAGTGGGGGTTGATGGGGACGCTGTTCATGGTGGGATGTTATTTGATGATCATCAACGCCGGTTTCACGATCGCCCGGCAGATAAAGGATCCGTTCGGTGTTTTGGTGTGCGTGGGAATTGTCGGTATTTTTGCGCTGCAGGTATCGATCAATATTGCCATGGTCTCCGGGTTGTGTCCGGTCGTCGGGATCACGCTTCCTTTGGTGAGTTATGGGAGAACCTCTTTTTTTGTTTTTATCATTATGATGGGGTTTTTGCTCAATTTAAGCCGCCGGCGGGTGGTCTTTTAGGGTGATAAATCCATAATATCCCACAAATACATTGTGAGCGGATATTAACTGTAGTAAAATTAACACTAATATTATTACTAATATAGGAGGGAAAATTGTGAAAGTCCGATTTAATAAGATTTTTTCAAACGCCAAGACTCTGCACACCGAACTCCGCATTTCTTTCGGTCTCATCCTGATCGCTATGCTGGTCTTTATCGGGTATCTTTTTCCCGGGATATCCGCCTCTTTATTCGGGGCAAAAAATCTGCTTCATATCGTGGTCATGATCGCGTTGTTCATTACGGTCATAGCTTTTATCATTATCCTTCAGATCATCGATCCGATTATCAAGATCAGCAATGAGGCCAAAATGATTGCCGGCGGCGATTTGGAGCGCCGGATCGAGATGGTCCGTGAGGACGAGATCGGGGAATTAGGGGTCGCGCTCAATCAGATGACCCGTCGTATCAAGGACAATATGGAAGACCTGCGCAAACACAGCCAGCAGACCGAAGCGATCAATCGGGAGATCAACCGCCGGGTCGTGATGCTTTCCAGTCTGGTCGAGATCAGCAGCCTGATCGCCCAGAATGCCGATCTGCAGACGATTATCAAGGCCGGTGTTGAAAAATGTCTGGAATTCGGGGACATGAACTTGGGGGGTTTGGTCTTGAAGGAACCTTTGTCCGGTGAATTCAAGATCGCTCTTTTGCTGGGGGCTAAAAGTGAAAAACTGATCGCGGAGGGGGTCAACGCGATCCCGATCAAGCTGGGAAGAGGCCTGATCGGTAAGACGATCCTGCGCCAGAATGTCCATGTCATCGATAAAGATACGGTTGTTAATGAGGAGGTCGCGGAATTCAGGAAGACATTCTCCGTGACCAATGTCATTATGGCGCCGGTGACGTCCAAGGGAAATGTGTTTGGCCTCTTGATCGCCGGGAATGATGCGGCGAACTTTGTTTGTACCTCGACGGAAAAAGAGATTTTTCATCTGATCTCCAAGCAGGTGGCGATCGCCGTCACCAACGATCTCTTGGTTAAGGAAATTGAGAAACTTGAGGTCACTGACCACTTGACCGGCCTGTTCAGCAATACGTTCACTCGTAAGCGGTTGGCTGAGGAGATCAAACGTGCGGCGAGTTTGCAGAAACCGTGTTCGTTCATTTTGTTCGGGATCGACAAGTTCGAAGATTACCATAAATCTTTCGGCCGTTTGGCCGCTGAGAATATTCTGATCAAGATCGCCGCGATCTTTAAAGAAAGCATCGAGCCGACGGACAAGGCTTCTCGGTTTGGCGACCATGAATTCGCCTTGATCTTGCCCGGCAAAAACAAACGTGAATCGATCAAGGTGGCGGATGAGATCCGGAAGAAGATCGAAGCGGCTTTCACGAAAGAAGAAAGCGAGCGCAAGCGTCTGACCTCGACGGCGGTGATCACGGAGAATCCGATCGATGGAACCACCGCGGAAGAACTTATTTTGAAAAGCGGGGTACTTTTGGCTGAGGCGATGACACAGGGCAGCAACAGGATCTGTTACTAGTACTGCGTTACCTAAATTTTATATTTATTAGAGCCTGCCTGCAGGCAGGGAACGCAGTACTGTACCGTGTTCTGCTGAATACAATTAAGGGTACACGGTACTAGTCCGAAAGAGTTTATATCCATATTATGAAACCGTTCAAGAAGGCTACGAATAAACCTCTGGGAGAACTTCTGGTTGAGCGCGGGGTTATTGATAATGAACAGGTCAACATGGCCTTGGCCTATCAGAAAGAAAAGGGAATGCTCTTCGGTGAAGTGCTCGTCGATCTTAAGTTCGCTACTGAAGAGGATATCGCCCAGGCGTTAACCGCTCAATACGGCTTTCCGTATTTACCGTTGTCCAACTATGAGATCGATATGGAAATCATCAACGCTGTGCCGGAGAATGTCTGCCGGCAATTCTGCCTGATCCCGATCGACAAGATCGGAAAAAGTTTATCGCTGGCGATGGCGGACCCGCTGAACGTTCATGCCGTCGAGGATGTGGAACTGATCACCGGATGCGCTGTCCAGACGTTCGTCAGCACGGCCAGCGATATACGTGAAGCGATAGATAAATATTATAAGCCGCATTAATACCGTGTTACCTTAATTTTGGATATAGTGGAACACGGTATTATACTGTGTTCATCTGTATAAAATTTAGGTAGCACAGTATTAATCTCCATGGATGAGATCCCGTCATGTACTTATTTTCTACAATACCGTACAGAGGAAATAAGTACTTATCCCAATTTCATCTGATGATGATTGGGATTAATTAAGGAAAATTGGGATGGCTTCTTTAAAAGAGCGTCTGCAGGAGATCCTTCTCCGCGACAATATCATCAGTCAGGAAAATCTGGACAAGGCCCTTGCCGAACAGAAAAAAAGCGGCGGCGAGCTGAGCAAGGTTCTGGCCAAAATGAATTTGATTAATGAGCGGGAACTCTCCCTCATCTTGAGCGAGGGGCTGGGCATCCCGCCGATCGATATTTCCCGCCTTAAGATCGACCCGGCTGTTATCAAACTCATCCCGCAGGACATCGCGCTTAATTATAAGATCATGCCCATTTCCAAGATGGGAGATAATTTGACCTTGGCGATGGCGGACCCTTTGAACATTTTTGCCATGGACAACATCGGGACCATCACCGGCTTGAAGATTAATCCGATCATTGCCAAGCCCAGCGACATCGTTCAGTCAATCCAGAAATATTATGCGTCTGATTCGAGCGAGACCAGCAAGACCTTTGATAAGATCATTAAAGATATCAAAGATTCCGAGGATCTGGAACTCGTCAAGGAAGGCGGCGCTGATTACGATAAGGGCGGGATCGAGGATCTGACGCAGGAAGCCCCGATCGTTAAACTCACCGATACGATCATTAAGCAGGCGGTGATTGCGAAGGCGAGCGACGTTTTTATCGAGCCGATGGAAAAGACGATGCGGATCCGTTACCGCGTTGATGGTGTTATCCGCGAGATCGACCGGATGTCGAAGGCCTTGCTGTTTCCTTTAGTGTCGCGTATCAAAGTTATTTCCAATCTGGATATCTCCGAACACCGCTTGCCGCAGGACGGGCGTTTTCGCACTATCGCGGAAGGAGAGAAGGTCGTTGATTTCCGCGTCAGCATCCTGCCGACGGCGTATGGCGAGAAAGTAGTTTTGCGCGTTCTGGATAAAACGTCCGCCACACTTGATATTGAGAAGTTGGGATTCTCGCTGGAAGATAGGAAACGCCTTGAGGATGGTTCGGCTCGGCCGCACGGGATGATTTTGACGTGCGGGCCCACCGGCTCCGGAAAGACAACGACGCTTTATTCCATCCTGAAGTTGATCGATTCGCCGGAAAGAAATATCGTCACCGTCGAGGATCCGGTCGAGTATCAGATGAAAGGGATCAACCAGGTCAACGTTCGTTCCAACGTGGGGCTGACCTTCGGGGCATCGCTCCGATCGATCTTGCGTCAAGATCCGGACATTATTTTGATCGGTGAGATCCGCGACACGGAAACGCTCGACATCGCCGTTAAAGCGGCGCTGACCGGGCATTTGGTGTTGAGTTCTCTGCACACGACAACGGCCGCCGGATCGGTCATCCGCATGATGAATATGGGGATCGAGCCGTTCTTGATGTGCGCTTCGGTCATCGCGGTCATCGGCCAGAGGCTTGTCCGGCAAATTTGCCCTGACTGCAAAGAATCTTACGGGATCCCCAAAGAGCTGATCGAGAAGTTGGGGATCCCCCGATTAACAAAGTCGAAGGAAATCAAGCTTTACCGGGGCAAGGGGTGCAAGCATTGTTTTAATACCGGTTACCGGGGACGCATCGTTATCGCTGAGCTTCTGATGCTGACCCCGAGAGTTAAGGAATTGGTCTTGGCCCACGTCGGAGAATTCAAGATTAAGGAAGCCGGACGGGCGGACGGGATGAGCACGATGCGGGAAGACGGTTTGAAAAAAACCTTGGCCGGATTGACCACTCTCGAGGAAGTTTTGCGGGTGACGGCCTCGGATGAAGAAATGATTGGGGAATAGATTTTATCCCGCCTTCCCATAACACCCCAGGCTTTAGCCCGGGGATGGGAAAGCGGCGGGATTCCGCCCCGCGAGGGGCAGGTAGAAAGGAATCGCGGGCTAAAGCCCGCGGGGGCTCCATGGCAGAGACGTTTAAAGAGCGGATCCTCAACACGCTGATCGAATCCAAAAAGATCAGCCGGGCGGACTTGAACGCGGCGATCCTTCTTCAAAAAGAGAAGAAGATCGGCCTCGACAAAGCGTTTTTGGAAAAAGGATTGATCAATGAAAATGAATTGCTGGTCCTTCTGGTTAAAGAATTGCACATCCCGTTCATTAATCTCACTAAATACAGAATTGACCCGGAACTGAAAATGGTTATTCCGGAAAAACTTGCCCGTCAATACCGTATCGTTCCCATTTCTAAATTGAACACGGTTATCACGGTCGCCTTCGCCGATCCGCTTAATATTTTCGCGATCGATGACCTGAAGACTTTAACCGGCAAGGAAATTGACGTAGTGATGTCGACGGAAACAGACATTATGAAGGCCATCGACAATTATTATGGAGCAAAGGGTGTCGCGAGCGTGCAGGATGTCAGCAAGGATATCGACATTACGGATTTCGAGATCATTTCAGAGCAAGAAGGGTTCAAACAGGAGGATATCAGCGTCGACGAAGGAGAACAGGCGCCGATCATCCGCATGGTCAACCTGGTCATTAAAGAGGCTTTGAAGCGCCGCGCGTCGGACATTCACGTCGAACCTCAGGCGGAAAACATGCGCGTGCGTTACCGGATCGACGGGATCTTGCAGGATATTCTGACGATCCCGCATGAAAATCAGAACGCGGTGCTCATCCGGATTAAGATCATGTCCCGTTTGGATATCACCGAGAACCGCGTTCCGCAGGACGGGCGTTTTAAAATGAGGGTGGGGAATCAGGAAGTGGATTTCCGCGTTTCTTTATTGCCGACGACGTTCGGCCCTAAAGTGGTTATGCGTATCCTGGACCGGCAGAGTTTGTCCGTCGGCCTGGACGGGCTGGGATTTTCCAGGGAATCGCTCGAGCTCCTGAAAGAAGCTATTCATAAACCGTTCGGGATGGTTCTGGTCACCGGTCCGACGGGAAGCGGTAAATCCACAACATTGTATTCGATCATCAACGAGCTGAATACCGTTGACCGGAATATTATCACGGTCGAGGATCCGGTGGAATATTTGGTGGAAGGTTTAACGCAGATCCATGCCCGCCCCGAGATCGGCTTGACCTTTGCCGCCGGCCTGCGGTCCATTTTGCGCCAGAGCCCGGACATTGTCCTGGTCGGTGAGATCCGCGATAATGAGACGGCGGATATCGCGATCAAGGCCTCTTTGACCGGACAGCTGGTCTTCTCGACGCTGCATACGAATGATGCCGCCGGGGCGCTGACGCGTCTGGTGGACATGGGGGTCGAGCCTTTTTTGGTCGCGTCCAGTTTGGTCCTGGTCGCGGCCCAGCGTCTCTGCCGGAAGATCTGCAATCATTGCAAGGAATCGGTCGAGATTCCGGAAACCACTTTGCAGGACTTGGATTTTAAGGTGAAGGGGAAGGTGAAATTTTATCACGGAAAAGGATGCCAGATGTGCCGCGGCACAGGGTATCTGGGGCGGATGGGGATCAGTGAAATATTGCAGATCGACGACCGTGTCCGTGATATGCTGATTAAGGGCATGTCGTCGGATGAGATCAAAAAATATGCGGTTGAAAAGCTGGATATGAAAACATTATATGAGGACGCCGTCGACAAGATGACCGCCGGTTTAACAACTCTTGAGGAAGTCCTGCGTGTGACTTCCCGCGATTAATACTAAAAAGGACTGCGCCATGGAACCTGTTAAAGAGAGCAAGGACAACAAAAAGCCGTTACTTGGAGAAATATTGATCAAACGAAAACTTTTGACGGACAAACAGCTGGAAGACGCCTTGGAGATACAGAAAAAGGGAAAGGGCCTATTAGGGGAAGTCTTGGTGAAATTAGGTTATGTCGAGGAGAAGAACATCGTGGTGGCCTTGATCATTCAGTGCGGGATCCCGTACATTGCCGTGAATAAATACCAGATCGACCCGAAGCTGCTCGGTATTTTCCCGGAAAAGCTGGCGCGTGAATTTCACGCCATCCCCTTTGATCGGGCCGGAGATATCTTAAACGTGGTCATGACCGACCCGCTCAATGAGGACATCAAAAAAGAATTGGAATACGCGACCAAATGCAAGATTGTTGCCTTTATCGCCACACACGGCGAGATTGAAGAGGCGATCGCGCGCACTTATAAAAAGGCGGGGAAGTAAAATTTCTATCAACGGTAAATTTGGATTATTTAAGGAAAATAGGGATTGCCTGATTTTTCATTTATAAAGTTTAGAGGAAATCAGAGCTAATCCCAATTTCCTCTGATGATAGGATTTGATGTTTAAGGAAAATAGGGATTGATTCAGGCCCTGTTTGTTGATATAAATATACATAAAATTTTATTTACCTCACTTCACGAGGAGATTTATGCCGACATTCAAATATTCCGCAAAAAATCCGGAAGCCCGCACGATCAGCGGCAAGATGACGGCTGAAAGCCAGGCCAAAGTCATCGAAGAATTGCGCAGCCGGAAGTTGACGATCATTTCCATTGAAGAGGTCAAGGAATTTGGTTTTGGCAAGATTTCCGCAGGCAAAAGGAAAGTTAAGCAGGAAGACCTAGTCATTTTTTCCCGTCAATTGGCGACGATGATCGAGGCGGGGATCCCGATCCTGCAGGCGTTGGAGGCCCTTTCCGAACAGATGACCCATCCGGGCTTTAAGTCCGTTATCGCCGACGTTCGTGATGATATCCAATTGGGCGGAAGCCTTTCCGCTTCTTTCAGCAAACATCCCCAGGTTTTTGATACGCTCTTTACGAATATGGTCCGTGTCGGGGAAACCGGCGGTGTCTTGAGCGCGATCCTGGACCGCATCGCCGGTTATATGGAAAAAACCTTGAGTTTAAAAAGGAAAGTCCAGTCGGCGATGATTTATCCGGCAGTCGTTGTGGTGATGGCCGGATTGATTACGGCCCTTCTTTTGGTGAAAGTTGTTCCCACGTTCGCCCAGATCTATTCTTCTTTCGGGAAAGAACTCCCCGCCATGACGCAGATGTTGATCAATATCAGCTATGCGGCTCAGCATCAGCTTATGTATTATGTGGCCGGGTGTGTTGTGCTTTTTGTGATCTTAAGCCAATGGTATAAAACCGAACAAGGCGCGCTGGCCATCGACACGGCAAAGTTACGGATCCCGATCTTCGGCGATCTTTTGCGAAAGGTCGCGATCAGCCGTTTCAGCCGGACGCTGGCGACCCTCGTGCAGAGCGGTGTCCCTATCCTGGAATCTTTGGATATCGTCGGAAAATCGATCGGCAATAAACTTCTCGAAGTGGTCGTGACCGATGTTAAGAACAATGTCCGGGAAGGTGAAAGTATCGCCGGCCCTTTGATCAAAAGCAATGTTTTTCCTCCCATGGTGACCCGCATGATCGAGGTCGGTGAAAAATCCGGACAATTGGAAAAAATGCTTACCAAGATCGCCGAATTCTATGATGACCAGGTCGATACCGCGGTGGCCGGGCTGACCAGCATCATCGAACCCCTGATCATCGGTTTCCTGGGCATCGTGGTCGGCTTCATCGTTATCGCCTTGTTCTTGCCGATCTTGCAGATCACGCAGATCCTCTAAGCGGCGGTTAAGCGTCATAATCCCCGCCTGTCGCGGGGCAGGGAAAATTTGGATGAAAAAAAATTTCGTATATTTTTCAGCGGCCATGATCATGATTTTGTCCGGTGCGGTTTTTTGCCGCGCTGACGATGATTTTCTCCGCTCCAGCCTGATGGAGTTAAAGAATTCCATGCAGCAGATGATCGATGTTAACCGGGGCCTCTCGTCCAGAAACGACCGTTTCCGCAGCCGGATCCTGGAACTCCAAGGGCAGCTGCAAGAGATAAAAGACCGGAAACAGATGTTGATCGATGCGAAGCGGAGTATGAGCGGGGCATCGGCCGGGGAATTGGAGGACGTCGATTCTTTACGCGGGACCATTGCGGAATTGGAAAATCAGCTCAACCGTTTTTCCCGCGAATATCTTAATCTTCAGCGTAAACTCGGCGGAAAAGATGAAGAGCAGAAACGGTATCAGTCCCTGCGGGATAAACTGGAGCAGGAACTTTTTCAATTGCGTGAGCAAAGGCGCCGGATCAAACCGGTATCCGGGATGCCGGATGAGAAAAAAATATTGAAAGACAGTGTCGGGCAGGCCCAGCGCAAAGTCCAATTCCGCAAACAGGAATTATTTAAAGAGCAGGAGCGCAGCAATGCCCCCGTGGCTCAACTGGAAAATATTCGTGAAATCCGCCGGCAGCAGAAAGAAAAATTGGATCGTCTCAGCCTGGAGCGGCAGGCTGTTTCAGATGATCAAGATCGTTTGCGAGAAAGAATCGCGCAAAAGCAAACCAGGCAGGAAGAGGATCTGAGCAATGTGCAGTCAGAGATCGAATCTCTTTTGTCGCGTGAACAGGAATTGAAAAATAACCAAGTGGAGTTCGCCGGTTTTAAGGATGAAAAGAAGGATCTGAAAAACACACTGGATGTTTCATTCAAAAATAACCGCGGCCTTAAAGCGCAGATCGTTTTTTTGGAAGAATCACTTAAGAAAATGGAGCAGCTTTTTTCGGCCCAGATCAAGCCGACGAGCGGACAAGAGCAGGAAGAAATCCTGGAGAAGCGCGGAGATGAATTGAGGCTTCAACATATCTACCTACAGAATCAGATTGCCGATAAGAAAAAAGAAGCTGACGGTGTGGCCCGGCAGGTGTCGCAGCTTCAGGCCGATCTTAAGAGTATGACTGATGAATTGAACGTATCCCAAAAGGCCACTGTGAAAGTTTTGGAGCAGGAGAAAGCGAAATATCAGCAATGGCTGAAGCGGAAAGATTTGCCTGCCCCTGCACGGAAAAATGTTGTTTACGGTGAAGAAGAGAAACAACTGCAAGCGCAAAAAGTTTCTTCTCTTCAGGCGAAGATCGCTTCCTTGCGGCAAGAATTGCGGGACT
>CAYING010000060.1:0-11504 GCA_964364715.1 uncultured Planctomycetales bacterium
GCGCCTCCCATTGCCCCGCCGATTATTCCGGCCATTGTCGAACCCACCCAGGCCAATCCAGCAGGGCCAAGCACTATGGCCGCTACAACCCCTAAAAACGCTCCCGCAAAACTTTTCCAAAAGTTACTCCAAGACCATTCATGGCCGTCCAGATCGACATAATATAACGGCTGGAAATTAAAAAATGCTGTAATCTTTTAATTTATAAAGACTTACAGCAAATTTGGTCGATTTCCAAAACTGCCGTTTTCCCGTTTTAAAGGATCGATTTGGGCTCCGGACGGACATAGTTTAGAAAATTTTTCAAAGAGCGATACCAGCTGAAGCGCTTTATGTAAAAAAAACAGTTTCTGATTTTAAGAGGTCAATTCGATTCTTCCAGCAGCCATTTATAAATAGGTTTCACCATGATATTCTTGCCGTCTACTTGCACCTTTTCTTCTTGGTCATAAGTTAGAATCAGTCCGCTGCTGACTTTCAATTCATTCATGGCCTTAGCCAGAGCATCTATCTCACGGGTTCGGACCTTATCGGCGTCCAGCGATTCAGTCACTTGAATGAGTGATGAGGCCTTATTATCCTGCCTTACAAGAAAATCTACCTCTTTGCCGTCCTCCGTCAAATAATAGTAAATCTCACCCCCTCTTCGCTTAAGCTCACCAAATACCAGATTCTCGTAAAATTTACCTTTATTTTTTGAGAACTGAAAAGCAATCGCATCGACTAACCCGTTGTCGATACAATAAACTTTTTTAGGCGCAACCGACTGTTTTTTAAGCGAATAAGAAAATTTATTGATGATAAATATCAGAAAGCTGTTTTCCAGATAATCGGCGTAACTTTTAACCGTGTTGGGGCTTCCCAGATGAAAAGCCTCTTTAAGACCGTTGAAGGTAAACTGTGAGGCCATATTGCTCATAAAATAAAGGCTTAACTCACGCAAGGAATTTACGGCTTTTATTTCATGCCGGACGACGATGTCTCTGTAAAGGATGTCTTCGTATACCCTTTTTTGAACTATCTTGTCCTGATATTTCAAATACTCGGGCATGCCTCCGCCCCTTAAATACTCATTAAAATTCTTTTTTATCAAAGCACGTTCCTGTGTTAACGACAAAGAATTCTTTTTTACGGTGAAGCCTTTGAACACCAAAAATTCCCTGAAGGAGAATGGGTAAAGTTCGCTGATAATGGCTCGGCCCGTTAGCTTTGTCCCTAATTCCCTGCTTAAAAGTGAGGCATTGGAACCGGTGATAAAAAATTTGCATCCCGCATCCTGTAAACGCCTGACAAAAGATTCCCATTTGGGAACATTCTGTATTTCGTCAAGAAAGAACGTTTTCTTCTCCCCATAAAGCTCAATTAATATTTCATATAATACGTTAAAATCCTCTGCTTTAAATTCTATGAGCCGCTCATCTTCAAAATTGAAATAGTAATAGTTATCCTTGTAATGAGTTTTAATAATCTGGGAAAGCAAGGTTGATTTTCCGCTTCTTCGTATACCGGAAATAACTATTGAATGCGGCAAGAAAAAATACTTTTCAATGGAAGACAGATTCTCTCTTTTAATTCCCGGATCCAGAGATTCCTGTATCCTCCTTTGCTCCAGAACGATATCTTTTAATAAGGCTTTGTCCACAATGGCCCTCGGTTATTAAGTTTTCATTAGTAATGAAAATATACCAGCTTTTACGTTCATTGTCAATGATAACATTCCCGAGGGTGATGGACAAAACAAAAAAGGCAGGGCCTATAAAATATCTGAAAGTTTCAGCAGAGCTTCTTCAATGGGCAGGATCGTTATATTCCCCTCATAGAACCGCCGCTTCCCGCCGTAAAAAAAGAAAGATTTCGCCGAAGGATAATCTTTCTGGAATATCCTTAAACCCCGCAGCATGCTCTCCGCGATCCGGCTGGCCCTTTTAACTTCAAAGGCCTTAAGCCCCCGTCTTCCGTAAAGAATAAAATCAACATCCACGCGATTGGCCGTATGCCAATAATACAAGTCATACCCCAATTCATACCCAATTTCAAACAAACATTGACAGCCTTTAGTTCCTGAAACACCAATGTCTCAAGCGCCATTCCCTCGATCTCTTCCGGAGAATCTAAATGCCCCGGCGGCCGGAGTCAAGAAAAAATCCCGTTCACTAATTCCGCTGACCTGACCGGGTGGGCCCGTTCCTTCGTCACATACGCCGGGACCGTTCCGATCGAATCCCCGTATAATTTAAGAAGGAACATATTATGCAGTACAGTTTATTTATTAGTAAGTTTCAATACATAACTGAATTTCAAAAATTACACAAATTTACTCCGCGGCTATTCGTCCCGCACCTGCAGATTGGTGACCGGGGTCTGGCTGAATGGATTGGCCTCCAGGATCTGCGAGGACCAGTGCGGAAAATTTCCGCTGTGCAGCGAATAAATTTTAAAATAATTCCAGTGCGTGACCGGATCAATGGTTGACGCGGCAACGGTCATCTTGGGGCCGATCGATGAATCTCCCACGAACACATTCGGGCTGAAATAAGTCTCGCCCTGCGCGACCGGCACGGTCAGCCACGGGAACTGATTCCCCCCTTTCAGATAGACCGTAAGCCTGTCCCCTCCCTGCGCAAAACTGCCGTTCTCCGCGGCCGCTAACGCGAGGACATTGACTCCGCCGATCTGACCGCTATGCAAATCCCCGCCGACAGCCTGCGGAAGGGTCAGTTCATTATGCCACTGAGACTGAGCGAACGGCCGCGTTTTGAGCACAAATTGTCCGGGGGTTAAAACCGACGCGTACATCCGGGCATTATGCTGTGTAAGGTTAATCGCATTAAACTTATCCCCGATACCGGTCTGCACCGCCGCCAAATTCCCGTCGATCAAGCGATTGTGCAGGACCGCGCTGTTGGCCGGATTGACGATCAACTCGCGGGCTCTGACCGCAACAAAACTTGTGCCCGGAACCGTTATCCGTGCCGTATACGCAATATGGATCAACCCTTGCCCATCCACGGACGCGTCAATGTGCGGCAACAATTCTCTCCATGGCAGCAAGTGATTGGCATAAATCTGAGTCCTTTGCCAGGTTGACGAATTTGCCGGCCGTTTAAAAAGATACATCCGCTGCGGCGACGGTGATGCCGCTTCAATCGATTGCACAAGGGCGATCACATAAAAGGTTGGATTAGCTGTTTGCTCATCAATGACCAGCGAAACGCCCAAAGGCGTAAAGTATCCCGGGACAGGTAAAATTTGCGCTTGCGCGAATGCCAGCGAACGGAACATCACAAACCAATGTGTATTGAAGGTAGCGCGGTTGATCGCGTAGGCAAAATAGGGATTCCCCTGCTGATCGGCCTTCATATTCAAAAAACCTTTTTGGAATGGGCTGGAATCCACTAAATCTTGCTGAACACTTTGCCCGTTGTCGAGGAGGGCGTATTTGATCGAATCGTAAAAAACGTAGGATACATGGGTGCGGCCGGGAGCGGCCTGGGCGGATGCATTGCTTAACGAAAAACCGGTCAACGCAGTCACAATGAGAATAAAAATTTTGAATTTCTTAAACATCACACTATCTCCTTTTGGGGAATTAATTAATTAGGTGAAGTATAGCATGGAATCATGAAAATGCCAGGCGTGCGCTTTAAAAATTTTATAGACGATTTATTATGCCATGCTATACTTTGGTCAATGAGCCCGACAGTGTTTCGCTACAAGAACTATCGTTTCTTTTTCTTCTCGCGTGAGGAGGCACGTATTCATATTCATGTCTCGTCAACCAATGGTGAGGCAAAATTTTGGGTTGAACCGATCGTGGCACTCACACAAAATTATGGATTGAACCCTCAGCAACTTAATGATATCCAGAAAATCATTGAAAGGAACCGCAATGAAATTAAGAAATCGTGGGAAAAGCACTTCAAAGGTTGAGATCATCAATATCTCTCCCCATGGCATCTGGATCCTGGTCGAACGCACCGAATATTTCCTGCCGTATAATGACTTCCCTTGGTTTAAAAAAGCGACCCTTGAGCAGATCCAAAACGCCCGCCTTCTGCACAATACTCATCTTCACTGGCCTGACCTGGATGTCGACCTCGAGGTCGACTCCCTAAACAACGTTGAGAAATATCCGCTTACCTATAAGAATTAGAACTTACTCCACGCGTTTTACTTCTTTTTCAAAACGATCGATCTTCGGTGAGCCTGGGAAATTGTATCCCAGTCAATATAAACGCGGCTGACAGCTTCAACCGGAATGTCCCGGCTGATGAATTCAAGGCGCAGATCCGCCGTGATCACGTTTTCCTTGACGGAATATTCGATCGAACTCTGCATATAAGGATTTTTAAGTTCAAACCCGGCCGGCAGTGATTCAACTTTTAAAGACGGAGGAAGCCTTGCCGTCACCGTAAGGTCCGTTGACTTCAATTCCGCTAACCTGACCGGGCGGGCCCGCTTCTTCGTCACAAAGGCCGGGATCGTTCCGATCGAATCCCCGTACAGCTTAAGAAGGAACATATCTCCCGCCTCGCTCAGCCAATGGTCCCCGCTAAATTTGATCGTGAGCCCGATATTCTTATCGGCCTGCGTTTCATTCAGGAATTCAAATTTTTCCATTCGCGCGCCCGGGTAAAATTCCAAAAGGACCCCCCTGACAAAATTTTCCTTTTCATCCTGCTTAATCCCTGATTCCTAAATAGAAAGTGAAAAAAGAGGTATAAAAAGAGGTATAAAGAAGAAGCCTCCGTCGTTAGAATGTTTGTGGAAGCAAACACTAACAATCACCCAAAGGGTGAAAACCGGAGGCAATAATGAATTTAACAATTAATTTATCCAAAGTCGAGTTAAAAAAGAGTAAAGATGCGGTGACCGGGAAAATGGGATTGAGCTGGTTGACGCACGCGATGAAAGATTTTGGGGTAGAAAAGATGATCAGCGGCGAGTATGCGGCAGGATCGAATAGGGAGATCGAATATTTCAAGAAGATTATGGCCGCGGTGATGACGCGAGCGGCGGGAGGAGATCGGGTAGAAGACGTGGAAAATTTACGCGTGGATCGCGGATTGCTAGAAAGTTTGGGATGGAATGAGATCATGAGCGCGGATACGTATTTAAATTTGATTAATAACAAAAGAAGCAATGCAAAGTTAAGACGCGTAAATAATGAGCTGGTTATAAAAGCATTGCGGGGATTGGAAGAAGAAGAGTTGACGTATGATAATGACGCGGCGTATTTTGACAGCGATAAAGAAAGCGCGGAATATTCATATCAGAAGCGAAAACAGTTTAGCGGGTTGACCGGATGCATCGCGGAGTTGGGGATGATCAATACGGTTGATTTCCGACGAGAGAATGTGAGTCCGCAAAGCGGGATTATGAATCAGCTGAAAAAAGCAATGGGGCAGGCAAAGGCGGCGGGGAAAAGGATCAAGAATTTTCGCAGCGATTCCGTGGCGTATCGGATAGATATCATGACGCAGTGTGATATCACTGAGACGAATTATTTTATCAGCGCGGATAAGGACGAGGCGGTGCGAAGAACGATTGCAAGGATCAAGGCGGGCGAGTGGCGGATGCTCTCAGGCGAGTACGCAAAGAACGAGGGCACGCAATGGGCCGAAACGCGGCATGTGATGAGCAAAGGATTTACGGTCAGGATGCTGGTGTTGCGTTGGGAGAATCCGAACCCGGATTTATTTGAAAGCGGTCCGTATTGTTGTCACGCGATCGTGACGAATAATTTTACGATCAAACCGATGGAGTGGCTCAAAGTGCACAATGGGCGGATGGGGACGATCGAACATAACCATCAAGAGATCAAGGGCGAGCTGGGTTGTGATTACGCGCCGAGCCATGAGTTTGAAAAGAACCGGGGATATTTTTTGATAGGGATATTGGCGTTTAATATGCTGGCGATATTAAAGCGGTTTTATATGGGGGTGCCGGCGATAAATTGGAAGGTCAAGATGCTGCGTTATCAATTTATCAATGTCTGCGGGAAGATCGTAAAGTCGGGGAGAAAATTTTACTGCAAGATCATTAATGTGACGGATGAAGTCTTTGAACTTTATAAGAATTGCAAGAGCAAATTCAATTGTTGCGCTTATTAGGACAAGATAAAAAACTGAAAAAGTTCCGATGCCTTAGGGAGAGCTGTGTCGCTGAAGGCCTGAAAATTGGCCGATATTGAATATTTCCCAAAAGGTTGATGAAGCAAGCTGTTTTTAGAAGACAAAAACAAGACTGACCCGTGAAAAACCGTTTTTCGTCAAGAAAATGCTGTTTTCTTAGTTCTAATTAGGAGTTCGGGCTTAATATGGGCCAACATTGTCCGGATCATCCCGTTGGATTCTCCCTTCCAGAAGACTTGTAATTCACCGGCGGCATTGCCGTTAGGCTGGACATCCAGGTCAACGTACGTTTTAATTAAATTATCCCGATAGTTCGCGACGGGAATTTGATCAAAAGCATACGAATCCTCCCGAACGATCATCGCGTCACTGCCCTGCAGTGTGAACGGAAGGACATCCAACAGAAAATATTCCTAGGTAAAACGGACTTCGACGAAGGGGTCTTTTCGGACAATGTTGAGATCTCGCATCGCGCTTTCGACATAGCGTTTAATTTGGGACCGGCTAAATTTGAATTTCTGAAAATATTCCTGCTCGAATGAGGTCATACGAGCTTGAGTACTTTATTTGCCCCAATGGACTTCAGGAATGGATCGGACTTCTTTTTCCGGTCATACTCGTTACCCGCCATGCTGACAAGATTGATATCCCGCTGAACAGTCTTCTGGATCTGCGCGATTGTCTTATTCAGCTCGATCGTGTCGTGGCTGCCGACCACCAGCAAATCAATATCGCTGTACGAATCCATATGGTTTTTCGCGTATGATCCAAAAATAACGGCTCTTTGAATACCGGCTATTTTGCTCAAGGCGGTTTTCAGGACCTGCTCAAAACCGACCGTTTTTAAAACAATATTTTTATATTCTCTGATCAAGGGGAAAGCTTTATTTAGCGAATAATAGCGCTGGCGGCCTCGCCACACACTTTTCAGGATGCCTTCTCCTTCGAGTTCTAAAAGTTTGCGGGTTAAGTTACCGCTTTCCAGGTCGAGAATCCGGGCAAGATCGTTGACATAAATTTCCGCGCCTTGCTGGAGCATGAAATAATTCAATACTTTTTGAGCGATTTTAGATCGAAGACTGAGCATGGATTCTCCCTAACGTCCAAAATAAACTTTACTGTAAAAACATACAGTAGTCACTGTAAATTACTGTATTGACATTGTCAAGCGCTAAAAACTTGCGCACTGAGTTCATCCTTTCCAGGCTTTTTTCCACAAATTCTCCCCTTGGCTAACTAGGGCATTACAGTTCTAAACAGCGAGCTTCTCGATATCCGCCGGGGTTTCGATGTTGGCAAATTTGAGATTGGGATCGATGCGGCGGATGAGGCCGGTCAAAACTTTGCCCGGGCCGATCTCGATGAAGTATTCGGCTCCGTGGGATGCCATAAATTGGATAGATTCGACCCACTGCACCGGCGAAGTGATCTGGGCGGAGAGTTTGGCGCGGATCTCTTCGGGGTCGGTCGACGGACGGCCGTCAACATTGCTGACAACCCCGAACTGCGGGACCGCAATTTTGACTTTTGAAATTTCACTTTTGAACTTTTCCGCGGCCGGCTGCATCAGCGAGGAATGGAACGCGCCCGCGACTTCCAACGGGATCACGCTCTTGGCGCCGGCGGCCTTGATCTTTTCGCACGCCGCTTCTACCTTGGACGCGTGGCCGGTGATGACGATCTGCTGGGGTGAATTAAAATTCGCTACTTCGGCTCCGGTCTCATGGCAGATCGCGACGAGTTTGTCCTTATCTCCGCCAGGGGCGCCCGCCTGCCGGACGGCCAGGGATCCGCCTAAGGCGGAGAACCCGATCACCGCGGCCATTTTACCGGGCGTTAATTTGCACGCCTCATCCATCAGCCGCCCTCGGATCTGTACTAAACGGACCGTTTCCTCGAACGACAAAGCGCCCGACGCGGCCAGCGCGGAATATTCGCCGAGGCTTAATCCGGCGGCAAAAACCGGCTGAATATTTTTAAATTTCGGATGGGCCTGAAAGGCCTTTAGCGCGGCAATGCTGAAGGTTAAAATACCCGGCTGGCAGAAGGCTGTTTCGGTGAGCTTCTCACTGGGGCCGTTAAAAATGACATCCTTGAGCCCGTTTCCGGCGAGCTTGTCCGCCTCGTCAAAAACAGCCCGCGCCTCAGGCGAGGCGTCATAAAATTCTTTTCCCATCCCGGCCTTCTGGGCGCCCTGGCCGGGGAAAATAAATGCGGCCTTAACCACAACATGAACCTTTCAATTGAAACTCTAAACACTAAACTCTAAATCCTAAACAAATTCAAAATTCTAATGATCGAAATTCTAAACGTTTGGAGTTTTGGTAATTTGTATTTGGAATTTATTTAGAATTTAGTGTTTCGGATTTAGGATTTGTACGAGTTACCACTTCACAACATTCGCCGCTGACACTAATCCAGCTCCAAAGGTGACGAGAACGACCGTGTCGCCCTTCTTGATGCGTTCCTGCTCGACCGCCTCGCACAGCGCGACCGCGATCGAGGCGGCGGACATATTGCCGTATTTATAGATGTTCACAAAAATTTTATCTTTCGGGATGTTCAGTTTTTTCGCAACCGCGGAAATGATCCGGTCGTTCGCCTGATGCGGCACGACACAATCAACGTCGGAAAGTTTGAGGCCGGCCTTTTTGACCGCCTTCTGAACCGCGTCCGCCATCGAATTGACCGCGATCTTAAAAAGTTCTTTTCCCCGCATCACGACGCGCGGCACGTGCATGGTGCTGCTTTTCTGGTTCATCGGTTCGCGCTGATCCGCGACGACTTCCATTAAATTGCCGAATTCCCCCTGGGCGTGCAGATAATCCGCGATGATCCCTTTATTCTTCGAAACGGTGGGCGCCAAAACACAAGCCCCTGCCCCGTCGCCGAACAAGACACAAGTCCCGCGGTCGTTCCAATCGATCAGGGAAGTGATTTTTTCCGACGCGATGACCAAGGCATTCTTGTACAGGCCGGTCTGCAAAAATTGTTTCGCGGTCGTCATCGCGAACAAGAATCCGGAACACGCGGCGCCGATATCGAACGCGGCGGCCTTGTGCGCGCCGAGGGCTTTCTGCACGAGGCAGGCAACCGACGGAAAATTGCTGTCCGGGCTGATCGTGGCGACAATGATCAATTCCACTTTGTGCGGATCGAGTTTAGCGTTCTTTAAAGCTTCTTTCGCGGCGTGAATGGCGAGATCGCTGTTTTTTTCATGCTTGTCGGCGATACGGCGTTCTTTGATGCCGGTACGGGACGTGATCCACTCGTCGGATGTTTCGACGAGCTTCGCCATGTCCGCGTTGGTCAGGACTCTTTTGGGGAGATAATAGCCGAGGCCGGTAATGGCGATATTTTTCATAAGCAATCATTTCTAAGTCAAAAGTGAAAAGTCAAAAGTATGGTGTCGCTATCGCGACTCTAAATTTTACCTTTTGCCTTGAACTTTTGACCTTTGACTTTTTACTTTTGACTTTACTTAGTTATTTCCTTCTCCATAACAGCGAGAATCTTGTGTTCCGCCTCACGCATGGCCGCGCGGATGGCGTTCTTGATCGCCTTGGGGCTCGAGCGCCCGTGGCTGATCATGACGATACCGTTGACACCCAACAGAGGGGCGCCGCCGTATTCCGAATAATCCGCGTACTTTTTCACCTTTTCCAAACGCGATTTCATAATAAGCGCGCCGAAGAGAGCGATCGGGTCTTTCTTCACTTCCCTTTTGATCAAGGCGCCGGCGGATTCCATCAATCCTTCCGAAACCTTAATGACGATGTTGCCGACAAATCCGTCGCAGATAATGCAGTCGCACTTTCCGGAGAATATTTCGTTGGGCTCGATATTACCGTAAAAATTTTTTAAGCGTTCCGACATCATCTGGTAGGCCTGCTTCTGGAAATCCGTTCCCTTGGATTCTTCCGCGCCGATGTTCAAAAGGCCGACGCTGGGATTGGTAACGCCCAAAACTTCGCGCGAATACACCTGCGCCATCAAGGCGGACTGCAGGAGATGTTCGGGTTTGGGGTCAACGTTGGCGCCGACGTCGATCAGAAAAGAAAGTTTATTGAGCGTGGGAATGACCAGCCCGATGCCGGGACGGTCCACCCCGGGAAGCATTCCTAAATTGACGGTCGCGACCGCGACACAGGCGCCGGTATTCCCGGCGCTGACAAAGGCCGCATAGGACGGGTCTTTCAAAAGATTAATACCGAGGGAAATGGAAGAATTTCTTTTCTTGCGGAGGGCCGTGACCGGCGAATCGTGCATATCCACGACTTCCGGGGCATTCACTAAAGTCACGCGGCTTTTATCGTAGCTGTATTTCTTAAGTTCTGCTTCGACCTGTTCCTGCATACCGATCAGGACTAGATGGACATCAAGCTCTTTAATGGCCTCGACACATCCGGCCACGATCGCCTGCGGGGCATGATCCCCGCCCATGGCATCGACGATGATTTTCATAAATTTTTAATGTCACCACGTCACTATGTCACCGGGTCACCAGTAAAATCTTTTGCAACTGCTGGTGACTTGGTGTCTTGGTGACCTGGAAACCCTATTCAGTCTTTTTCCCGCCTTTAACCGCAACGGCCATGATCTGGGAACCTTTGTAATACCCGCAGAACGGGCAGACGCGGTGCGGCAAGATCGGCTTCTGGCAGTGCGCGCATTTGCTGAAACTCGGCACGCCGGCTTTCCAATGGGTACGGCGTTTGCGGCCTCTTTGCTTCGAATGTTGGCGTTTTGGTAATGCCATGATTAACTCCTTCGTTAAAGTCAAACGTCATAAGGTCAAAATGTCAAATGTAACGGCGCGCGACTACTTTTGACCATTTGACGTTTTGACCATTTGACATTTACATATTTCCCTATTTAAATTTACCCCGCAGACCGGGCACAAACCTTTGCACTCTTCCTCACAAACCACCGCGGCCGGAAGCGCCATCACTAATTCCTGACGGATATCTTCCCCAAGATCGACGTATTCGGTGCGGTTGTCGATCGCATAATCAAAATCACAGCTGCGTTTAAGCTGCTGTTTTACCGGTTCCAGGCACCGCCCGCACTCCGTCGTAAAACTTCCATCCAGATTAACGTTCGCGATGACCATGTTGCCGACCTTCTCAAGCTTAGCTGTGATGCCGACCGGAGACAGGCGTTGGAATTCCTTATCGGGCAATCCTAATTCTTCCGGCGCTAACTGCTGCCTTATTTCCACCCCCTGCGGCGGGATCTCTCTAATCAAAATGCGCATAAATGAGCACATAACTTACGGACGAATGCAATGAGGAACGTAAGTTATTTGTGCGAATTTATCCCGTGCCTCATCTCCGGCACGGGATTTCAATCCCCACGAATTTATCCCGT
>CAYING010000061.1:0-96 GCA_964364715.1 uncultured Planctomycetales bacterium
ATAAATTCGTGGGGATTGAAATCCCGTGCCGGAGATGAGGCACGGGATAAATTCGTGGGGATTGAAATCCCGTGCCGGAGATGAGGCACGGGATAA
>CAYING010000061.1:196-11403 GCA_964364715.1 uncultured Planctomycetales bacterium
ATTCGCACAAATAACTTACGTTCCTCATTGCATTCGTCCGTAAGTTATGTGCTCATTTATGCGCATTTTGATTAGAGAGATCCCGCCGCAGGGGGTGGAAATAAGGCAGCAGTTAGCGCCGGAAGAATTAGGATTGCCCGATAAGGAATTCCAACGCCTGTCTCCGGTCGGCATCACAGCTAAGCTTGAGAAGGTCGGCAACATGGTCATCGCGAACGTTAATCTGGATGGAAGTTTTACGACGGAGTGCGGGCGGTGCCTGGAACCGGTAAAACAGCAGCTTAAACGCAGCTGTGATTTTGATTATGCGATCGACAACCGCACCGAATACGTCGATCTTGGGGAAGATATCCGTCAGGAATTAGTGATGGCGCTTCCGGCCGCGGTGGTTTGTGAGGAAGAGTGCAAAGGTTTGTGCCCGGTCTGCGGGGTAAATTTAAATAGGGAAATATGTAAATGTCAAATGGTCAAAACGTCAAATGGTCAAAAGTAGTCGCGCGCCGTTACATTTGACATTTTGACCTTATGACGTTTGACTTTAACGAAGGAGTTAATCATGGCATTACCAAAACGCCAACATTCGAAGCAAAGAGGCCGCAAACGCCGTACCCATTGGAAAGCCGGCGTGCCGAGTTTCAGCAAATGCGCGCACTGCCAGAAGCCGATCTTGCCGCACCGCGTCTGCCCGTTCTGCGGGTATTACAAAGGTTCCCAGATCATGGCCGTTGCGGTTAAAGGCGGGAAAAAGACTGAATAGGGTTTCCAGGTCACCAAGACACCAAGTCACCAGCAGTTGCAAAAGATTTTACTGGTGACCCGGTGACATAGTGACGTGGTGACATTAAAAATTTATGAAAATCATCGTCGATGCCATGGGCGGGGATCATGCCCCGCAGGCGATCGTGGCCGGATGTGTCGAGGCCATTAAAGAGCTTGATGTCCATCTAGTCCTGATCGGTATGCAGGAACAGGTCGAAGCAGAACTTAAGAAATACAGCTACGATAAAAGCCGCGTGACTTTAGTGAATGCCCCGGAAGTCGTGGATATGCACGATTCGCCGGTCACGGCCCTCCGCAAGAAAAGAAATTCTTCCATTTCCCTCGGTATTAATCTTTTGAAAGACCCGTCCTATGCGGCCTTTGTCAGCGCCGGGAATACCGGCGCCTGTGTCGCGGTCGCGACCGTCAATTTAGGAATGCTTCCCGGGGTGGACCGTCCCGGCATCGGGCTGGTCATTCCCACGCTCAATAAACTTTCTTTTCTGATCGACGTCGGCGCCAACGTTGACCCCAAACCCGAACATCTCCTGCAGTCCGCCTTGATGGCGCAGGTGTATTCGCGCGAAGTTTTGGGCGTTACCAATCCCAGCGTCGGCCTTTTGAACATCGG
Source organism: uncultured Planctomycetales bacterium (assembly GCA_964364715.1). GTDB lineage: Bacteria > Omnitrophota > Gorgyraeia > Zapsychrales > GWA2-47-8 > CAYING01. Next base: position 1,587 of record CAYING010000061.1, read on the forward strand.
CGCGGAAGAATCCAAGGGAACGGATTTCCAGAAGCAGGCCTACCAGATGATGTCGGAACGCTTAAAAAATTTTTACGGTAATATCGAGCCCAACGAAATATTCTCCGGAAAGTGCGACTGCATTATCTGCGACGGATTTGTCGGCAACATCGTCATTAAGGTTTCGGAAGGATTGATGGAATCCGCCGGCGCCTTGATCAAAAGGGAAGTGAAGAAAGACCCGATCGCTCTCTTCGGCGCGCTTATTATGAAATCGCGTTTGGAAAAGGTGAAAAAGTACGCGGATTATTCGGAATACGGCGGCGCCCCTCTGTTGGGTGTCAACGGTATCGTCATGATCAGCCACGGGCGCTCGAGCCCCAAGGCGATCAAGAACGCCATCCGCGCGGCCATGCGTGAGGCGGAACACAAGATTCTCGCTGTTATGGAGAAGGAAATAACTAAGTAAAGTCAAAAGTAAAAAGTCAAAGGTCAAAAGTTCAAGGCAAAAGGTAAAATTTAGAGTCGCGATAGCGACACCATACTTTTGACTTTTCACTTTTGACTTAGAAATGATTGCTTATGAAAAATATCGCCATTACCGGCCTCGGCTATTATCTCCCCAAAAGAGTCCTGACCAACGCGGACATGGCGAAGCTCGTCGAAACATCCGACGAGTGGATCACGTCCCGTACCGGCATCAAAGAACGCCGTATCGCCGACAAGCATGAAAAAAACAGCGATCTCGCCATTCACGCCGCGAAAGAAGCTTTAAAGAACGCTAAACTCGATCCGCACAAAGTGGAATTGATCATTGTCGCCACGATCAGCCCGGACAGCAATTTTCCGTCGGTTGCCTGCCTCGTGCAGAAAGCCCTCGGCGCGCACAAGGCCGCCGCGTTCGATATCGGCGCCGCGTGTTCCGGATTCTTGTTCGCGATGACGACCGCGAAACAATTTTTGCAGACCGGCCTGTACAAGAATGCCTTGGTCATCGCGTCGGAAAAAATCACTTCCCTGATCGATTGGAACGACCGCGGGACTTGTGTCTTGTTCGGCGACGGGGCAGGGGCTTGTGTTTTGGCGCCCACCGTTTCGAAGAATAAAGGGATCATCGCGGATTATCTGCACGCCCAGGGGGAATTCGGCAATTTAATGGAAGTCGTCGCGGATCAGCGCGAACCGATGAACCAGAAAAGCAGCACCATGCACGTGCCGCGCGTCGTGATGCGGGGAAAAGAACTTTTTAAGATCGCGGTCAATTCGATGGCGGACGCGGTTCAGAAGGCGGTCAAAAAGGCCGGCCTCAAACTTTCCGACGTTGATTGTGTCGTGCCGCATCAGGCGAACGACCGGATCATTTCCGCGGTTGCGAAAAAACTGAACATCCCGAAAGATAAAATTTTTGTGAACATCTATAAATACGGCAATATGTCCGCCGCCTCGATCGCGGTCGCGCTGTGCGAGGCGGTCGAGCAGGAACGCATCAAGAAGGGCGACACGGTCGTTCTCGTCACCTTTGGAGCTGGATTAGTGTCAGCGGCGAATGTTGTGAAGTGGTAACTCGTACAAATCCTAAATCCGAAACACTAAATTCTAAATAAATTCCAAATACAAATTACCAAAACTCCAAACGTTTAGAATTTCGATCATTAGAATTTTGAATTTGTTTAGGATTTAGAGTTTAGTGTTTAGAGTTTCAATTGAAAGGTTCATGTTGTGGTTAAGGCCGCATTTATTTTCCCCGGCCAGGGCGCCCAGAAGGCCGGGATGGGAAAAGAATTTTATGACGCCTCGCCTGAGGCGCGGGCTGTTTTTGACGAGGCGGACAAGCTCGCCGGAAACGGGCTCAAGGATGTCATTTTTAACGGCCCCAGTGAGAAGCTCACCGAAACAGCCTTCTGCCAGCCGGGTATTTTAACCTTCAGCATTGCCGCGCTAAAGGCCTTTCAGGCCCATCCGAAATTTAAAAATATTCAGCCGGTTTTTGCCGCCGGATTAAGCCTCGGCGAATATTCCGCGCTGGCCGCGTCGGGCGCTTTGTCGTTCGAGGAAACGGTCCGTTTAGTACAGATCCGAGGGCGGCTGATGGATGAGGCGTGCAAATTAACGCCCGGTAAAATGGCCGCGGTGATCGGGTTCTCCGCCTTAGGCGGATCCCTGGCCGTCCGGCAGGCGGGCGCCCCTGGCGGAGATAAGGACAAACTCGTCGCGATCTGCCATGAGACCGGAGCCGAAGTAGCGAATTTTAATTCACCCCAGCAGATCGTCATCACCGGCCACGCGTCCAAGGTAGAAGCGGCGTGCGAAAAGATCAAGGCCGCCGGCGCCAAGAGCGTGATCCCGTTGGAAGTCGCGGGCGCGTTCCATTCCTCGCTGATGCAGCCGGCCGCGGAAAAGTTCAAAAGTGAAATTTCAAAAGTCAAAATTGCGGTCCCGCAGTTCGGGGTTGTCAGCAATGTTGACGGCCGTCCGTCGACCGACCCCGAAGAGATCCGCGCCAAACTCTCCGCCCAGATCACTTCGCCGGTGCAGTGGGTCGAATCTATCCAATTTATGGCATCCCACGGAGCCGAATACTTCATCGAGATCGGCCCGGGCAAAGTTTTGACCGGCCTCATCCGCCGCATCGATCCCAATCTCAAATTTGCCAACATCGAAACCCCGGCGGATATCGAGAAGCTCGCTGTTTAGAACTGTAATGCCCTAGTTAGCCAAGGGGAGAATTTGTGGAAAAAAGCCTGGAAAGGATGAACTCAGTGCGCAAGTTTTTAGCGCTTGACAATGTCAATACAGTAATTTACAGTGACTACTGTATGTTTTTACAGTAAAGTTTATTTTGGACGTTAGGGAGAATCCATGCTCAGTCTTCGATCTAAAATCGCTCAAAAAGTATTGAATTATTTCATGCTCCAGCAAGGCGCGGAAATTTATGTCAACGATCTTGCCCGGATTCTCGACCTGGAAAGCGGTAACTTAACCCGCAAACTTTTAGAACTCGAAGGAGAAGGCATCCTGAAAAGTGTGTGGCGAGGCCGCCAGCGCTATTATTCGCTAAATAAAGCTTTCCCCTTGATCAGAGAATATAAAAATATTGTTTTAAAAACGGTCGGTTTTGAGCAGGTCCTGAAAACCGCCTTGAGCAAAATAGCCGGTATTCAAAGAGCCGTTATTTTTGGATCATACGCGAAAAACCATATGGATTCGTACAGCGATATTGATTTGCTGGTGGTCGGCAGCCACGACACGATCGAGCTGAATAAGACAATCGCGCAGATCCAGAAGACTGTTCAGCGGGATATCAATCTTGTCAGCATGGCGGGTAACGAGTATGACCGGAAAAAGAAGTCCGATCCATTCCTGAAGTCCATTGGGGCAAATAAAGTACTCAAGCTCGTATGACCTCATTCGAGCAGGAATATTTTCAGAAATTCAAATTTAGCCGGTCCCAAATTAAACGCTATGTCGAAAGCGCGATGCGAGATCTCAACATTGTCCGAAAAGACCCCTTCGTCGAAGTCCGTTTTACCTAGGAATATTTTCTGTTGGATGTCCTTCCGTTCACACTGCAGGGCAGTGACGCGATGATCGTTCGGGAGGATTCGTATGCTTTTGATCAAATTCCCGTCGCGAACTATCGGGATAATTTAATTAAAACGTACGTTGACCTGGATGTCCAGCCTAACGGCAATGCCGCCGGTGAATTACAAGTCTTCTGGAAGGGAGAATCCAACGGGATGATCCGGACAATGTTGGCCCATATTAAGCCCGAACTCCTAATTAGAACTAAGAAAACAGCATTTTCTTGACGAAAAACGGTTTTTCACGGGTCAGTCTTGTTTTTGTCTTCTAAAAACAGCTTGCTTCATCAACCTTTTGGGAAATATTCAATATCGGCCAATTTTCAGGCCTTCAGCGACACAGCTCTCCCTAAGGCATCGGAACTTTTTCAGTTTTTTATCTTGTCCTAATAAGCGCAACAATTGAATTTGCTCTTGCAATTCTTATAAAGTTCAAAGACTTCATCCGTCACATTAATGATCTTGCAGTAAAATTTTCTCCCCGACTTTACGATCTTCCCGCAGACATTGATAAATTGATAACGCAGCATCTTGACCTTCCAATTTATCGCCGGCACCCCCATATAAAACCGCTTTAATATCGCCAGCATATTAAACGCCAATATCCCTATCAAAAAATATCCCCGGTTCTTTTCAAACTCATGGCTCGGCGCGTAATCACAACCCAGCTCGCCCTTGATCTCTTGATGGTTATGTTCGATCGTCCCCATCCGCCCATTGTGCACTTTGAGCCACTCCATCGGTTTGATCGTAAAATTATTCGTCACGATCGCGTGACAACAATACGGACCGCTTTCAAATAAATCCGGGTTCGGATTCTCCCAACGCAACACCAGCATCCTGACCGTAAATCCTTTGCTCATCACATGCCGCGTTTCGGCCCATTGCGTGCCCTCGTTCTTTGCGTACTCGCCTGAGAGCATCCGCCACTCGCCCGCCTTGATCCTTGCAATCGTTCTTCGCACCGCCTCGTCCTTATCCGCGCTGATAAAATAATTCGTCTCAGTGATATCACACTGCGTCATGATATCTATCCGATACGCCACGGAATCGCTGCGAAAATTCTTGATCCTTTTCCCCGCCGCCTTTGCCTGCCCCATTGCTTTTTTCAGCTGATTCATAATCCCGCTTTGCGGACTCACATTCTCTCGTCGGAAATCAACCGTATTGATCATCCCCAACTCCGCGATGCATCCGGTCAACCCGCTAAACTGTTTTCGCTTCTGATATGAATATTCCGCGCTTTCTTTATCGCTGTCAAAATACGCCGCGTCATTATCATACGTCAACTCTTCTTCTTCCAATCCCCGCAATGCTTTTATAACCAGCTCATTATTTACGCGTCTTAACTTTGCATTGCTTCTTTTGTTATTAATCAAATTTAAATACGTATCCGCGCTCATGATCTCATTCCATCCCAAACTTTCTAGCAATCCGCGATCCACGCGTAAATTTTCCACGTCTTCTACCCGATCTCCTCCCGCCGCTCGCGTCATCACCGCGGCCATAATCTTCTTGAAATATTCGATCTCCCTATTCGATCCTGCCGCATACTCGCCGCTGATCATCTTTTCTACCCCAAAATCTTTCATCGCGTGCGTCAACCAGCTCAATCCCATTTTCCCGGTCACCGCATCTTTACTCTTTTTTAACTCGACTTTGGATAAATTAATTGTTAAATTCATTATTGCCTCCGGTTTTCACCCTTTGGGTGATTGTTAGTGTTTGCTTCCACAAACATTCTAACGACGGAGGCTTCTTCTTTATACCTCTTTTTATACCTCTTTTTTCACTTTCTATTTAGGAATCAGGGATTAAGCAGGATGAAAAGGAAAATTTTGTCAGGGGGGTCCTTTTGGAATTTTACCCGGGCGCGCGAATGGAAAAATTTGAATTCCTGAATGAAACGCAGGCCGATAAGAATATCGGGCTCACGATCAAATTTAGCGGGGACCATTGGCTGAGCGAGGCGGGAGATATGTTCCTTCTTAAGCTGTACGGGGATTCGATCGGAACGATCCCGGCCTTTGTGACGAAGAAGCGGGCCCGCCCGGTCAGGTTAGCGGAATTGAAGTCAACGGACCTTACGGTGACGGCAAGGCTTCCTCCGTCTTTAAAAGTTGAATCACTGCCGGCCGGGTTTGAACTTAAAAATCCTTATATGCAGAGTTCGATCGAATATTCCGTCAAGGAAAACGTGATCACGGCGGATCTGCGCCTTGAATTCATCAGCCGGGACATTCCGGTTGAAGCTGTCAGCCGCGTTTATATTGACTGGGATACAATTTCCCAGGCTCACCGAAGATCGATCGTTTTGAAAAAGAAGTAAAACGCGTGGAGTAAGTTCTAATTCTTATAGGTAAGCGGATATTTCTCAACGTTGTTTAGGGAGTCGACCTCGAGGTCGACATCCAGGTCAGGCCAGTGAAGATGAGTATTGTGCAGAAGGCGGGCGTTTTGGATCTGCTCAAGGGTCGCTTTTTTAAACCAAGGGAAGTCATTATACGGCAGGAAATATTCGGTGCGTTCGACCAGGATCCAGATGCCATGGGGAGAGATATTGATGATCTCAACCTTTGAAGTGCTTTTCCCACGATTTCTTAATTTCATTGCGGTTCCTTTCAATGATTTTCTGGATATCATTAAGTTGCTGAGGGTTCAATCCATAATTTTGTGTGAGTGCCACGATCGGTTCAACCCAAAATTTTGCCTCACCATTGGTTGACGAGACATGAATATGAATACGTGCCTCCTCACGCGAGAAGAAAAAGAAACGATAGTTCTTGTAGCGAAACACTGTCGGGCTCATTGACCAAAGTATAGCATGGCATAATAAATCGTCTATAAAATTTTTAAAGCGCACGCCTGGCATTTTCATGATTCCATGCTATACTTCACCTAATTAATTAATTCCCCAAAAGGAGATAGTGTGATGTTTAAGAAATTCAAAATTTTTATTCTCATTGTGACTGCGTTGACCGGTTTTTCGTTAAGCAATGCATCCGCCCAGGCCGCTCCCGGCCGCACCCATGTATCCTACGTTTTTTACGATTCGATCAAATACGCCCTCCTCGACAACGGGCAAAGTGTTCAGCAAGATTTAGTGGATTCCAGCCCATTCCAAAAAGGTTTTTTGAATATGAAGGCCGATCAGCAGGGGAATCCCTATTTTGCCTACGCGATCAACCGCGCTACCTTCAATACACATTGGTTTGTGATGTTCCGTTCGCTGGCATTCGCGCAAGCGCAAATTTTACCTGTCCCGGGATACTTTACGCCTTTGGGCGTTTCGCTGGTCATTGATGAGCAAACAGCTAATCCAACCTTTTATGTGATCGCCCTTGTGCAATCGATTGAAGCGGCATCACCGTCGCCGCAGCGGATGTATCTTTTTAAACGGCCGGCAAATTCGTCAACCTGGCAAAGGACTCAGATTTATGCCAATCACTTGCTGCCATGGAGAGAATTGTTGCCGCACATTGACGCGTCCGTGGATGGGCAAGGGTTGATCCATATTGCGTATACGGCACGGATAACGGTTCCGGGCACAAGTTTTGTTGCGGTCAGAGCCCGCGAGTTGATCGTCAATCCGGCCAACAGCGCGGTCCTGCACAATCGCTTGATCGACGGGAATTTGGCGGCGGTGCAGACCGGTATCGGGGATAAGTTTAATGCGATTAACCTTACACAGCATAATGCCCGGATGTACGCGTCGGTTTTAACCCCCGGACAATTTGTGCTCAAAACGCGGCCGTTCGCTCAGTCTCAGTGGCATAATGAACTGACCCTTCCGCAGGCTGTCGGCGGGGATTTGCATAGCGGTCAGATCGGCGGAGTCAATGTCCTCGCGTTAGCGGCCGCGGAGAACGGCAGTTTTGCGCAGGGAGGGGACAGGCTTACGGTCTATCTGAAAGGGGGGAATCAGTTCCCGTGGCTGACCGTGCCGGTCGCGCAGGGCGAGACTTATTTCAGCCCGAATGTGTTCGTGGGAGATTCATCGATCGGCCCCAAGATGACCGTTGCCGCGTCAACCATTGATCCGGTCACGCACTGGAATTATTTTAAAATTTATTCGCTGCACAGCGGAAATTTTCCGCACTGGTCCTCGCAGATCCTGGAGGCCAATCCATTCAGCCAGACCCCGGTCACCAATCTGCAGGTGCGGGACGAATAGCCGCGGAGTAAATTTGTGTAATTTTTGAAATTCAGTTATGTATTGAAACTTACTAATAAATAAACTGTACTGCATAATATGTTCCTTCTTAAATTATACGGGGATTCGATCGGAACGGTCCCGGCGTATGTGACGAAGGAACGGGCCCACCCGGTCAGGTCAGCGGAATTAGTGAACGGGATTTTTTCTTGACTCCGGCCGCCGGGGCATTTAGATTCTCCGGAAGAGATCGAGGGAATGGCGCTTGAGACATTGGTGTTTCAGGAACTAAAGGCTGTCAATGTTTGTTTGAAATTGGGTATGAATTGGGGTATGACTTGTATTATTGGCATACGGCCAATCGCGTGGATGTTGATTTTATTCTTTACGGAAGACGGGGGCTTAAGGCCTTTGAAGTTAAAAGGGCCAGCCGGATCGCGGAGAGCATGCTGCGGGGTTTAAGGATATTCCAGAAAGATTATCCTTCGGCGAAATCTTTCTTTTTTTACGGCGGGAAGCGGCGGTTCTATGAGGGGAATATAACGATCCTGCCCATTGAAGAAGCTCTGCTGAAACTTTCAGATATTTTATAGGCCCTGCCTTTTTTGTTTTGTCCATCACCCTCGGGAATGTTATCATTGACAATGAACGTAAAAGCTGGTATATTTTCATTACTAATGAAAACTTAATAACCGAGGGCCATTGTGGACAAAGCCTTATTAAAAGATATCGTTCTGGAGCAAAGGAGGATACAGGAATCTCTGGATCCGGGAATTAAAAGAGAGAATCTGTCTTCCATTGAAAAGTATTTTTTCTTGCCGCATTCAATAGTTATTTCCGGTATACGAAGAAGCGGAAAATCAACCTTGCTTTCCCAGATTATTAAAACTCATTACAAGGATAACTATTACTATTTCAATTTTGAAGATGAGCGGCTCATAGAATTTAAAGCAGAGGATTTTAACGTATTATATGAAATATTAATTGAGCTTTATGGGGAGAAGAAAACGTTCTTTCTTGACGAAATACAGAATGTTCCCAAATGGGAATCTTTTGTCAGGCGTTTACAGGATGCGGGATGCAAATTTTTTATCACCGGTTCCAATGCCTCACTTTTAAGCAGGGAATTAGGGACAAAGCTAACGGGCCGAGCCATTATCAGCGAACTTTACCCATTCTCCTTCAGGGAATTTTTGGTGTTCAAAGGCTTCACCGTAAAAAAGAATTCTTTGTCGTTAACACAGGAACGTGCTTTGATAAAAAAGAATTTTAATGAGTATTTAAGGGGCGGAGGCATGCCCGAGTATTTGAAATATCAGGACAAGATAGTTCAAAAAAGGGTATACGAAGACATCCTTTACAGAGACATCGTCGTCCGGCATGAAATAAAAGCCGTAAATTCCTTGCGTGAGTTAAGCCTTTATTTTATGAGCAATATGGCCTCACAGTTTACCTTCAACGGTCTTAAAGAGGCTTTTCATCTGGGAAGCCCCAACACGGTTAAAAGTTACGCCGATTATCTGGAAAACAGCTTTCTGATATTTATCATCAATAAATTTTCTTATTCGCTTAAAAAACAGTCGGTTGCGCCTAAAAAAGTTTATTGTATCGACAACGGGTTAGTCGATGCGATTGCTTTTCAGTTCTCAAAAAATAAAGGTAAATTTTACGAGAATCTGGTATTTGGTGAGCTTAAGCGAAGAGGGGGTGAGATTTACTATTATTTGACGGAGGACGGCAAAGAGGTAGATTTTCTTGTAAGGCAGGATAATAAGGCCTCATCACTCATTCAAGTGACTGAATCGCTGGACGCCGATAAGGTCCGAACCCGTGAGATAGATGCTCTGGCTAAGGCCATGAATGAATTGAAAGTCAGCAGCGGACTGATTCTAACTTATGACCATGAAGAAAAGGTGCGAGCAGACGGTAAGAATATCATGGTGAAACCTATTTATAAATGGCTGCTTGAAGAAGTGATTTCTTAAAATAAGAAATCGCAGCCATTAATGGCGAATGACTGGATCTTATATTATCTTATGTGTCCTGAGCATTTTATCCCGCCTTCCCATAACACCCCAGGCTTCAGCCCGGGGATGGGAAAGCG
>CAYING010000062.1:0-11400 GCA_964364715.1 uncultured Planctomycetales bacterium
GGGATCAACTGGCGATCTGGGCGATCACGGTCGGATCCAATATGGCCGGCGCGACACCGTTTTTAGGCAGTTCCGGGCCTGGTTCTGCGTTATTAGCGATCGGCGATGTAAACTTTGTCCATAGCGCCAGCGACGCCCGGTTTGCGCTGTTGGGCGGAAGATTTGTCGGCGAAGGGACGTTGTTAAGATTTTATGTTCTGCACTGTATCGGTTTGCCGTTTATCATTATGATCTTTATGATCGTCCATTTTTGGCGGGTCCGCAAAGACGGCGGAATATCGGGGCCGACCTAATCATGGAAAATATCAAACATTTTATTAATCTCATTACTGATCCCAAGATCGTTTTCCCGATGCTGCTGTTGATCTTTCCGTTCGTCTTTCCCCCGACCGAAAAATTTTATGCGATTAATCAGCGATTACGCATTTATAAACTTTGGACGAAGCAGGGAGGGATATTGCTCTTTTCAACATTATCGGCCTTTTTCTGTTTTGGACTTAGCGACCAGAATTTTCGGCTGATCGTCACCAAACCGGATAATGTGCCGATCGTCGGCCTTCTCTTTTTGACCGTTTTCTTTTTATGGCTCAGCCTCAAGCAGGCGTATGAGAATGACGGGCGTATCGCCGAAGGGAAGAAAACTAAAGAGGCTGAAGATGCTCAGGAAAAAGTACTGGTTTGGCCTGATCTTGTCTATATCGAATTTATCGCTTTAATTCTTTGTTCAGCCTTGTTGATTGTCTGGTCGATCTTTCTGCAGGCCCCGCTCGAAGAGCCGGCAAATCCAACCGTTTCGCCGAATCCGTCTAAAGCCCCGTGGTATTTCTTGGGATTGCAGGAAATGCTGGTCTATTTTGATCCATGGCTGGCCGGGGTGGTGTTCCCGACCGTGATCATCCTCGGTATGATGGCGATCCCGTTTTTGGATGTTAACGAAAAAGGAAGCGGTTATTATTCCTTCCGAGACCGCAAAATGGCAATTTCGATCTTTTTGTTCTTTTGGCTTGTTCTCTGGGTGTTCTTGATCGTCGTCGGGACATTTTTGCGCGGGCCGAACTGGAACTTCTTCGGGCCATTTGAGTATTGGGATCCGCATAAGCTGGAAGCCTTGACCAACGTTAATTTGTCTGAACTTGTTTATATGATCGCCCTAAAAAAAAGCCTGCCGCAGAATATCCTGCTGCGAGAACTCTGGGGGTTCATCTCATTAGGAGTATATTTCGGGCTGACACCGCTCCTTTTGGCAAAGACTCTTTTGAAAGGGCTCGCGGAGCGTTTAGGGCCGTTGCGCTACAGTATTTTTATTGTGCTTTTGCTTATGGCCGCCGGTTTGCCGATCAAAATGCTTTTGCGGTGGGCCTTTAACATCAAGTATATAATCGCAATCCCTGAATTCTTCTTTAATATATAACAAAACCACCCTTATGTCCGAATCCCAAGAACGTCATTATAATATCAATAAATTGAACTTACTGTTTGCCGTCGCGAGTTTAGTTTTACTTGGCGCGGTGGTCTGGATGTTCATGGCGGATTACAGCCGCGAATGGAAGACTTATCAAAAAGAATTCCGCGCCTTGGAGCTGGAAAAAACACGGGTCAAATTCGACACGGAAAAGAATAAATTGGAGAAACAACCTGAATATCAGGCGCTTACTGAAAAGCTTAAAGAAACAAAAGCCAAGATCAAAGAGCAGTGTTCAAGTTTTAAAGACGCTGCGGCGGTTGTCGAGCGTCTCCAGGCGGAGAATGACCGGCTGAAGCACAACGCCAGGATCGAAACCGCCAAGCTGGATGCGGCTCGATTCCGTTATGAAGAAGCCGTCGATAAGAAACATGATCTCGGGCATCTACAAAAAGAATTTGAAGAACTTCAGAAAAAGGTCAAAGACCTTAAATCGGCGGTTGAAGAGTCTGACCAGAAATTAAATGATAAGGCCGCGATTATCGACGGTTGTCAGAAAGATCTTAAAGACCTGACCAAACAGGAAGGCAACCTTGCCAAACAAGCGGCCATCCTGCAGCGGAAATTAAACCGCATTGATCCGGCGGAAATGAATGCCGCCAATTTGGTCGCCAATGCGGTGCGCGACCTTCCGGTCATTGATTTCGCGAATCCGAATTACAAGATTGAACAAATTGTCCTGCAAGACATTCGCGACGACGTCAATTTTATGCAGGTCCCAAAAGTTGATCGATGCATCAGCTGCCACATGGGGATCGTCAATCCGGATTACAAAGATGCGCCTCAACCTTTCAGGACGCATCCAAATCTTCCGCTGTATTTGGAGACAAACTCTCCGCATCCGATGGAAGAATTTGGTTGCACAAGTTGCCATGGAGGGCGGGGGCGCGGGACAAATTTTAACAATACAGCTCACGTGCCTTCCTCGGAAGAGCAGCGTAAAGAGTGGGAAAAAAAATATCACTGGAAAGAATTTCACCTGTGGGAAACACCGATGCTTCCTAAAGAGCATACTCAGGCGGGGTGCTTTAAATGCCATGCCGGTGAATTCGGGATTAAAGGAGCGGAAAAGTTAAATTTTGGGCTTCAACTGATCGAAAAGACCGGCTGCTACACGTGCCATAATATCGACAAATACAAAGGGTGGCCGCGGCCAGGCCCGGATTTAATGTCCCTTGCTTCAAAATCCTCGAAGGAGTGGACTTATCGCTGGATCGAAGACCCTAAATCATTCCGTCATGATACATGGATGCCCTCATTTTTCGGTCAATCCAATAACCGCAATCCTGAATCGCTTGCCTGGACACAGCAAGAAATACATTCCATTGTTCATTATCTTTTTACTCAAAGCAAAGAATATAAAATGAGCAGTATGCCCGCCTGGGGAGATACGAAGAAGGGGAAAGAGATTGTTTCAGCCATCGGCTGCCTTGGCTGTCACTTGGCCCCCGGTGAGAAAGCCCCTCGTCCGCGGACGAGCCTTTCGCTGCACCGTGAGCACGGCCCGACCCTCGGGGGATTAGGGACTAAGGCATCCAAGGTGTGGCTCTATAACTGGCTCAAGGATCCCAACCGGTATCATCCCGAAACCCGCATGCCTAATTTACGCCTGACCGATGAGGAAGCGGCGGATGTAGCCGCGTATCTCGCGGATGACAAAAGCGAGGGATTTATGAATAAATCCATTCCGCCTATCAGGGAAGAGAGCCTGGATCAAATCGTGCGCGGTTTTATGATTAAAATGAACACCGTTGCCGAAACCGACAGCCAAATGGCAAAAATGACCTTGGACGATAAGCTGATGTTCGCGGGGAAAAAATTGATCCGCCATTACGGTTGTTTCTCCTGCCACAATATTGCGGGATTTGAAACGGATAAACCGATAGGGACCGACTTGACCGAAGAAGGGAGCAAATCCGTTGAGCGCCTTGATTTCGGATTTATTCCGATCGAGCGTACCCGGCATGCGTGGTTCACTCAGAAACTGAAAGAGCCGCGTATTTTTGACCGCGATAAAGTAAAAAATCCTGATGAAAAACTGCGTATGCCCAATTATCATTTCAGTGACGATGAGGTTGAGGCGATCGTGACGGCGTTATTAGGTTTTGTCAAGGATAAGCCCATTGGCGCGAAGGCAAAGCCGCGGACAACGGAATATTTTTATATCGGCGACGGCCAGCAGCTGATCCGTGAATTTAATTGCCAAGGCTGCCACATTATCGAAGGTGACGGCGGCGCGATTCAGCCGACTGTGACGCAGTGGCTGATGGATTTCGATAATCGCGACGAGGGCGACGCGCAGGCTTTGACCACGAGCTTCAGTCCGCCGAACTTGATCGGCGAAGGGAAAAAGGTACACTCGGAATGGCTGTTTGAATTTCTGCATCAACCGACTGAGATCCGTCCGTGGTTGAAGGTCCGCATGCCGACCTATACGTTCAACGCCGCCCACTTGAACGCCTTGATCAAATTTTTCAGTGCACTGGATAAAGAAGAGTTCCCATTCGTCGATTCTGTTGGGATAACGCTCACTCCCGACGAGTTTGAAGCAGGCGCGAAATTGTTTTCAAATGATTATTTCGCGTGCGCAAAATGCCATATTGTCGGCGACACAATGCCGTCCGGATCCGCCGAAAGCTGGGCGCCGAATTTTGCCTTGGCTAAAAAACGTTTAAAACCGAATTGGATCCGCCAGTGGCTCAAGAATCCGCAGGATCTTTTACCGGGGACGAAAATGCCGAACTTCTATGACCCGGCAAGTTTTGAAAGCGCCGGACCGGAGGATATCTTTAACGGGGATGAGAATAAGCAGATCGAAGTTTTGCGCAATTACATCTTGACGCTGACCAACAGCCCCAAGTCGGCAAAAGAAACTTTCGAAGTTAAACCGCTTCCTAAACCGGCCGTAGAAGAAGCCCCGGCTGCTGTACCGGCCCAATAATCTTCCGCAATGTTAGCTAAAATTTCACTTTTGACCGCACTGTTAGTTGCGGCGATCTATCCGCTTTCGTTTTGGATCAGCGCGAAAGATCCGCTTAAGAATTATTTCCATCGTTTTCATACCGGATTAGCCAATGTTTTGTGCGGCCTCGGCGCGGCTGCGCTGTCGACGATGCATCCGGGGAATGTGTTTACCTGCACTGCATTTTTTTGGCTGGGGATATTGCTGGCGGTCTCCTGGAAATGCTGGGCAAAAGAATCGGCGTCACCGGTGTTGCTGACAATACCTTCGATCATCGGATTTTATTTGCTCTATCAGCTGAGCCTTTTTTGGTTCCACAGTGTTGCAGCCTTTGGGCTGCTGGTTTTAGGCGGTGTTATTTTCTGCAGTTCATTGTTCGCGATGAACCTCGGGCATTGGTATTTAAACGCGCCTGGATTACCGATCGAGCATCTGCGGCGGACCACATATACATTCGCCGGTTTTCTGGCGTTGCGGGCTGTTCTGGATGTCATTTTAGCGCTGACGCAGCGAACGATCTCTGACGGTGATGTCATTTCCGTTTTCCAGTTTATGCTGCGAGTCGACGGTTTTTTGCTATGGCTCGCTGTATTCTTTGGAACATTGTTCCCTCTGGGGTGTATCTATTTTGTCAAAGGCACGCTGGATGTAAAAAACACCCAAGCCTCAACCGGTATCCTGTATGCGCTTTTGGTTTCCGTCATCATCGGCGATATGACCTATAAATATTATCTGATTAAATTCGGGATTGTTCTTTAGTGGCGGCGATCACTCATCAATGCGGACAGTGCCGGAAATTTTTTGAGATCGAGGCAGTTGCCCGGCAGCCGATCGTGTGCCCATACTGCCGAAAAGATTATGGAAAAGCGGGGGAGATAGAAAAGATATTTGAACGCTGCCCGGTGTGCGGCTGTACGCAGTTCTGGATACAAAAAGATTTTAATCAGCTTGTCGGTTGTAGTATTATGTTGGTCGGCATCGTACTCGTTCCCTGGAGTTACGGGTTAAGTCTGCCGGTCTTTGCCCTCATCGATTGGCTTTTATATCGAAAAGTGACGACCATGGCGGTGTGTTACAAATGCGCCAGTGAGTTCCGGGGGTTCAAAATCCCGTCGCAGTTCAAACCGTTTATGCATCACATAGGATTAAAATATGACAAATATCGCTAAATTTTTTGTGGTCATTTTTCTTTCGGCGGCAATCCCGGTTTGGGCTTCGCCCGCAAAAGATCAATCGGGGAATTCTTTTCCGTATGACACTTCTAAACTTCCTAATTCGATAGATTGGGAAGTTTTTAAAAATGGCCCAAGCTTGGAAGTTAAGTTTTATGAAGTTAAATCCGGAGATACGCTGGGGAAGATCGCAAAGAAATTCCGCACAACGTCCGCTCTGATCAAAAAGCTCAATGATCTTTCCGGCGAAAATATTCATCTGCGGCAAAAATTAAAAGTTTGGAATGCGCCATTCACCATTTTGGTCCTCAAATCCCGCAATTTACTTGTTCTAAAAACGGATAAGCGTATCCTGAAGGTCTATATTGTTGCAACGGGGAAAATGGATACAGCCACACCGTCCGGCACCTACACGATCAAACTTAAATTGGTCGATCCGATCTGGTATCACAACGGCAAGGCGTATCAACCCGGCGATCCGGAAAACGGACTGGGGACACGCTGGATGGGGTTTAATTTGGACAGTTATGGTATTCACGGAACAATTCATCCGGACCAGATCGGGCAGTCGGTTTCCTCGGGTTGTGTCCGGATGCACAATGAAGACGCGGAAGAACTTTTTGACCTTATTCCGGAGGGAACTAAGGTCATTATTAACTAGACAGAAACCGCAGGCGATGAGATATGCAGCGATTTCCAAAACTGATTTTGCCGTCCATGCCGCATTCGGTCACGCCGGAGAAGACCGCCTACCACGCCGAAATTTTTTCCAACCGCCTCAAAAATCGTTTTCGTCATCTTTCAAAGAAATTTAAGCGTCAAGGGATCGAATGCTTCCGATTATACGATTGGGATATTAAAGAGGTCCGGGCCGTAGTGGATTGGTATGCCGGCCATGCGGTCATCGGAGAATATATCCGCTGGCAGACCGGGCCGGAGTGGCTCCCGGCAATGGCTAAAGCTGTCGCAGCTTCCTTAAACATTCCTGAAAATCATGTCCATATGAAGCGACGGCAGACCAAACCCGAGGAAGGCCCGCGTTATCAGAAAATGGGATCGAAGGGAAAGCGCTTTAAAGTTCAGGAACGTAATTTGACGTTTTGGGTAAACCTCGACGATTATTTAGACACCGGGCTTTTTTCCGATCACCGCGATACGCGGGTCATTATCGGCAAACTTGCGAAAGATAAAGATTTCTTAAATCTTTTTGGGTATACCGGGGCGTTCACGTGCGCCGCGGCGGCGGGTGGCGCCCGATCGACCGTGACTGTTGATCGTTCCGAGACTTATATTAACTGGGCTAAAGATAATTTAAAATTAAATAATTCGGCAGGGGAGCAGCACACATTCATTCAATCCGATTCTGGAATGTTTTTAGATCAGGCTCGCCGGCAGGGCCGAAAATTTACTCTCGCGTTTGTCGATCCGCCGTCATTTTTTGAGGACAAGTTAAAAAAACAGGCCTTTGATGTCAACATTGATCATCCGGCATTGATCAAGGATGTTTTGAAATTGATGGTTCCCGGCTCAACCGTATTCTTTTCAACAAACCATCAGCGCTTTGAACCGAAATTAGAAGGTCTTTCAGTCAAACATTTAATGGAAATCACGCCGAAAACGATCCCTGAAGACTACCGCAACCGGAAGGCCCACCGCTGTTGGAGGATGTCTGCCTGAGGCAGACAGGGAGGCTGTGTGAACGAGATTGGTTGGGAGAAAAACGCCGAGGAAAAATTCAAGGCCATGATCGAAAAGGTGCCTGTTTTTATGCGGCCGCTCGCCCACGAAAAAGTTTTGAAAAAGGCGGAGGCGTTGGCCCGGGAAGGCAGCCGCAGCGAGATCACGGAAAAAGATATGGTCGACGCATTTTTTACCGAAACGCCCGGAGGGTTCCACGGCCCGATGAAAGCGGATATGGAAGCCCTGGAGATCGATTACACCAAGTACGGATACGAGCGGGACGAATGGAAAAAGATATTAGGAATGAAATAAAAGAGTGTATTACAGTTTTAGAAGGTCTTTTGGCCGACAGCGAACAGCTCGCCGCATTATCCGAGGAGCAGCGGGTTGCCTTGATGAAAGCCGCCGGCCGGCTTTCGCGGCCCTCTCGCGGTGAATTCCGAAAACGGAAATCCGAGATCCGCGAACTGGAACGCCGACGGCTCGCCCTTCAAGAACGCCGCACCCGCGCCTCGACCGGGATCCGCGCGGCAAAGGAAGCCCCAGTTTTTACCGCGCCAACCATGATCAGTGGAACAGATACAGCCATACGGTTTGAAAATGTTGAATTAAATTCCCCCCGTAACTGTTATGTCTGCAAAAAAGAATATACACGCCTGCATTTTTTTTATGACGCGATGTGCCCGGACTGTGCGGAACTTAATTATCAAAAGCGTTTCCAGACCGCTTCGCTCGACGGTCAAGTGGCTCTGATCACCGGTTCGCGTTTAAAGATCGGATATCAGGCGACTCTGATGATGCTTTGCGCCGGAGCCACGGTCATCGCGACGACTCGGTTTCCGATTGATTCGGCATTACGGTATTCGAAAGAGAATGATTTTGCTGTATGGAAAAACCGTCTGCATATTTACGGTTTGGACCTGCGGCACACGCCCAGTGTTGAACTGTTTTGCCGGTATATCGAGCAGACATACCCGCGTTTGGATTTACTCATCAATAATGCGGCTCAGACCGTTCGCCGACCGCCGGGGTTTTATAGCCATCTTATGGCCAATGAACGTTTGAAGTTTCAAGAATTATCCGCTGACGTCCAGAAATTGCTGAAACCGTTCGAAGATTGTAAGAATAAACTCTCTTCTGCCGCGCAACCGAATTTAGCGAATGAGCCGACCTTGGCGATCAGCTGGACCGGAAAAATGCCTGGTGTCGGGATCCAGGCGTCGGCACAGTTAAGTCAGATTCCGTATGCGTATGATGACGGCCTGCCGGTGAAAGAAATTTTCCCGGAAGGGAAGTTGGACGCGGATTTACAGCAGGTGGACTTGCGTCAGACCAACAGCTGGCGTCTGCGTCTCGGAGAAATTGAAACAGCTGAAATGCTTGAGTTGCAACTTATCAACGCGATCGCGCCGTTTGTGTTGTGTAATCGCTTGAGCAACATGATGAAACGGGACAATACCGGCAAAAAACATATCGTGAACGTTTCTGCGATGGAAGGGAAGTTCTATCGTTTTAAAAAAGCTGACCGCCATCCGCACACCAATATGGCCAAGGCCGCGCTCAATATGTTAACCCATACTGCCGCCGCAGGTCTGGCAAAAGATGGAATTTTCATGAATGCGGTTGATACCGGTTGGGTCACGGACGAAGACCCTGCCGTTCTTGCAAAATTCAAACAGGAAAAACATGATTTTCAGCCGCCTTTGGACATCGTGGATGGAGCCGCGCGGGTGTGTGACCCGTTTTTTTACGGGATCTTAAGCGGACAGCATTGGTACGGGAAGTTTTTAAAAGATTATTTCCCGATCGATTGGTAACGAAAGGAATGCTATGGATACTAAAAAATGGCCTGTTTTGGCTCAAATCTTGATCGCGCTCGGATGCATCGGCGGGATACGCGGTGTGATCTTGGGAATTATGCAAACCGCTGTTTTGGACATTCTTTTTGGTGTCCTCCAGCTCTTCATTTTCTGGAATCTTTACAAATTTAAACCCTGGAGCATTAAAGCATTGACCATATTGTTGTCCCTTAATATCTTTTCCGCTGTTTATCTGATCATAATCGGAGCCCCCATTTTTACCGCATTGCTCAGCATCCTTTTAAACGGCCTGATCATTTACTGCTTTAATTCTTCGAAAATTAAAACATTATTTTTGTAACTTTTCGCCAACCTCCGCGTTTAATCCAATGAGAAGCAGGAGAGAGCTTCGAAGATGAGGATATGGAACCGAGAGACGAAGAACTGATCGAGGAGTACCGCCAGGGGAGCGCAGGGGCGATGGAGATGCTGTTCAGCCGTCACAAGCAGAAGGTATTTAATTACGCCCTCAGGATCTTGGCGAACCGGGCTGATGCCGAAGACATTACGTCCGATGTTTTTGTGCGGCTTTTTGATAAAAATTATCAATTTCGGCTCGGGGCTAAATTTACCACTTGGCTGTTCACGGTTGTCCGAAACGCTTGTATTGACTGTATCCGCAAACGGCAAAAGACCGTTTCCTGGTGGGTAAAAAGTGATACCAGCGGTGAATTAAAAGAATGGGTGGTGGAGGGCGCTTCGGGAACGGCAGATGAAGGTTTAATTCAGGAAGAAATTTCAAGCGAAATTCAAAAGGCCATGCACAAATTGCCGCTCAATCAAAAGGAAGCATTAGTGTTAAGAGAATTCCAAGATTTAAGTTATCAGGAGATCAGTGAGATCATGCAGTGTAGTGTCGAAAATGTGAAAATTTTGATCTTCCGCGGCCGCGAACAATTACGCAAAGAATTGTCATCCTTCATGCAGGAGGGATATTGATGAGCGAACATTTAGAAATGAAACAATTGATCAGCGCCTATTTTGACGGCGAAACAACCCCTGCCGAAACCCGGCAGGCCAAAGCGCATATTCGTGAATGTGCGCAGTGCCGCGCGTATTTTTCTCAATTAAAAAAAATATCCGCATCGCTCAAGACGTGGAGCGACGAAGCTCTCTCCTTCGATTCCGAGCAAAATGTTCGGAAAAACTTAACCGGTTTAGAATCGAGGGAGGAACGAAAAATGAAGACACGCGACTTAGTTTTATCGGTCGGAGCAGGCAGTATTTTTATAATTGTTTTAGCAGTCGCTGTTCAGCAGGTTTATGTCAAAAATCCTACGAAGCAGGTCGCCATGGCACGAAATGCCGCAAAAGCTTTGGGATCGGTTGCAGGAAATATTCCAGCGTCGGTCAGCGGCCTGAGAAAAACCGATCAGCTTGCCGCGCTAAAAGCTGGAAAAGAAGCGCAGTATGAACCATATTATCTGCAATCGGATTATCTGGCGCCAGCCGCGCCAGCGGTGCAAGGAGGGCTTAAAATGCGGACTGCTGGCGGGTATCAATCTTCGGCGTATATTGCGCAAGAAACAGCCGGAGCAAGTGTCGATACTATCTACGGAACGATTCCTCCCGCCGCGCATCCACAGGATGTGGAATATTTTAGGGGCAGCGTTGAGGTTGGGTATATTCAGCCGAATACCGAAGAATACGAGCAAATAACTGAGAATCAATTTTTTGACGCCCACCAAAACCCGCTGTCCACTTTTTCAATCGATGTAGATACGGCTTCTTATGCGAATGTCCGCCGGTTCTTAACTCAGGGACAGCTGCCACCGGCTGATGCCGTACGGATTGAGGAAATGATCAATTATTTTTCATACGATTATCCGCAACCGAATTGGGGTGATGCCTTTTCGATCGCCTTGGAATCAGCGCCGTGCCCGTGGAATCCGCAAAATAATCTGGTTTTGATCGGTCTTCAAGGAAAAAATATACAAGGCCAGAATTTGCCGGCCAGCAATTTGGTATTTTTGATCGATGTTTCCGGATCTATGGCACAGGCAAATAAATTACCGTTGGTCAAAGAAGCGTTCAAAATGATGGCTAATCAACTGCGAGCTCAGGACCGTATTTCGATCGTTGTCTATGCCGGCTCGGCAGGGTTGGTGCTGGATTCTGCGACCGGAGCGGACAAGTGGACAGTTCTTTCTGCCTTAGACCGTTTGCAGGCCGGCGGTTCAACAGCCGGAGGACAGGGAATTGAACTGGCCTATTCGATCGCGAAAAAGAATTTCGTCCGTGGGGGTAATAACCGCGTGATCCTGG
>CAYING010000063.1:0-11308 GCA_964364715.1 uncultured Planctomycetales bacterium
CATCCCAATTTTCCTTATTAATCCCATTTATCGTATAGATGAAATTGGGATAAGTACCTGCCTACCGGCAGGCAGGCTTGTTACATCTAATGTTTTTGAGGAGAACAAGTGCATAGGATTTTTTGTATCTTGCTGATCAATTTATCCAAACCACTTTTTTCCAAAGCGGAAATAGCAAAAATCTCACCCTTATATTTCCGCTTAAATTTTTTCAAATTCTCCGCGGCGGCCGGCAGGTCCATCTTATTCGCCACAACGATCATAGATTTATAGGAAAGGTCGTCGCTGTATTGCTCCAGCTCGTGATTAATCTTCTTAAAATCTTCATACGGGTTGCGCTCTTCCGTGCCGGCCATATCCAGGACATGGACCAGGATCTTGGTGCGTTCGGCATGTTTAAGAAATTTATCTCCCAAGCCGCGGCCTTCATGCGCGCCTTCGATCAGGCCGGGTAAGTCCGCCATCACAAAGTTAAAATCATCGCCTTCTACGATCCCCAAAATCGGCTGTTTGGTCGTGAACGGATAACTGGCAATCTTAGATTTGACTTTTGAAACGGCTGAAATGAGAGTAGATTTTCCGACGTTGGGGAATCCGACGAGCCCGACATCGGCAATGATTTTCAGTTCAAGATGAACCGTTCGCTCTTCACCGGGGTGAGGCAGTGTCAGCGGACGGTGATGGCCATTCCCCCGGCCGCCCATCCCGCCTTTAGCAACGATGACCGACTGCCCTTCCTCGATGAGGTCTTTGATCAGCAGGCGTGTTTTCTCATCGCGGAGTATGGTCCCGACCGGAACGCGAAGGATACAATGCCGGCCGTCTTTACCCTTTTTATTCTTGCTGCTGGCGTGCCCGCCGCGCTCGCCTTGATAATGCTGTTTGAAACGGTAATCCAAAAGCGTCTGCATCCCGCGGTCAGCGGTAAAAAGGACATCGCCGCCTTTACCGCCGTCTCCGCCGTCAGGCTTCGGATAGCGGGTCCGCTTGTCTTGATAAAAACTTTCGCATCCCTTACCGCCGTCGCCGGCCTTAATCATGATCCTTGCTTCGTCGACGAATGCCATAGGATGTTACGCTGCGATCTGGGTGATATTGAGCTCGGTCAATTGGGCGCGATGGCCTTTTCTCCAGGAAGAATTCTTGCGGCGGCGGAACTTGAAGGACATTTTCTTATCATCCAGCGTATCACCGATGACCTTCGCGGTCACCTTGACATCGCCTAAATACGGCTGTCCGATGCGGACATCAGCGCCGTCCTCATAGAAAAGGACTTTATCTAAATTAATGCTCTTGCCTGCTTCACTGTCAAGACGGTTGACCTCAATAGTATCCCCTTGAGCGACCTTGTATTGTAATGATCCGACCTGCACGATTGTGTACATAAAAACCTCCACTGGTTTAATGCCGCTTAGACACAATAAAATAGACTAAAAATCAAAAATGTCAATCCCTATTTTCCTCAAACAAACAACTATTTATCGGAGGGAATAGGGATTAGCATTTATTTCCTAAAAATTAAATTAAGGAAAAATCAAGCAATCCTTATTTTCCTGCCTTTTGCGATTATTTAATCGATCTTGATGCGGCCGCGGCCATGGCAATACGGACAGGGCTCAAAGGAGATCGCCTCCAGGGTCTTTCCGGTCCTGGCGCGCGTCATTTCCACGATCCCCAACGGTGAGATCTTGTTGACTTCAGTCTTAGAATAGTCCTGCTCCAAGGCTTCCTCCAACGCTGCCAGAACTTTACGTTTATGGTCTTCGCGGGACATATCAATAAAATCGATCACAATGATCCCTCCGAGATCCCGCAAACGCAATTGGCGGGCAATTTCGGGAGCAGCTTCCAAATTCACCATATACGCGGCATCTTCAGGTGAGGCGCGGGTTTTAAACTTACCGCTGTTTACATCGACAACGATCAAGCCTTCCGTCGGCTCAATGACAACATAAGCCCCTGACTTCAGATAAACATGGGTGTCATAGATCTTATCCAACTCCTTCGAAACGTTCTTAAAATCGAACAACGGCGCGGTGCCGGAGTACAACTGGACCTTATCCACCATCTCCCGGCCGATCAGAGTAAAAACGATCTTGCGCAATTTATGGAACTCTTCCTTTGAATCGATCAGGATCACGCTCACATCGCCTTTTAAAAAATCCCTGACCACTTTCCAGAGGAGATCATACTCTTTATAGATCAAAGCCGGCGCGGTTTTCTTTTGGGCCAGGCGGGTGATCTGAAACCATATCTTGGACAGAAATTTTCCGTCACGGACCAGTTCCTTCTTTCCCTGCTCCAAAGAAGCTGTACGGATGATAAAACCGCCGCTTTTATCGGAAGTGAGTTCACTTAAGGTCTCGCGCAGACGCTGACGTTCTTCCTGGTCCTCGATCTTCTTGGAAACACCGTGGTGCTTGTCATACGGCATATACACGACAAAACGTCCGGCTAAACTGACGTGCGTGGTCAAGCGGGCGCCTTTGTTCCCAAAAGGTTCCTTAACGACCTGTACCAGAATTTCCTGGCCTTCTTTGAGTTGGGCCGGCCCGTTGTTTTTCTTGCCGGAGTGAGCGGAAGGGCTTTTACGATTCAACAACTTGTTGAGGAATCGACGGGGACCGGACACTTCATCCTCTTCAACCAGAGGGTTCACCGCATCGGTTAAATAAAGAAAACCGTTGCGTTCCTGTCCGATGTTGACAAATGCGCCGTTGATGGACGGGAGGATGGATTCCACCCGCCCCTTATAAACATTACCTAAAATGGATTGATAGCGGTCGAGCTCGATATAAAAATCGTCCAACTTCCCCTGATTTAAAATCGCAACACGCCGCTCGCCGGCTCTGATCTGGATAAGGATTTCTTTCGCCACAATAGCTCCTATGAAAATTTAAAATATTAATAAAATTTAGCTTCATCGTATTCCTTTAGAATTGATGATTATACCGTAAAATCTCTTTTTGTCCTCTACTCTTTTGGAGCCTCGGACGGGGCATTGGGTTGAGGGTTGATGATATGCGGAGTAATGAAGACCAAAAGATCGGTCTTAACATTCCCCTTTTCCGATTTCTGGAAAAGCAGACCGGCGATTGGAATATCTCCCAAAATAGGCATTTTCTTTTTCACATTGGTGATTTTCGTCTTGATAAGCCCCCCGATGACCAAGGTTTGTCCGTCCTTGATCATGACCTTTGTCTTGGCGGATTCATTGCTCAGCCGCGGCATGGACGTATTTTCAACCGTTACGAAATCCAAAATTTCCGTAATGGTCGGTTCAATATCGATCGTGACGAATTCTTTATTATTCACGTGCGGCGTGACCTTGAAAATAATACCGATATCTTTGTACTCCCATCCGGAAACCTGCATCTTGGCCTGATCTTCGTTGTAAGTGTACGTCGGGATCGGATATTGGCTGCCGACGTTGATCGTGGCCGGCTGGTTATCCAAGGTCACAATGCGCGGATTCGATAAAATATTGGTGTCTGTTCTGGTTCGCAGCATTTCCAAGATAGCCTGCACCTGAGCAAAATTCAGCGTTCCAAAAGTAAAATCTGTGGTTTGCGTTGCCGGAAAATCAGCAAATTTTAACCATTTTCCCTCTGAGTGTTGAGTGAACGGCCATTCCACCGGTCTTTTCGAACCTGCCAGACTCACTTTGGTGATCCAATCGATCCCCAAGTTATCCTGGCTGTTCAAGGTCGTCTCAATGATCTTGGCCTCGATCAGGACCTGCGGCGTGGTCTGATCCAATTTTGCGATGACTTCCCCGATCAGCTTAACCTGCTCCGGGATGTCCTGGACAATGACCGTGTTCGTTCTTTCATCATAATTGACACTGCCGCGGTCAGTCTTCATTTTCTGAAGAGAAGCGATGATATCCGCAGCCTTACCATAACTGATCGGGAATGTCTGCGTCGCGAGCGGTATCTGCTCCGACAAGACCAAGGCGTCTTCCCGGCGCTTCTTCAGATTCTCGATCGTGGTGACCGTAATGATATTCCCCCGCCGGTCATACCCGTAACCGTACGTTTCAAGAATGACCATCAAAGCTTGTTCCCACGGGACATCCTTAAGCTGGATCGTCACCAAGCCCGTGACTTCGGGGCCGGTCACAATATTAACCCCGCTTTTGTAGGCCAGGATCCGCAAGACATTCTGGATATCAGCTTCCCTGAAATCCAGGCTGATCGCCCCTGATGATCCGGATGGCGGTTCCGCCGGTTTCGCGGAGAGTTCAGCTGTTTCCGTCTCAGCCGCCGGGGGAGCTGCCTGCTCGATCGAATCCGCGGGATCGTCCATCGCCATCGGCTCGTCGGCGGATTGTGCAGCGTTCTCGACGGCTGTTTCACTCACCATCGGCTGAGCATAGACAGCTGTCCAACCGAACAGTACCGCTGCCGCGATGACGGTTGTTTTTTTCAACATATCATTCCTCCTTTTTTAATCTGAGAGTAAATTTTTCTTGGCCTTTCATCAGGACGACGGCATTGGCGGAAATCTCTGCGACCGTGTATTGCCCAACCGGATCATTCCGCTTCACAACCATCCCGTTGACGATCGCGAGGTTATTCCCGTTCGTCTCGACAATAATGCCTTCCAAGACCAGATCCGACACAAAAACTTCTGTTTCATAATTCATCACAGCCCCGCTGGATGTAACCAGCGGCCACAACGGATCGCGCCGGCCATGGTCATCGTAAAGGAACGTGGCCGCTTCCTCGGCAAAAACAGCGGCTGCCGCAAGCACAAACCACATTATCAGAATCGATACTGTTCGCTTCATTCTTTTTCAGCCTCAATAATGATCGCATCCAAGGTTAATTTAATGACATGCTTCAAATTGTCTTGGGGGCTCGCGACAATGGAAAATTTCTTCACCTTCAATGAGACCTGATTGTTCTCGATGTCGTTCAAAAATCTCCCGAAATCATGATACCCGCCGCGGACATCCATCGTGATCGGCAGGGAATAATAAATCCCCTCCTTCGTCTTTAAAAGCTGCTGCTGCCCGTCGAAAACCGGCGCCATCTGCTCAACACGGATACGGTCCTCATTGGCCAATACCGAAATACTTTCCAAGATCAAATGGACTTCCTCTTTGGATCGCACCTGCCCGCCGAGCACCTTCACTGTCTCATCAAGCTCATTGACCTGCCTTAAATAAAGATTCAATCGGCCGATATCGTCTTTGGCCTTCCGAAGATCTTCTTTAAATATCGTAATTTCCGGGTTCAACGCCCGCAGGGCAGCCAGCTGTGGCTGCATCACGATAAAATAATAAACCGCAAAAACAGCGAGCAATATACCGCCCATCACATAGTTGCGGTTCTTTTCATTTATCTGGGGCAACCCAGAAATTATTTTATCCAACGCGATCATTTTGCTTTTTCACCGGCTGTATTCGGCAGTCCGGCCGTAACGACATTGGCCGTGATCGAAAAATCCGCGACTTCGATATTCTTAATATTTCGTCTTTGAATCGACCCGACTTCTAAATTGTCAATATTCTTAGAGAAATGCTTCTGTGCCTTCAAATTCGCGGCAAAATCATGGACATTGATCATCTCATCCTTTATCTTGCGGACCGAACTCCCCTCGATCGCCAACCTCTGCTCATTTCCAATAATACTTTTGATCCATACACCGCGCGGGACACTGTCGCTGATATCATTAAGCTTTGTCGACCAGACAATATCCTCGGCCCCGGTAATATTTTCAATGGATTTGACTTTGCTTTGCAAATTCCGCAGCTGGCTGATAACGGCATCAACACGGGTCTTCGAAGGCAGGGTTTCTTCCCATTCCATTTTTAGGGCTTTGCGCTGGACAAATTTTATAAAGATCGTCGTCTGTAAAAGGATCGATATCAGAAGCAGGATAACAAACAATCCCCCCACCAATCCGACGATCACCTCGCGGGGGATATTAAATCCACCGCCCAAAAGTCCGCGGCCTTTTTTTCTGCGCCGCAATTGCGGCGGCAGCAAATTAATTTCAATCATACTGACATAACGCCGAACCTAAAGCGCCCCATAGACGGTTGGCATTTTTGAATAATTCATCCTTCGACACGCCGTCGGCTATTTTTAATCCGCTGAACGGGTTCCATGTTTCCACCTTGATATCCAGATTCTTCGCGAAATAGTCCACAAAACCAGGCACCGCTGTGACGCTCCCGGTCAGAACCAGCGTTTTAATATGCGCGTTATATTCCGTCGTGAAATAATCAAACGACAGCCGCATCTCCGAGATCAGGTTCATCAGTGAAGATTCACAGGCGATCCAAACCTCCGGCAGCTTATCCTTGGGATCTCCTAAAAGATTTTCCGCATCCGGAATACTGATCCGCAAGGCATTGCTCACTCTTTTGACCAGGTCCTGGCTGCCGATAAAAACATCCCGGTTAAATTTCGGATTGCGCCCTGAAAAAATAACTAAATTGCTTAAGCCCTCTCCTAAATGCAAAACCGCCAAGCCTGAATCCCCTTCGGAATTTTTATGAGCCGCCAGCACCTCCGTGCCCAAGGTATGAATGACATTGGCGATCGCGACCGGATTTAACGTAATATAATCTGCCTGCAGGCCGACACTGCTCAACAATTTAACCCGGCTGTCGACAATATCCTTTTTCGACGCTGCGACAAGAACATTCATCTTCTTGTCCGGAGAATCCGGATCAAGGATGTAGCAATCGGTATAAACCTGGTCTTGGGCAAACGGAAAATATTTATCCGCCTCGAGGGAAAGAGACTTACGCAGATCCTCAACCGGCATTCGGGGCATACTGACACAACGGATCAATGTTCCCTTCCCCTGCACGGTGGAAACGGGGTTGCGGGAGGGATGCTTGGTTTTTCCCAATAGAGATCGGATCGCTTCGGCTGTATCGCCGTTCTCGATAACCTGGCTGGCCCACTGGACGATCTCAAAAGAATTGCCGCGTTTAATCAATTCAACCATCCGGCAGGAAGAAGCCTCGATATCTAAACCTATCGAGGTAGCCCCAGACTCATTCTGCGGCAGGAGTTTACGTACGAAGGAAAGATATTGGTCAAGGAATTGATTCATTGAATCTCTGAAAAAATAAAAATATTCATAATCACTTAAGTGACATCATTTTAACAAAATTATTTGCAATAAACGATAAATAAATTTTATTTTTACAGATTATTGCGGAAGAATAGGATCGACCAGAGGAGTTTCGTAAACGATATTCGGGTCCTCGGCTTCATTCTGTCCAGGCTGGGCACTTTCCTGAGGGTTCGCGGCCAGTGCATCTTCCGCCGTGGCCAGTTCCTGGACCGCAACGGCGACGATAGGATAAGATGGCTGTACTCTTTCTGAAGGAACTGCAGGCCGGACAACGCGCTGGCTTGGCATAGGGTCTTCCTCCAGCTGGCCATTGATCCAGTTATTCATCAAAAATATCGTAATCATTACACCCAGTAACCCGCCCCAGATTAAAATTGTCCGTTTGTCGTTCATTTTATGATCCTTCTTCCTGCCAGATGAGTTTATCCGTCAAGTCATTGGTAAAGGCAACAAAAGTATTCATGCTCGGAAAATACGGCGGCGACTTTCCCAGCAAAGTCCGGCTGTCATAAACGAAATTACGTCCGTACCCGGCGACCTGAGCCCCGCTTGAACCGTTAAATAATCCAAAAGCGCCATAGAATTGCGTGATGGACCCACCGAGCAAGGTCGCAACGCCCCGCGATCCGACACTGGTACTGGTATAGTTATTAACTGTAAAAATACCGTTTCGCGCCATCACGATCGAATGGACATTGACATTATTTGGGGCACTCGTCCCGATCCGGACGTTCCCTCCCCAGGCAACGAGGCCCAGCAAATTTGTTTTATCGTCGGCATTGGGCGGAACATAGCCCACAGTGCCGGGCGTACCGACCGCCGCGTTGTATTCCTGATAAACCACATGATTGGAGAGCACAATATCATTCTCGCTGGAAATGGTGACCTCAGTATCCCTTTGAACTGTTCCGGCCAAACTACTGACCGTTCCATTCACGTAAATAATCGTTCCCAGATCATCAACGCCGTCCGGAAGACCGGTATACGTCGTACTGCCCACCCCGACGGTCTCGACAACTGTTTGATTCTGTGTTTTCTTCACCGTAATGTTTTTTGTTGTACTCCCCTGAAGGATTGTATATTTTGCATCGCCGTTGGAATCCACCGCCAACGTGACATTGGAATTCCCACTCACATAAATCCCGCCCGTCAAGGCTGTTCCGTTGTTGGCGACAAAGATGCCGTTGCCTGTCGTCGTATCTCCCCCCCGCGCCTGATCGATCAAATCCTGTTTCTGCACCGAAGAAGCCAAAACAATTTGAGCGGCACTACGGGTATACGTTGAATTAAACGTCGGCACGTCAATAGTTCCATTGCTATTTGAATTGCTTAAAATTGAGCTCCCATTATTATAAAAACGTGCCTGCAGATTTTGCTGGGTAACTGCACCATCAAATGTTCCGCTGGGATTACGGGCAAAAGCGTAGCGTTCGTTGGTGTGAAGGGGGCCGGCGAAATTTGTCTTATCGGTGAACCAAACCGTTGACCCGCTGGGCATCGTGTGGTGATCCGTGAATAACGCATATTTCGCGAAATTATCCCGCTGTACCTCGACGGTAAAATCCCCGCTGACGACAACTTTTTTGGATTCCCCGCTGGAGGTTCCAGTCGATTCGACCCTGTAGTAATAAGGAAACTTCCATGTATCGGTTGCTTCCCTCGTAGGATCGGATTTTTCGGTCACACTGATCTTGTAGGAATAATTTCCGCTCCCGAAGCTCGTAGCCGAAACGTTACTTTCCGCTTGTGTTCCGACCAGGGTGAACTGCGCGGCCCCTCCATTTGCGGCATGCTGGATCAAAAAGCCGATACCGTCGCCGTTGCCGACGGCCGTCTGGGCCCGGTTAGCCAAAACATTCGGGTTCGTCGTGTTCACAGTATTAAGCATATGAGTATTGATAATAGTGTTCAGGCTGTCCAAGCCGATATGCTCGCCGGCCTCAGCAATATAAAAGGCCTTCACCGACATCCGCTGACGGTCCGAAAGATTTTTTTCAGTGACCGTCCGCATCACGAAAACAGCGCCGAAAACGATCAGGACAACGATCACCAAAAGCGTAACAGCTAAGGCAATTCCGCGTTCATTTCGTATTCTCATAACTCACCTCCGGCCCGAAAGGGCCAACCAGCTCTTTAAAGAACAACTATCTATTATTCCGCAATTTAACATCAACATTTTTAGAAACCGTGATGGTTCTGTTCAACGCTGAATTTGTTCGTCCGGTCAATGTCAAGGTGACAACTTTTTGATTGGCGCTTAAGCTTGCCTGAAAATCATTGATATTACTCGCTACAATATCCGTCCGGACCACCGCATCAATATTATTTAAAACCCGCCGCACCAACTGACTGCTGTTATCGACCCGGTATTCAAGCGATTTATAATCGATCGTATTACAATCATTATCGGCATCCATACAACTGGAACCTGTACAGCCGAACGTCAAAGGCGCCCGCCAATAAGCCACATCGCCATTCACATCAATGACACTGCCGTTAGCCTGACAAACGACCGGCATCGCAAATTTAACAAGGTCTGAATTTCCGGGGCCGCCGCTGTTGGTAATGGTCACCTGCATCACACTATTCTGATCCATCCCGGACTCGGACAATTCCCTGCCGGCCTTGGTAAGGCCTTGCCGCAATTCCTGCTCCAGCTGCATCGTGGCATCCGCCGTGAACCAGGCTGACTGGCCGGATGACAGCACCGTAAAACTTCCCCCCACAACGACCAAGAGAACAAATACCACGACCATCAGCTCGGCCAAGCTGAACCCCTGAGACATCGTTAGGCTATTTTTCCGTTTCATATGTTATAGATATCGCTGATAATTTGGGTCGGGGAATCTAATCTTCCGTTCCCGTTTAAGTCCTCTCCAGCGTCAACCACACCGTCCAAATCTTTATCTTCTCCCACCACCAGGCCGTTCCTCTGCTTCCAGCAAAATGTTGTAATGACTTGCAGAAGATTCGTGCTCACCGTCGTAACGTACGCCACCCCGATCCCGTTAAAGCCGGGGACCGTGAATGTCACACTATTAAAATTCGCTGTAATCTGCGCGAAAGCCGTGTTCTTCATCTGCTCAATTCGACTGCGCGAAGCATTAATGGCGACCGATGAATTTCTGGATAATTCGGCCAATTCCAAAGAACGAACATAACTGATCAATATTCCAACGATCGTGATGACCAAAATGGCTGACGCCACCAATAACTCCACCAGCGTAAAACCTGACTGCGAAATCTCTTTTTTGTTTCTGCGGTATATTCTCATTCGCCTTATTTCACTCTCTTCCCTAGAATCTTTTTTTGAGAAACGAAAGGGGGCTTTAAAAGGGCCCCCTTCGTTGCCAACCAATCATCAACCGTACACAATTACGGTGTTAAGATACCACCTGTTCTCATCATGTATAATGTGGTACCCGTTGTAGCAGGCGTGACAGGATTCGCGTCGAACGCATACCCGCCCACAGTCATTGAGCAGGTATAAAAGAACCCGGACAAAGTAGCACCGCACGGGTTGAGGCTCAGATACGGCGGTGTAGCCCCGGTCAACGCGGTAATACTCGTTGGATAATTACCGTTGTTAGCTGTCCCAAAAGTTTCTGACGATGTAGACAACGAACGCAGAGTAGCTTTGGCTAACGCATCGTTAGCAGAGATCTTGGCCCGAAGCAAGTTCGGGATCGCGATCGCTGCTAAGAGGGCGATAATCGCCACCACAATCATGATTTCAACAAGCGTGAAACCTCGATTATTTTTTCTCATATGTGTTCCTCCTTTCCGGATCATAATTCAGCCGACGACTGCATCTATGGTCCAGAAGACTTAAGAAGTGTAGATGAGAATGATGACAAGTTGCTTCTCACCCTTAATCTTTCGGGCTATAGACCGTTTTTCATCGGCCTGGATCAACTACAGATTTCATTTTATAAGAGCAATATGTGATGTCAATTCATTTCCAATAAAAAAACCTATTCTTTATTCGAAGAATAGGTCACATACCACATCCTAACTTGGTAACTGGCAATCCCGCATCGTGCGAAAACTGCGGGACCCTATAGCTTTGTGCCCCATCCTTACGAATGGTTTACCTTTTACAAGTTACGGCGATACTAGATACAATCCGTTTTTGTCAATGCAAGTGTACAACCCACTCTGCCAACTGTCAAGGGCACCCTGAAAAATAAAACGCCCAATTTTTCCT
>CAYING010000064.1:0-11243 GCA_964364715.1 uncultured Planctomycetales bacterium
ATCAATACAAACATACTTATCCTGCCGATAAGTCTTTATATTAATTTTTCCTTTTTCCTCTATCGCTTGGGAAGCGTTAACAAGTAAATTAATAAATACTTGCCCCAATCTCTGCGGATTACATTTAATAAGAGGCGTATCTCCATAATCTTTTGTCAGTTCAGCTTTATATTTAATTTCGTTCTGCACAATGCTTAAAATACTATCAATGACTTCTTCAATTTTAGCGAACTCCATCGTCTCCGCATTTTCTTCCCGGGCAAACGTCCTTAGATCCATCACGATCTTCCTGATCCTCTCGAGCCCTCGGCTTGAATGTTCCAATAATGTATTCACATCATTCATGATGTAATCCAAATTGATTTCCTCCTCAAATTTCTTAAGCTCACTGACGGTTAATCTGGCCTTTTCTATATCCCCGTCTTCAATTTGTCTTTTTAGGTTATCGATTATTCTCAGAATTTTTGTATAATCCTGAATATACTCTTGCAGGATTTCCATATTATTACTGATAAATCCCACCGGATTATTGATCTCATGGGCAACCCCGGCGGCCAATTGGCCGATGGAGGCCAGTTTTTCGGATTGAAGGAGCTGTGCTTGAGTATTTTTTAACTCATCATGGGTTTTTTTGAAGTCATAAACCATATTCTTTAACGCCGTCTCACCTGCCATCAGTTCCTTGTTAGCATCTCTTAACGCCTTTTCCGCCTTTTGGCGCGCGGTGATATCGCGGTAAACGCTCAAAAACATAACCGAATCCTGATACTTCAGTTTCTGCGTTAAAACAAGAAGCGTTTTTTTGGAGCCGTCCTTCGTCTGAATCGTTGTTTCCGTTTCCTCGGAGATCCCGTGATCAATGACCTTGTCTAAATTCTCAACCGCCTTTTGGCGTTCCCCGGCGTCCGGGTAGAGGAGAAGAATAAAATCGCCGGAGCGGTTGGCTTCGTCCATCGTGTAACCTGTAATTTGTTGCATCCGCGAATTGTAAATGAAAAAAAACCCTTTGCTGTCGCTAAAGGTTATCCCGTCACCGACGGAATCAATGACCGTTCTAAACCGGTAGGCGGCGGCTTGAATCCTTTCTTCCGCTTTCCTGCGCTCGGTGATATCGGCAATAGCACTGATAACCCAAACCCCGTCTTCCGTTTCAATCGGACTTAAGCTGATTTCTATTGGAAATTCATGGCCATCTTTCCTCATCCCGTAAAGATCATGTGCCGCTCCCATGGGCCGCACATGAGGATTCATATAATACCCCCCCCTGTGGTTGACGTGTGTATTTCGAAAACGCTCAGGCATCAAAACCTCGACAGGCTTCCCTATTAAATCCTTCCTCGCATAGCCAAAAAGCCTTTCTACCTGGGCATTGACCAAAACTATCTCTCCTTTTTTATCAACAATGACCATAGCATTGGGGGCGCCTTCCAGAATTCCACGCAGCTTTTTTTCGGCCAACTTTCGTGCCGAAATATCGCGGATAAAGGCATTAAATTGATGTTTTTCATTAACCCGAAAAGACCAAATGGTGATCTCTATGGGGAACTCATGGCCGTCATGGTGTAACGCCGCAAGCTCTAATGTTTTCCCTAATACAGGGCCTTCCCCCGTTTTAAAAAAATGTTTTAGACCATTAATGTGACCTTCGCGATATCGAGGGGGGATGATTGTTTCTGTCATCGATTTTCCCATAACTTCTGAACGGGGCCAGCCGAAAATCCTTTCAGCGCTGGAATTCCAACCTGTAATCCGCCCCTCTTCATCCATGGAGACAAAAGCATCGTTAGCGGATTCAATAATCGAACGAGTTTGCTCTTGGCCCTCACGCAACTCGCTCGTTCGTTGTTTCACCTTCTCCTCTAAGCTTTCATAGGAATCCCGCAGTTTGGCTGTCATATCATTAAAAGAAATTGCCAACTGGCCAATTTCATCATTCGTGGCCACCAAAGCTTTCTTAGTTAAATTCCCTGAAGAAATATCCCGAACGGTTTTGGTTAACATGTCGATCGGTTGAATAACGAACCGGTATATCATAAATAGAATTCCACCGGACATTAGGACAGTAATGGATAATACTATCAGAACGATCTGCCCGGCCGCTTTATTAGCTGAGGCAAAGGCAAGGCGGGCGGGCTGGATTAAAGCCAAACCCCAGCCGCTGCCTTTGTAAGATAAGTACCCTTCCTGAATAGCCAGGGAAATTAACATATCTTCTGAAAAAAGGCCCCGGCTGCGAGGGATAACCATTGATTTTGAATGCCCCTCGTTGAGTTGATGAACCATTGTCTTGCCTTGAGGTTCGCCAAATACGCTCCTCCCTCCTTGATCATACGTCATATTTTTGGCAATGATATCTCCGGAATGATTCAGTAAAACAACACTATCGTCAGAAATATCATCTAAAATCTGAGAAACAGCCGTCCAGGAAAAATCTCCAACGACAGCGCCGATAATCGGTTTCATTGGATTGCTTATGTCCCTAACCGGAGCAGCGAAAACGACGGCTGGCTCGCCGGTATGCTTCAATATGACAAAATCGGAATTATTAACTTCTCCTTTCATCGCCTTCTCGTAAGCGATATTTTTGAAATACCATCGATTAAGGGGTTTTTCCATTTCTCCCTCATCCGTGGCGAGAATAACGGCCCCGTTCGGATCAACGACAAATAAAGTATTCCATGGGCCGGTAACGATAGCTAAATCTTTGATCCTTTTCAAATTATCGCTCTTTTTATTCTGATCCACCGTCCCTCCGGCGTAATCCAACAGATAATTACTGAAAGACTGTTCCCCTGCGGTAGCTTGAATATCAAGATAACGTTCATGCAGGGATCGATCAATTTTATTCATGGCGTGCTTGGCGATTTCTAATTCATTTTCCATAATAAAATCTTGCAACAATATCCTGGTGAAAGAATACGAATAAAAGCCGATGATTATTAACATCACCAGCGTCGGTAATAGAATCATTACAGAAATCTTGAGCAGTAAACTCTGCTGGAATTTAATTTTATTCATTTTTCGCTTTTATAAACTTTCTCTCGATGAGCCTGTCGGTGTAGCTATGACGGCACAAAAAAAACCACCATTAAAATCAAAAAAAGAATTACTGGCCGATAATTTTTCATAACATTGCCCCTAACTTTTTAAAAACGATAAATCGTGCGGCGCCGGCCGCCCCAATTCTTCCGACAACTTGTTAATTTCTTTTTTCAGTTCAATCATTTTATTTTCCCGGTCAATCGTTACTTCTCTAAATTGTTTTAAATCCTCCAGTTTCGACTTCAGTTCGGTTTCCATTTTCCTGCGGGTTGTAATATCGCTGAAAGTCACAACGGCGCCTGTGACCTTGCCTCCCTCTTGAATCGGAGTGCTGGTATATTCAACTGGAAAACTGGTGCCGTCTTT
This sequence comes from uncultured Planctomycetales bacterium, assembly GCA_964364715.1. GTDB lineage: Bacteria > Omnitrophota > Gorgyraeia > Zapsychrales > GWA2-47-8 > CAYING01. Next base: position 3,409 of record CAYING010000064.1, read on the forward strand.
CTTCCAAAACACTTCAGTATCCGAATGGGTGACTACTCCCTTTTTATAAGCCGCATAAATATGACATTCTTCCCGCGGGTAAGGAGTCCCGTCGGCCCGGGTATGGTGCCAAAGGGCATGGCTTGGTTTACCGATGAGCTCGCCCGCTTCGTATCCTAACATTTTTGCGGCGGCGGGATTAACAAAGGTATGCCCTCCTTCCAGATCCAGCCCAAGAATCCCATACCCCGCCGCTTCCAAAATCAACTTGTTCTGGGATTGCAGGCGGTCCAGCGTTTTTTGTATCCGCTGGATCTCGGTCATATCTTTCGCAATAAAAATGACCCCTTCGGACTGATCATTTTCATCAACCATGACTGAGCCGGAAAAAAGCATGGGGACTGGTGTCCCGTCCTTTTTCTTGCAAGAAACCTCTTGGTTGCGGATGATCCCCTTTTCTAAAATCATATTGCTTAGATTCTGCTCCGGGCCGATGAGAATGGCCAAAGACTGCCCCAGGAGCTCTTCCTCGGTATAGCCTAAAAGATCAAGCGCCGCGGGATTGATTGTTTTTATTTTTTCCTGCCTGTCGACGACAATGAGCGTATCAATCATGCGTTTGAGTATTTTTTCCGTATAGTCCCTTGCGGCTTTCAGCTGATCCGTGGACATTTTAAGATCACTATTCATCGAATTGAAAGCCTCAGCCAGCTCTTCGATCTCATCGTTCGTGTGAATCTCGATAGTTTGGGAAAGATCACCCCGGGCGATGGCCCGGGAGATGAAAATCAATTTGCGGATCGATTTTGTAATCCCGTATGAAATAAAAAAAGCCAGGAATAAAACAAAACAGGCTACGCTCAGCGTAATTCCGATAAATTGGTTGCGGAGATTGTCTAAAGGCGCGAAGGCCTCTTCGGTGTTACGCATAACAAGGATCGCCCATCCAAAACCTTTAAAATTCTGATATCCTTTAGAATTGGCATACCCTGTAAGCCATCGCCCTTTAAGGGAGTTGTTCTTCTCAATAAGATAACCCTCTTTGCCCGCGATTACCTCCCGCGCTGATTTGTATCCGAGAGAAGCTAAATTCTCCCGGAACAAGGCTTCCCCTTTTTCTTCCCTTAAGAAGCGGGGGGCCGCGATCACTTCCCCTTTGTTATTGATCATCAAAATATAATTAAACCTATTCTGTTCTTTGTCACTAACCATGGCCGAATCAATCATCTTGTGAAATTCATCAAAATAAACGTGTAATGAAAGATAACCAATGACCTGAGTGGGATCAAAAATGGCAAAGATCGGATATGCGTATTCAATCGCCTCCCTTTTCAACAAAGAGTCAAAGTGATAACCGCCCGATTGCAGTTCTGGCTTTTGCCGCATCTTTATGAACCACTCCTCCTCAGAGGCATCTTGATTGATAACTTCGGGTTTCGTGGCGGCAATCACTTTGCCTTTGTTGTTTGTGCATAAGATTTCTGTATTAATACCATATTCTCTTTTCGAATTGACTAATAATTCCGCGATACGCCCATCCGGATCATCGGCCAAGACATCCTGCATAACAGAAAGCGTGCTCCATGTCTTAATATGTAGCGTCCAAATAAACAATTCCCGATCAATTGTCTCGATGAGATGAGAGGCATCCTCTCGCAGGCTTAAGCCCAGGCTTTCCTTAAGAAGCTTCTGGCCTTTCTGTGTGGCAACAAAACCCATCAAGGCAATGGGAACAAGAGACACCGAAAGGAAAATCACTAAAAGTTTGTAACGTATATTGAATGTTTTTTTTGCCATACTTTATCTTCCTGAACCCTTTTTCATTTATCTTTACCGGCAGACGTATTCCCCAATTTATATCCGTCTTCCGTCGGGGCAACACCGTCGATTTTTACAACCTTTACCGTATCATCCACCTTGTCAAGATACACATAAGCGATGGCATCGGGAATCCGGGCTATAAACTTTAAAACCGCCGATTCCGATTCCAAGATCATCGGCGTAAAGAGGATGGGGGAACCTTTTAGAAAATATTTCTGGGTGGGTTTGGCGTCCAGGACAATAGCGTAGAACTGGGAGCGAACTACAGCATTATAAGGATAATTAAGGACAACAATTTTCTGTCCGCCGGGCCAATTTTGCTGTTCTCCCTTATAAATCTTGACTAATTCGTGAGAATCCAGATTATCGATAGAGTTATCCTTATTTATGATAACGACGAGGACTTTATCTTCTCCCGCTTGTGAAAAGCAGATAACATCCGAGGGAATCAAAAGACATAACAGAAGTATGATTGTTTTTTTCATTTTGCTCCTTAAAAGGCCGCGGAGACGGAACCTATAAATCCGTTGTTATCTCCGCGTTCGAGCGCTTCATTTTTGTATAAATACTGTATCAAACCGCGAAGGAGAATAACGCCGCCACGCTCATCCTTTGTTTATCATTTGCGAAATTTCATCAGCCAATTTCTTAATCTCCGCCGTACTCACCGGTTCACGGTAATATAATTCTTCCATTTCGTCCTCAAATCTCTCCTGTGATATCCGTAAATTCTCGGCTATGCTTTTTCTGTTTAACGGCTTGAACATCTCCTTTTTCGACAGCAACGCCAACCCTTCATCGAGTTTCAACCCTAGTTTTTTCTGCAATATAACCAAGTCATAGGGATCTCTGGGTCTTGCCCTGTCATTAAGGGTGCGTATTTTTTCGGCAAAGATCTCGTTTTTGTCCATAACCGGACAGGACAATTTGACGCCATAATAATTTTTGTATTCCATTATTTTCGGCGCAAGCAATACTTTTTGATTGGTGTTAATGTCTATCTCGATTGTATCCGGCTGGGCTAATACGCCCCGGTACTGCACCGAGAACGCTAACCCGAATTTCTTCTCTTCCCAATCCTTCAATTTAAATATTTCAATGCCTGAAAACACATTCTCGATATCGGATAGATTTATTTTAGTTCTCGCGGTAAAATCCAGATCCTTTGAGAAGCGGATCTGGTCTAAATAACAATGGTAGATGGCCGTTCCCCCTTTAAAGATAAGAACGTCTTTTAATCCGGATTGATAGAGAACGCTTAAAATGACCGCCAAAAAATAATCCTTTTCAGCATCCTGTAAATTATATCTGGCCCCTCGTTTATTTAAAACTTCAAGCTGAGGCCTGTTGAGTAAATCTATCTTCATAATAGAGCCGCCATTTCGCGTTAAATTTTTTTGAACCGGGCGTGAGTTTGCTGTAACCCTTTGCCTCTATGATCGCATGCAATTCTCCGGTATCGATTCTTAATACATCTAAAATAAACCCTAATTTCCGCTTGGTTGCCTCGGGAAATTTCCTGGCATAAGTAAAGAGTTTCTTAAAGTCAATCGTGTCCTTCGCTCTTTGTAATTTCTCAAGCAAAAGATCAATGGAATAAGTGTCATTCTTGAAATAGAGATAATCTAAAACCACTTTTTCAAGTTCGGCGATTTTTGCATAGTAGCCTTCGATATTTTCCGTCCTAAAGCCGAAATACAGTTTTTTGTTTATCTTCAAGAAACGATAGGTGTTATTTTGAAAAACGTACTTCCTGGTTTTAAGCGTTGTCACTGAGGTTACAGCGCGCAGCATCTGTTCGAAAAAGCCGTAATGGCTAAGGGCTGAATCCAGCGAAACATAAGAATCTTTGCCAAAGGCGCCGGCAATAACAATGGGCGAGATATTGACAAAGCCCCGCGAAGAGATATCCGAGATAAAATAAAGCCCTCTCCTTAAAGGAATAAGCCAGCCTTTTTCTTTGAGTTCGTATATCCTTTTTTTAAAGACAAATCTCGAATATTGCTTGCCTATAGCCTTGTGAATGTCATTGGTGGCTGCAATCTTACCTGAAGAAGCGATAATATCTTCTATGTCTTTAATCCGTTTTTCCGTCAAAATAGTATTTTTTGATACCATTTGTATACCCCCTTCATGTAATTATTAGGGATTAAAACATACAGATACGTCTTTGTCAAGCGAATTTTCTCCCGTTTGTGAAAAGCAGATAAACATCCGAAGGAATCAAAAAACATAACAGAAGCATGATTGTTTTTTTCATTTTGCTCCTTAATCCCAAATTTTGTCCCCAAGGGGGACAAAATCCGGGTTAAAAGGCCGCGGAGACGGAACCTATAAATCCGTTGTTATCCCCGCGCTCAAGCGCTTCGTTTTTGGAGTCATTTAATTGGTATTCCATTTTGAAAACAAAAGTTTCAACCGGCCGGTAATTTAAGCCCAATGTCCAGCGGTCTTCTTTGTTGATGCCAAGGCCGGCGTCTCCGTCATCGGCGATAGCGGCACCACCATAGCCAAGGACAGCGGTAAATGTGGGGTCTTCCAAATTTCTGCCCAGGAACGTTTTGTTTAAAAAGTCAAACCAGAAATGATAATGCCCCTCCAGATAATAACCGTTTAAATAATCAGGAACGGCCGTTACTCCATCGCTTTCAAAACCCCCTTCCTCCACATCCAATAAAGCGTATTCTCCGATTAACTCAAAAGGGCCTTTCTTGAACTCCCAGTCAACATCAAAACCGTTGATATTGTGCCCGTCATTATCATAGGCGCCGCGATATCCGCTTAAACCAACCTCCTGATTTTCCCAAGGAGAAATTTCCAGACGGCCTACGACAGCCTTGTTATTATTGTTATCACTGCCGAATGCCCCGCGCGCGTCTCTTGTGCCTGTATCCGTGAATTCATTCGTCAACCCATTGATGAAAAACAGTTCATAACCCATATCAAATCCATCCGGAAGAATCCCCAGCGTACCTCCTGGCAAAAGATTTTTTCCGGTAAAACCGGCTCCTGCCTCAGACAAGGTGGATGGAATGACGCGCCTCAAAACTGCCGGCCGGTCCGTTAAATCCCGGAAAGGTTCAAAATGCTTTAAGGCATTGAACTTTCCAAAAGGAACGGTTACCACCCCAAAGCGGGGATTAAACTGGTCATTAATGGCATATTCGAGCCATCCAGCCTCCAGCTCCACCTCACCCTGACGCGAGGTGCCTGATGAGTCGATGCTCGTCTTAGCTGCCCGCTCAAACTCAAGCTCGAAATAAGTCTTTAGCCTGTCGGTTAACTGGGCGTTTGCCAATAGTTCCATTTTCAGGCCATCGTAAGACGACTTAGTTTTCTCAAAATCCTCGAATTCAAGAACGGAGTAAACATGAAGTTCAATTTTTTCTGTCAGCGACTTTGCCTGGGTGTCCTGCTGGGCTTGCAGGAAACCCACGTCACCTTCCAGTTTTTCGACTTTCTCGGAAATAGCCTGAAGAGGCTGGGGCGTCGATTCGTCAGGCTGAGAGGCAGAAGCCGGCAACGCTTGTTGCTGCTTGGTTTCCAGCATCTCAATCTTTTTTTGCATTAGTTCCATTTGCTTTGCCTGCTCTTGCATCCGGTCCTGCATTTGCATGAATTGAACTTTAAGATCGGAAAGTTCATCGGCAGTAGCCGAAGGTGAAAATGCAAAAACTGAAAAAATCAAAAAAAACATTATATGCACCTCAATCATGATCCATCGTCGACCGGTATACATCATTCTTCTTCCTCCTTCTTGAGGCATACAACACATCGCCTTGAGTGTTTTTTGCCAACACCACGTTGTCGCCTTTTTTTCAAAATAACTGTCGGAGCCTTGTTGGAAGCAACTGTCAGCTGATCACTTTTGAGCTGTTGTTCCCTTGATATAGAACTGGCCGCTTCGATAACCTAACGTCACTTTAAATGTAATATTTTCCAGATTTTCATACTCGACAAAGACCTCAACGCTCGGATCGGCATTATTCGAAAGAAGATAAACAACCTGGTCCACATGGACCTCATCTTCCCCGTCAAAGACACGGTAATGCATCAACACTTTCTCTCCAGGACGAAGCATCTCAATGGGATAAAATTTCAGCGTGACATTCTTCTTGAAACCATAATCCACCTTAAGCTGGACATCCGCGATACGAATATTTTTAGCATAACAATAACTGTCATTCTGGAGATATACCCGCCGATCAGAGGCATCACGCAGCGCGATCAGAAGCGGAAAATGGCTTTTGCGGATCTCTTCGTGCAGGCGATCACGGAGACGGAAAATAATAACGCCAACCGCAGCGAGGGCTATCAAAAGGATACCGATGGCGAAGTCTTGCCAGACAAGAGGAAAGATGACCATAGATTCATTATGCACAAAAAAGGAGGATTAAATAAATTATTTCTTATTTTTTAGGATCAAAAACAGCGCCGGGCGTTTATTCAGCGAGATCTTTGTGACCTTCCAGGCATCCACCGGCATGGTCTTGATAAATTCGCTCGGGGCAGTGATGTCGACCGCCACGCACAGAAGCGTTTTTGGGTCACATATTTCCAATATCTCGTCAAAAATGTTCTGATTCCGATAAGGCGTTTCCATAAAGATCTGCGTCTGGTTCTCGAAAGCCGAACGCCTCTCCAGTTCGCGCAGCTTTTTAACGCGCGCGTCTTTTTCCTTCGGCAGATATCCGTTAAAGGCAAAATTCTGCCCGTTCAGGCCTGAGGCCATCAACGCCAGAATGACCGACGACGGCCCGACAAGAGGAACGACCTCAACATGATGTTCATGCGCCAGACGGACCAGTTCCGCCCCCGGGTCCGCGACGCACGGCACGCCGGCCTCGGGAATGATCCCGATATCTTCCGTTTTATGCCCGGCAAAAAATGTTTTGATATCTTCCGGAGACGTATGTTCACTGAGCTCAAAGAACAGGCATTCCGCCAGCGGCATTGTCGGACTGATCTCTTTTAAAAGCATCCGGGCGGACTTCCCTTCTTCGACCGCAAAACAGCGGACCCCGCTGACGATCTTGGCAATATAATCCGGGACCGTTTGCGGGGCATCCTGGTGCAAAAAATTCGGGATCAAGTAAACCTTCGGCATAAGAAATCAGCTCCTCAGCTGTTTCTCGGAATCGACCACGCCGCGGTTGATCAGGCTGATCGCCTGATGCAGCCGGGTCTTCAAATTGGGCGAAACCGGCGTGTCGCCGATCTCGCGCAAAAGCTGGATGCTCATCCTGAAAAAACGCACGATCTCCCCTTCATCCGCGTCCGCCCTTTCCATGATACTTTCAAAATCCTCTTCCTTCATCCACCGCTCCATCGCCGGAACGATATGGAAATAGCATCGTTTGCTTAAGTTTCCGATACGGTGGCGGTTCTCGACTTTGTGGATCGAGCGTTTGATCTTGCGCGTGACGGATTCCATCTCCCGGGCCGCGGAACTTATCGCCGGTTTGTCCGTCCCCTTGCGCGGTTCATACACGATCGAGGCCGCCAGGATGCCCAGCTGCTCGACGGATAAATTTTCCAATATCCCCTGTTCGAACATTTCCGAAAGGAGCAGCTCATAGCCGTACACCTTGGACGCAAAGGTCCCTTTCACCGTCAATTGCTCGTCATGGATATGGCCGAGGTCATTTAAGACCGAGACCTTGGCCTTCATCAAATCCACCGCCTGTTTGCGCAAGAACGGTTTTACCTGGTAATAGTGGAACGATTTCGGATAAATGCCGTACAAATCCTCTCCGTAATTTTGATAGAGGTTCAGCAGAGTTGCGTACGAAGCGTTAAATTGCGAATTTATTTTTTCCGGCTGGCTAAAAATCATCCGCTCCAATTCCTGCGGTGAAATATAATGCGGATTGATGCGCGAGAAAACAAACCCTTCCGCGTCGATCGAACGCCGGCCGGCCCGCCCCGCCATCTGAAAAAAATCCCGCGTCTTGAGCGGCCCGTAAAAGGTGCCATAAAATTTCCGCAGCTCATCGAAGATAACACTGCGCGCCGGCATATTGATCCCCAAGGCG
>CAYING010000065.1:0-11164 GCA_964364715.1 uncultured Planctomycetales bacterium
GTAAAGTTGAAAAGCAAGGTGAAAATGAAAAGTGCGGCGCCGTTTTACGACGCTTGATATTCCCTTTTGCCTTTTGACTTTTCACTTTTGCCTTTTGAATTTTGACTTTTAAAAAGAGGCGCCGGCCTCGATTCCCCTGGTTTCTAATACCTCAACTGCGTTCACTTCAGCTGACCACCGAACATTAGTGCCTCTCACTAACTCTGATGAAGCGCCTCTTTGAATTCAGGTCATACGGTCAAACGTCGAAAAGTCAAAAGTAACACTCTCCTGCACTTTTTGACATTTTGACCATTTGACTTTTTGACTTATTTTTTACTTGCCTCCTCATCAGCCTTGTAACACTTCCCGCACGGCTTCAAACCCTTCGCGATCGCGTCCTTGTCATCCACCTCGCTCGCGTTACGATCTTTTATGAAAACACAGTCCGGCTTGTGATATTTTTTACCGTTCTTGGTAGCGAATACCGTTTCAGCGAAAGCCGCGTTCGACAAGATCAAAAACGCCAGCATCGTCATTAATAATCTCTTCATTTCGTTCACCTCCCTTCGAGTTTCAGTGACTTGTGACCAGTGATCCGTGGCTCGGGACTGTTCACAAGATGGTTAATAAGCTTCGTCAACATGCGCATTTCATAATTCAGTGAAGCTGTCAGGTCATTCATATCTTTTTCATCCAGATATTTCTTATTTCTTGCCAAGACCGCTAAAGTATCCAGTTCAGCACACGATCCCAACGCAACATACAGAAACTGCACATATTCCTTTGTATAACGTCGTACGAACCCTTCCGCGACATTGGACGGGATCGAAACAGCTGAACGCCTCATCTGACTTGTCATGGTGTATCGTTCATTGGCAGGGAAATTACCGGTATACCCGTAAACAAGTTGAACAATGTCAACGCCCTTCTGCCAAACTCTCATATCCTTGTAATCACGCACTTTCATACTTATTCCCATTTTTTCGAGTCACTAGGCACGAGTCACTGGTCACTTATTCTAGATCTTTCAATAGCTTCACTAAACTTCCCCCCCGTAAACCCGTCGATCAACGCCGTTAATTCATCGATGCGCATCGTTTGGTCAAAGGACAATTGAGGATCTAATATCATCGCCGCCTGCGCCGAAAGCCGCCGGCGTTCGAAATACAGCCGCGTCACCTGGTCCAGAACGCTTTCGCGCAGTTCCACCATCAATTTGGAACGCGAATCGATCGACGTCTGGTCCGGGTTCCATATCCATTCGCCGAAATCCCACGACAGATTCATTCCCCAGTCCAAATAGTCCATCCCCTTAACGATCTGGTCAGGATTAAGCCCCGAGTCCCAGTGATAATATTCCCCGGCCTCACGATCGAGATCGAGCGAAAGCTTCGGCAAGAACGCTTTGGCCCGCGCCGCCCGGCGCCAGCCTTTGATCTTATTCGGATGAACTTCGGCGTAATCGACCGCCCATTTATGGATCTGCTGGATCGAAGGGTCTTTGGCTAAAATTTTTTGAATATCCGCCAATGCAGCCGCTGAAAACACTTCCTTCTTAAGTTCCATCAATCCCCGATCGGTCGCGGCAAAGATCCGTCCATCCAAGGTTATCTGCAGATCATTGATCTGATTGCTGACCAGCCCCTTGTACAGCGAGGCCCAGCGTCCGCCGTCAAAGGAAAACGCCCCGTCAGCCGTCGCGACCAAAAGCCATGGGCTTCCAGCCTGACCCTTCACAGCGCCGAGCGAAGTCACCTTGTCCAAAGGCAACCCGTCGGAGTTGAGCCTCTGCCAGGTTTCCCCGTTGTCGGCGCTGTGAAAGATCCCGCTGCCCGTGGCCGCGTACAATTCTTTTTTCGCCTCACCAAGCATTTCTAAAGCCTTGATCCGGCCGCTTACCGCTTCAGCCTCTTCATCGGTCCCGGCCTCTTCCGCTAAAGAAGATTCCTGCCCGGTGGTCGAAAATATTTCGCTTAAATGCTCCTCGCCCTTTTTCATCCGGAAGATCTTCTGATCGGTAGCGGCGTACAAATAATTTTCATCACCCTCCAAAAAGAAAACCGGCTTGCTGCTTATCCCAGCGCCGCCGGCTTCCCACCAAAATCCGTTATTTTTTTGATAATACATTCCCTTTAATGTCCCGGCATAGATCGCGCCCCCAAACGAGGCGATCGAGCGGCACTGATGCGCGCCTTCCTCGCTGGGTTGAAAGATCTTCTGCCACGGCTCGCCGCGGTTTTTGCTGAAATAAACCCCGTTTTCCGTCGCAACATAAATATCGTCCGGGCTGTACTTAGGAATAAATAGTTTATTGATCGGCTGATCGGAGGAAGGGATGTGGAGAATGGCCTTAAAATCCTTGCCGCTATTTTCGGAAAGATAGACTGTATTTTGAGAGGCGCTATATATAAGAGAAGGCTGCGTGGGATGGGCCGCGATGTGTTTGACCTCCGGTTCCAGGATCCCGGCTCCGGTGTTCTGCCAGAACAGCGCGGAATTGTTTTCCTGAGGTTCTGCAGCCGGCAGCCCCGCTAAAATTAGCAAAATAACTGCTGTGGCTGAAAGCTTAAAATTTTTTCTTAGTCTGCACTGCATCATGGTACATTTTCTCGACGCTCATCATCGCCAATGCCCGCCTGACCGCAAACTGCACCTTCAGATTCCCTTCCCCCACGACACGTAAATATTCTTCCATATATTCCAGCATCGCCTCCAGCCCCAGCTGTTTTTTCATCATCACCAGGATCGAAAGCATCGTGTAGATCACCGCCATATTCCCGCCTAAAAAGATCCCGTCCTCTTGTCCGTCCCGCCCGCTCATCGTCATCGATTCCTTTCAACATCGAAACCTTACCATAGCTTTGATTATTTGTCAATAGTGTTGTCAATAATAAAATAACGCGGGAACTTAACTCTCTGCGCTTAAATGATTTGTGAAACTAAAATTTTTCATCTTTTATCAAAAATAAATTGATTCCGAGCGATTCCGCGAGGTTCGCTTTGACAAATTGTCAAGCGGCGGGTATACTTGCAGTAAATAACCAAACACCAAGAAACAAGACACAAGCAATAACCAAACACCAAGAAACAAGACACAAGCAATAACCAAACACCACGAGACAAGACACAAGCAATAACCAAACACCAAGAAACAATAACCAAAAGTCATGAGAAATAATTTTGATCTTGAATCCAGAACGACCCAATTTGCCAGATCCGTAATCCGGCTTTGCAAAACCCTTCCCCTCTCGCCTATTAATACTCGCCTGATAGGCCAGATCGTGGGCTCCGCCGGATCACTTGGCGCCAATTACCGCGAGGCGAATGATTCGCTCGGCAAAAAGGACTTTCTGAATCGCATACGCATCAGCCGCAGGGAAACCAAGGAAACGCTCCATTGGCTGGAATTACTTTTGGAAGCCAATGAAACACGGCAAGCTGAAATAGCGCCGCTTCACAACGAGGCGGACGAATTAAAGAAAATATTCTCCAGCATCATTATTAAGGTTGAAATGAAAGATACACCAAAAAACAAGATACAAGAAACAAGGTACGAATAATAACCAATCACCAAGAAACAAGGTACAAACAATAACCAATTAATTTGATTATTGGAGCTTGCTTGGTCATTGTTTCTTGTTTCTTGTTTCTTGTTTCTTGTATCTTGTTTCTTGTATCTTGTTTCTTGTACCTTGTTCCTTGTATCTTGGTTATTGTAATGGGGGTTTAAAATGGGGGGGTCTATGTTAATCGGTAAACGAATGAGACAATTAAGAGAAGCGCGAAAAATGACACTGTCCGAACTCGCGGAAAAAAGCGGCATTCAGATCGCGACCTTAAGCCGGATCGAACACTTGAAAATGACCGGCACGCTCGAATCGCACATCGCGGTCAGCAAGGCGCTCGGCATCGAGCTCACCCGGCTGTACCGGGGACTCGGTGAGGAAGAACCGACGCCGGACATTAAGACCGCCAAGGCCGCAGGCGAGGTTTTCAGCCACAACACCAAATCTTCCTACGAGATGCTGACCGCCAATCTCATGCAGAAGAAGATGATGCCGATCCTTCTGAAGATCGAACCGGGCGGCCGGACCAACAAGGAGCAGAACATTGTCGGGACTGAAAAATTCATCTTTGTCCTGGAAGGAAAGCTGGGTGTCCATGTCGGCAAACACAGCTATTCCCTCTTAAAGAACAACACACTGTACTTTGACGCCGGGATCGAGCATTATTTTGAGAATCCGGGGAGCAAACCCTGCCGGGCGATCGGGGTGGTGACACCGGTAAGCCTGTAATTATGAATAAATACGAAATCCTAAACTCTAAACAAATGCAAATTACAAAAATCCAAATGTCCAAAACGTTTCGGTGATTTGATCATTAGTATTTTGAATTTGTTTAGAATTTCGTATTTAGTGCTTAGGATTTCTTAACAAGGAGGAACAAATGTCTGTATCAAAATCAAAATCTACTTCAAGAAAAGTAATGATCGTCGACGACGAAGAGGGGGTGCGCGAATCGCTCAAACTTATTTTGGGCGACCACTACGACCTTTTGGTCTGCGAGAACGGCGATGCGGCGCTGGAACTTTTAAAAACCGCGCACAAAGAAGTTGGGGTCATCATGATGGACATTAAGATGCCTAAAAAAAGCGGGCTCGAAACCTTGCAGGAAATGCACGCCCAGTACCCGGCGATCAAAGTGATCATCGTGACCGGCTATAAATCGGTCGAGACCGCCCAGGAAGCCGTCCGCCTGGGTGCCAGCGGCTATATCGTGAAGCCGTTCAAAGGGGATGAGATCTTAGCAACGGTTGGGAAGAACCTGCGATGAGCCCTCGAAGAAAAGGTGCGGCTTCATCCCGCCCTGTGCCGATTTCTGGAATCCTTCATCGGGAAAATCAGTGCAATTGCGGGATTAAGCCGTTTAAGGGCGACGAGATCCTCGCGACGGTGGGGAAGAATATAATATAAATCTATGCACATGAGCGCCTATTCCATACTCCCCTTCTTAACGAGCCTGACCTGCCTGTTCTTTGGAATTCTCGTATGCATAAAAAGCCCAAACAACAAAATCAAGCTTCCTTTTTTCCTCTGGTGTCTTTTCCTATCAATCTGGCTTATGGGCTATGCAATAGTTTACTCGACTAATGATGCATCACAAGCGCTGTTCTTGACCAGAATCGCTTGCGCCGTTGTCATTCTTTTCCCCGTCTTTTTTCACCACTTTGTTAACAATCTCCTTAGTCTTAAGAACGAAAAAAGGCTGCTTTATATTAGTTATTTTGTTGGATTATGTTTAGTTTATTTCTCTGTAACCACAAATTATTTTATATACGACGTACAAAAATACTTCTTTGGCTTTTACGGTAAGGCCGGCACATTATACTTTCTTGCTTTGATATTTTTTTCAATCTGCCTTACCCGCCCAGTATGGCTCCTGTACCGCCACCTCAAAACTGCGAAACTAGACCCCCTGGAATATGCCCGGATCAAATATATTCTCATCGGGTTTGCCATTGCTTATTTAGCCAGTGTTGACTTCCTGCCTAAATTCGGGATTGCAATATATCCATTTGGAGCAATTTTTATACTTATTTGGGTTTCTATAGTAAGTTTTGCCATACTAAAATATCAAATTCTGGACATAAATATCGCTCTGCGAAAGAGCCTTATTTATACGATCTTAATTGCGGCCATTACCCTCTTTTATTTAATTGCCGTTCTATTAGTCGAAAGATTTTTTAAAGATGTTTTAGGTTATCAATCGTTTCTCATCAGCCTTTTTAGCGCAACTTTGATCGCAGCTTTTTTTATTCCGCTGCGCAACAAGATTCAATCCGCGGTTGACCAGATTTTCTTCAAAGGCACGCCGGCTGAAATCGCCCAGGAGAATGAGTATTTACGCAAAGAAGTCGCGCAGGCGGAGAAAATGAAGGCGGTTGCGACGCTGGCGAGCGGGATGGCGCATGAGATTCGGAACCCGCTGACCGTCATCCAAACGTTCTTTGACCAGCTGCCGGCCAAGAAGGACAATCCGGAATTTATGCGGCAGCTCAACACCCTGGTCGGCAAAGAGGTTAATCGGATCAATGATTTAGTCACCCAGCTGCTGGAATTTTCCAAGCCATCCCCCCTATCCTTGCAGGAGACCGGCATCCGCAGGCTCATCGAAGACTGCCTTAACCTTCTGGGCGGGCAATTTTCGAAACATAATATTCAAGTTGTCAAAAATTTTGGCGCCGGCGATCACACGCTCAAGGCTGACGCGAATAAATTGAAGCAAGTTTTTCTGAATCTATTTCTAAACGCCATCGACGCCATGCCGGACGGCGGGACGTTAACGGTCTCGACCAGGCAAAGCCCTTCCGAGCCGCAAGCCACGAGTCACGAGCCCCTACTCATCACCGTATCCGACACCGGCTGCGGAATCGCACCCCACGACCTCAAACACATCTTCGAACCCTTTTACACCACCAAACAAAAAGGCACCGGCCTCGGCCTGGCGGTATGCAAGAACATTATTGAGGAACACGGCGGGACGATCTCAGCCGAAAGCGTTGTAGGGCAAGGGACAGTATTCAAATTGGAGTTTCCAGTGAGGCGCGACACCCATGCATCTTAATCCGTATTCTATACCACCAATTTTATGCGGCCTGTGGAATATCCTTCTAGGAATTCTCGCGCTCAGAAAAGATCCAAAATCAAAAGTACACCAAAGCTTTGCAATACTCTGTTTCTCATTTGCAATGTGGCTATCGTTTTATGGAGTTCTCTATAATTTAGGCGCTGAAAATCAATGGGTACAATTTTGGTTTAGAATTTCCTACTGCGGCATTATATATATATCACCTTCATTTGCACGATACATTTATGAATTCATCGACTACAAGCATAGGGTGTTGATGAATACGATAAACAATATTATTGCGGTCATTCTAATATTCCTGGTATTAAATTCCAATCACATAGTTGCAGGACTTAGAGAATTTTATTGGGGACCTTATCCGGCAGCTGGAAAATTCCATCCCGTCTTTCTGGCCTATTTTATCCCATCAATTACAATGCCGTTAATTTTGCTAAAAAGTGAGCTAAAAAGAATTAAAGATCCTCGAAAGTTAAACCAAGCAAAATACGTACTGATTGCGGCAATTATTTCAACATTCGCATGCTATGACTTTATACCCAATTATGGGAAGGAGGTTTATCCTTTCGGCTATGCCCTAATAACCATTTTTCTATCCATAATAACTTACGCAATTATTGTACATAAACTATTAGATATCAATATCGCGATAAAGCAAAGTATTGCCTATTCCATACTACTTGCTGTTATTTTAATATTCTACTTAATTACAGTGCTGCTTCTGGAAAGATTAATTCGCGAGCATTTCGGTTATACATCCATCGCAGTAAGTATTTTTACAGCCTTCTTTATTGGCCTACTCTTCATTCCCCTCCGCAACCGGATTCAATACATTGTCGACAAACTTTTTTTCCATCGATCCTCCGCCGAAATCGCCGAGGAGAATAGACGCCTAATGCAGGAGGCGGAAAAAATGGACCAGCTGAAAAGTGTCGCGACGCTGGCCAGCGGGGTGGCGCATGAGATCAAGAATCCGTTGACAGCCATTAACACCTTCGCCGAACAATTACCGAAGCGTTTGAACGATAAAGAATTCCTGAAAAAATTTTCCCGCATCGTCGGCAGTGAAGTGACGCGGATCAATGACCTCGTCCACAACCTGCTCGATTACGCCAAACCCAGCCCGCCGAAACGGACCCCGACGGACATCACGCGCCTGATCGATGAGACCCTTGAACTGCTAAGCAACGCCTTCGTAAAATATAATATTAAAATAAAGCCGGATTACGAGCCGATAGCGAGGGTTCCCGTCAGCATTGACGCCAAACAGATCCGCCAGGCCCTGATCAATATCCTTTATAACGCTTTGGAGGCGATGACGGGCGGAGGGAAACTGACGGTATCGGTAAGGCTGTCAGCTGTCAGCTCTCAGCCATCAGAAAAATCTCTGAAAGCTGATAGCTGCCTGCTGATAGCTGTCCGGGACACCGGCCCCGGCATCCCAAACAAAGACTTGCAAAATCTTTTTATTCCTTTTTTCACCACGAAAGACGGCGGGACAGGATTGGGATTGTCGGTCACGCGCGGAATTATCGAACAGCATGGCGGAAGTTTGACGGCGCGCAATCACCCCGAAGGCGGCGCGGAATTCACAATTCAGTTTCCTCTCATTTCCTGAAACATCGTGTCCAGCTCAAAATAATTAAGACAGCGGCAACCCTCACGGTAATCCGGGATCGTCTTCCCTCTGTAGATCAAAAAATTTTCGCTGCGCCCTTTCAGCCCCCCGACTTTTAAGATGTGGGTGAACATTTCCGGCCGGGGCGTTTCCGTGCTCTTGACCTCGATCAGCCGCAGTGCATTTCGGGCCGGATCCTCGATGATCAGGTCCACTTCAATGCCCAAATTGGTTCGGAAATATAAGAGCTGGTCCTTCAAGCCATGGTGCAGGATCCATTTTTTTATTTCGGCGGCAATATAATTTTCAAAGACCGGGCCGTCCAGAGGGCCTTTCCGCAGAACAGATTCCTCTTCAATGCCTGTGAAATAACACACCAACCCCGTATCATAAAAATACAATTTCGGACGCTTGACGACCCGCTTCCCGAGATTCTTGTGATATGACGGAACAAGAAAAACAATATAGCTGGCCTCCAGGATGGAAATCCAGTTCTGAACCGTCCTGGCCGTGACCCCTATATCATTGGCCAGTGAGCTGACATTCAATTCCTGCGAAACACGGGCCGCTAGGAGCTTGATTAGGCGCTGAAAATCGCTTAAATTGCCGATATTGGCGATATTGCGGACATCCCGCTCAATGTAATTGTTGACATAAGCGCCGTACCACTGACCAGTATTCTCATATTTCAAATGAACAAGCTCCGGATAGCTCCCTTTCAGAATCTGGTCTTTCCTCCACACCTTGGGGAGTTCGTACATCTGGAGCGGCAAGAGAGACAATGCCCCAATTCGCCCGGCCAGGGTTTCTGTGATCTGCCGAACCAAAGCGAACTGGCTGGAACCGGTCAAAATGAATTTGCCGTAATTGCGCCGGTCATCGTCAATAGCCATTTTCAGGTAATTGAACAATACCGGCGCCTTCTGGGCCTCATCAAAAATGACACGGTCGCCGTACTGCCGTATGAAACTTTTCGGATCCTGCGCCAGATGATCCAGCGTCAGAGGGTCATCGAAGGTCACATATGTATAGCGGCCGCCGAACATTTCCCGAAGTGTCGTTGACTTTCCGGACTGGCGAGGGCCGGTCAAACTGACAGCAGGGAATATCTTAAGATACTCCTGGAGGCTCTTTTCAATCTGGCGGCGGATGTACATACCCTAAAAATACCATACAAATTGATACTGTCAATACATATTTGTATAAGTCGATATGGTCACAATGTCACACGAAAAATCTTAAAACAACTTGTGACTTTGTGACTTTGTGACTCTTTATAACTTCCCCGCCTCGTACAACTCCAGCAGCGCCTGGACAGGTTTCGGATTGAACTGCACGCCGGAATTGATGCGGATCTCGGCGATCGCCTCGTCTTTGCTGAAGCCTTTGCGGTAGGGGCGGTCGGTGGTCATGGCGTCAAAGGTATCGGCGACCGCGATGATCGCGGCGATCATCGGGATCTCCTCGCCTTTCAAGCCCGACGGATAACCTTTGCCGTCGTAACGTTCGTGGTGATATTTGACCCCGTCGATACATTCCCTGAAAACCGACAAGGGTTTCAGCATCTCCTCGCCTTTCAGCGTGTGCTGTTTCATAATATCAAATTCTTCCCTGGTCAATTTGTCGGTCTTATTCAAAATAGCCTCGGGCACCGCGATCTTGCCGATGTCGTGCAGCATTCCGGAGATGTATAAAACTTCCAAGAACTTATCATCCAGCTCCGGCGCGCCGCTTTCACGCATCTGCCTGGCGATCAAAACCGCGTAATTCGTCACGCGCTCGGTGTGGCCGTGCGTGTACGTGTCCTTGGCTTCGATCGTGGAGCCCAAAACCAGGATCGTCTGCAAAAAAAGTTCGCGGTTGCGTTCGAGTTCCCTTTTTAAATTGGCGAAAAGCTGGGCGTTCCTAATCGCCATGGCAGCGTCGGAGGCAAGGGCGGCGTAGAAATCCAATTCCTCCTGGTCAAAGCGGCTTTTGTCTTCCTTCTCGCCGAGCAAAAGGATCGCCAGCAAGTTATCCTGATAATACGCCGGCACGCAGGCGATGGAATTGAGCGTCTGCATCTGTTCGCCGACCTGGTGCAAAAGTTCTTTCCGGCCGTTCTCGGACTTGCCGTTTAAAACCGACTCCTGCCAGATCATCCGGGTCACGTCCTCGGAGATGATCGCATTTTTATTGACGGTGAGCGGACGGTATTCTTTTTGCGCGAATAATTTTATGATCGGGCTGGTCTGATCGAACCGCGCGTATCCGGCCGGGATCTTGACGCCGGATTCCCCTCGGGAAATGTCGAGGACGTAAATGTCCTTGATCGGATCATAAATGATCATCCCCGCGTGCTTGACGTGGACCTTGCTGACGATCATCCGCACGATCAGCTTGATCAACAGCTGCGGATCATGGATCATGATCATCGTCTTGCTGGCCGATTCGAGCTCTTTTTTGTAATCGATTTTGGTTTTGATGCGCATAGTTTGCCCTGGAAGCTGTATCTATTCTAATACACTCTGAGCGTTTTGAGAAATTTACCTGGAAATTTAATTATTCGGCGAGAAACTGTAAAAATAGAAAAAAGCCGATATCATTTTCCCCATCGCGGGATTTACTCTTCAAAGAGTGAGCAATTGGGGGCAGTCGTGTGTCCCTGGAAGTCTGATGTGCATGGTGAATTATTCTAAAACCTGAGGGTTAATTATTATTTACCATCTTTAAAAACAAACACTTTATCACTCGTCTCCATAAACCGAGTGATTGAAAGACCTTTCGGCACTCCCAAGATCGGCGGCTTAAGAATAGCATTATACGGAATGACCGGATGTTCATCATCCATGGAAAAACGGAACATGACAACGGTGAGGGTAATGAATATCGCGATCACCGTCGCTAGCACAGCTCTGGATTTAGGGGTCATATAAGTTA
>CAYING010000066.1:0-7280 GCA_964364715.1 uncultured Planctomycetales bacterium
TGAGTGATTATCATACATAACCCCATTTCGCTGTATATCAATTTTTTCAATCGCTTCTCTTAATTGATCTGAACCTAAATGAGCATAACGTTGAGTCATCTTCGGAGTTGCATGTCCCAACAGTTTTTGGACAACATACAGATCCACGCCTTTTAAAACCAGATTGGAAGCAAAAGTATGACGCAGGTCATGGAATTTAAAACCGGCTCGCATCCTGCCATTTTCTAAAATGTATTTTCCTGCCCTCCCAGACAATATTTTGCTGAATATTGTCATTGTAAATAATCCCTTCAACAGCTTGAGGATAACGTCTCATAAACTGAATCATCCCTTTGGGTATTATTTCTTTCCTCAATTTAGATTTTACTTCGATAGGCATAGGCACTCGATTTTTAATCAAAACAAAATCAACCTCATCCCCCTTTTTTGTTCTCCAAAATCTGAGTTCCATATTTGGCTGTAATTGCGAGAGTAAATGTAAAAAAACGGCCGACTCATACAACACGCCTTTATCCTCCCTGTCTGCGGTGCTCCGGACATCTTTTAAAATCATATTACGAATACCTATGTCATATAAATAATATTTCTTGGATTTCTTAAGCTCATTGGCCAAATTCATTGAATAACTTTGCACACAATGCATGACATACGTCTGTGACATAATTTCTAAATGACGAGCCACGGTTGATTCGCTTAAGCCTGTCTCTCTGGCCAGATTGGAGGCAACAACGACAGAGCCTTGAGATTGTGCTAAACAGTATAGCAATGAATTGAAAGATCTAATGTTTTCCTCTTTGATCAGCCCTTTTATATCTTTTGTGATATACGCGCTCAAAATATTTTCTAATAATTGGAGCCTGTCGCTTTCCTTTGGTTCATGGATAAGGCCCGGCAGGCCTCCCCAAATCAAATAATCGCTGTCCTGAAAATCCTTAACTCTGCCCCACTCATCCAGCGTTAAAGGAAAAATCATGTGCTTACGATAACGCCCGGCTAGACTTTCTTTGAGATGTTTATGTATTTCTAAGGAAGATGACCCTGACGCATAAATTTTAACGGGACGTTTACTGTCATAAATGGCCTTGAAAATTTTAGAAGCGTTCTCAAGATAATGAAATTCGTCAATAAACACACAATCAGCACCCTTGGTCAACGTATCTATAACATCCCGGGCTCTCCCTGACAGCCTGTTGAGATCGGATGGTTGTTCTAAATCATAAAACGTTGTTTTTAGCTTTTCACGTTTTGCTCTGTTTTCCAGCTGGCGCATTAGGGTCGATTTACCTACTTGCCGTGCACCCAGCAAAATCGATATTTCAGGTCTTTTATGCTCTTCCCATAATTTATTAAAATATGTCCGCTCAATATTCATGGAACCATTCTAGCATGGTACAACAGAATGGTTCAATATAATTTGTATAAAAATT
Source organism: uncultured Planctomycetales bacterium (assembly GCA_964364715.1). Taxonomy (GTDB): domain Bacteria; phylum Omnitrophota; class Gorgyraeia; order Zapsychrales; family GWA2-47-8; genus CAYING01. Next base: position 1,428 of record CAYING010000066.1, read on the forward strand.
TATAAAAATTTCTTTCTCGGTGTAATGTATCTGTAATAGATTATTCCCAAAAAAAAGCCCACTGTAGAGCGGGCTCGATTGTTTCAGCTTAAGGACTTTTATAAATCGTTAAACCACATATCGCACTTTTCCAGTAATTCAACGGCCTTCTTTATTTCCATGCAGGAAAGACTGATAAAGCTCTCCGGAACCGTTTCGTCCTTAGAAAGTTTTTCCAGGGCGATTGTAGGTGTAACTAATTTGCTTCGGATCTCAAGTATATAATCTTTGTTCATCTTTAAATTAATTTCACAATCAAACGAGTTTTTAACGCTTTGGCAATCTTATATAAAGTATCGAAGGTCACGTTTTCTTGACCCGATTCAATGCGGGATATATGCTGTTGAATAACATTCAGCCGGTCAGCCAGTTGTTTTTGTGTCAGCTTCTTCTTAAGGCGAATTACTTTAAGTGTATGTGCCAAAATAAGCCTATGGTTTCCAGCCATTGCCGATTCATAAACTTCCTGCCAAAAATCCACGGATGGCTTGGCCCATGCGTCTTTAAGGACACGTTTTTTGATGGAACCCCACGTCCGGTAAAACGTTTCTTTGTCAACGTACTGAAAGACCAGCTCTGTATCCTTGACTCTGGCAAACAACTTTTCAGCAAAAATATAAAATTTAGGATGATTTTTGTCTTTTAACACCTCTCGCACATGTTCGTCATCCACCCGCATGTCCCATAACCAGTTAATTTTCATGGAGCACCTTTCCTTATCGCAATCCCGGTATATTGCTTTTACAAAATTTCTTTATCAAGGTATTGAAAAAATTCCCTCGGATCAATTTTGGGCGCATAGTATTGCACTTCGAGCTTAGCTTCCATACGATTAAAACTTCTATACCACGATTGAAGATATTCAAATGCTGTTGGAGCAAAGTACTGCGCAAAGAATTCGGACAATGGTTCCAGGTGCGTAGAGAGCCAATAAATATCCAAAAGGTCTTTAACCGCCTGCCGGCCAATAGAAATGGTTCGGCCAACATCATCGATCACGCCTGCCTTCTTTCCTAATGTTATGCAGATTTTCCTGTAGTAAATATCTTCCGGTGAGTGCATCCCATTTTTAATTTTCTTTATGTTACGTGTAAAATCGCCGACAAAATCAATTTTTAAAGAATTACTTTTGTCTAAGGCAAGTTGAAAAGATTTTAAGGGAACAAGTTTAGGGTCATTAAGTTCATTAACTAATGAAAAAGAATACCCTGTTTGTTTGCTGATATACTTCATAATTTTATCTGGGTCTTCTTTTTTATACTGTTGAGAAAAGAAATCCAAGTCTTCGGAAAAGCGATGTCCAAAGTGAAATGCCAGCGCTGTTCCACCAGTGAGATAATAGGGTGTTGTCAAAGCCTTGACCAGGCGAAAAATCTTCTTTTGTTCTTTTTGCAGATATGTAATTGAATCCATGACGCTCTCCTCTGTAATAAATAATACTACATATATGTAGTATAGTCAATAGAGAGAGTTAATCTACCCCTGTTAATATACCCCCCCGATGTTTAAGTTATTTGTTAAAAAATTCCCGTAAAAACTATTAAAAGAGTTTCTAGTCGCATAGATAAAACATGTGCTAGAAATGTGCTAAAAAGTATGACAAATCATGCCAAAATGTACTATTTTGATTTTTAAAGAAAAAATATTTTGGAACCGAAAATTACTAAATTAATTGGATTATTTTTTTGAGAATTTTTCAGCAGCTTATTGGCAGTAAACGCATCTGTAGGAAATTCAAGGGGTTGTGTGAATCTTCTAGCATTGATGAAGAAAAAAATAATGATGCCAAAACAACATCATCAATTTTTTCATTTGAAAAATTAAGTGGATCGGGCGGGGATCGAACCCGCGGCCTCCTGATTGCGAACCAGGCGCTCTCCCAAACTGAGCTACCGACCCGTGATGAATGATTTTACCAAAGATTATCTGACTTAGGAACAGACATATCACCAGCTGTGGCTCATATAGCTGATCTTGGTTTGCATGTCCTCGATCTTGGGATTTTTTATTGAGCCAATCAAGGGGTTGGTGTTGTCATAATATGCGGTGAGGTTGACTTCAGTGTAGTATTGCAGATTGACATCATCCTTAATAATGTCGTAAGCAAGGCTGTAGACTTTTAACAGTTCATAATAATTTCCGTTGCATGCTGTTGCATCACAGGCTATGTTGATTGTCGGGTCGGGTGAATTGTCACAAAACATAAGCGAGGAATTAGCGCCGGTATCGTGTTGATAACGCACCCAAGTATCGTCCGTGTAGTCGGCAGGGGTTCCAAGGTTGTCCTGTCTGACGTAGAGTTTGGTGCAGACGGCGTCGTCTACTTTCGCGATCCCTTCATCCACACCAGGCACTCCCCTATGCCCGATGGCTTTTGAAATATTACGCGAGAAATGCAGCATAGCCGCGGACACCTTCATGGAAAGGGCCGCGCTTTTGAACGTGGTCGAGAAGGTCTGCCGCATCGCCAGCTCGATCGCCATGATCCCCAGCATCAAGATTCCGATGAGGATCGTAGCGACTATGAGCTCGACTAAAATCATTGCGGTTCTATTTTTCAGGTATCGGCTCATTTAAATATCCGGATAAGAAATGTTTGCGGTTACGAGCCGGGGGCTGTTGGGGTCCAAAGCGTTTTCGTAGCTAACGTTGTAGGTAATATTATAAACCCCGTCGGAATATTCGTATGTTCCCGGGTACAGGTTGGAGTTTGCGAGATTCCAGGTATTCGCGGAAACCTGACTGGCCAAAGCATCCATCAACTGCTTGAGGCGGAACATCGCTTGGACTTTGGCGGTAGAATCCTGCGCCGGAATCCGGGTCAGCGAAACAGCGGTCAAGAGGCCGGCGGCCGTAATGGTAAAAATGATCGCCGCGATGATGACCTCGAGAAGAGTAAATCCGGTTTTTTTATTTTTTAATGCGCGAAACATAATTCACCTTACGGGCACGCTCCGCCGCTGGGCGTGCATGCCGGATTGGTCGGATAGGAAACCGGATCCTGGGTCAAGGTTAAGGTCTTTCCTTCCCGCACCGCCGTGACGGTATAAATGCCGGTCGACGCATTTCCGCTATAAGCATAGACTAGGCCATTGGGAATGATATTGATGTAAAGGTTTGTGTTTAAATAAGCATGATCGCTGCTGCCGTTCAAAATCGCTCCGTTTTGGGCACGGTAAATGAGCATGGCGGCGTGGATCGCGGTCAGCTGGTTGACCCCATCCTGCAATCGGGCACGGTCCACGGTTTTGGCATATTGCGGAATGGCAAGCGAGACCATCACTCCCATAATGATCACAACGATCATGATCTCCATCAGAGTAAAGGCTTTTACATTTGAATTTAGTTTGTTCATGGAGTCCTCTTTTTAAGGGGGTGTCGACGCGGGGCATGTACTACACGAAATTCCGGCAGCCGCGCAGCCGTCATTAGTATTGCCGCAGTCTAGCCCTCCGCCATCAAATATGGTCAGGGTGTAAATGCCCCCGATTCGGGTAATTGCTGCGATACCGCCGCCGGGTGGGTTAATGGTCGGAGCATTAAAATATTTTAAAGTTGGAATCGTGACATCCAGAACATCGATAGTGGTTGCAGGGGTGTTATTATCGATGGCGTAGGCTTTTTGGGCGCGGAGAAGCATTTGAAGCACATGCTTGCCTTCTTCAGCCTTCTGGCGTTCAATAACTCTGAAATAATTGACCCCGGCGAGCGCGGCGAGCACACCGACGATAATGACCACGACCATTACCTCGAGGAGGGTAAAAGCTTTTTTTTGTATGTAATTTTGCATTTTCTTAAAGTGTGAGAACTAATGGGGCAATTGCCCCATTAGTTCTCATCGATGAATCAGGTTTAACAACTACACCACTTAGATGCCTGCGAACGGACCATCACCGCCTTTTCGAACTTCGTTGCCAGGATCATTTTGGAAGAGCCAAATGACAGAGTTCCCGTCTCCGCCAGCTCTGCTATTACGTTGCGCCTGGATTGAGAATGTTGTGTTGCTCAAAGCGAGAGTATAAGCGAAGTGACTGTTGGGAGCTGTACTTGGATCAACCGTATCCAAGTTGAGGGAGGCAAGGGTACATCCTTGACCATAGTTACCCAGTCGCAATGCGCAACGGACAACTGAGCCGCGAAGCGCAGAGATATTCTGCAACGCCTCAGCGCCGCGGGACTGCTCGACCACGCTGAAGAATCTCGGCAGGGCCAAGCTCATCAACACACCCACGATGATGACCACGATGATGACTTCGAGTAAGGTAAAACCTTTTTTATTTATTCTTGTATTCATTTCTATTTTCTCCTTTTATGCACAACAGGTTAATTTCGTAAGTTGATCAGGCTGTTTTTTCTTTCACCTCCCTGCCTGCCGACAGGCTTTCTTAAGGGTTCAATAAAAAAACCTATTCTTTGATAAACGAGAGAATAGGCCACATTATTCTTAGCTAACTAACCAGTTTTTCTGATCTATATTGGCAACTGGCAACCCCGTTTTCTGCCTTCGGCAGATGGCAACGGGGCCCTATAGTTTTGTGTCCTACCCTTACGAGTAGTTTACCGCCCGGCGAACTTCAGCCGAGCCTCGTATAAAACAAGTTTTTCAATATACACCGATCGATTACAACACCTACTCAATGTATATCATAAAAAGGCCCGCCGTCAATCCGGCGGCAAGAATAATGTGAAAGCGTTTTCAAAGAACAGTGTTTAGTTAACCACCTCCTCCCCCTAATTTGCTTATATTGAACATTGGTAAGAACATGGCAATGACGATCGTCCCGATCACCGCGCCCATGAAAACGAGCATAATGGGTTCAATAATGGTCCCGAAGCGCTTCATAAAGATTTCGACATTATTTTGATAGTAATTCGCCACATGTTTAAGCATCTTGCTTAACTCTCCGGTTTCCTCTCCGACCATGATCATCTGAATGGCCATGGGCGGGAAGAACCCGCTTTTCTGCATCGGCCCGACCAAGGCGCGGCCTTGTCGCACACCTTCTTTGATATCGTGAACAATTTTGGCGCAGGTGAGGTTATTGACCAGCCGCTGGGTGATATCCAAGGCATACAGGATGGGAACACCGCTGTCGATCAAAATAGCCATTTGGGAGGAAAAACGTTCCAAAATAATGAGTTTGTAAACCCCCCCGACCGTCGGAAGGCTGAACATAATCTTTTCAAGCTGGAGTTTTCCGATGGGAGTTTCAGCGTATTTCCTCAAGACAAAAATGGTGATAATGACCCCGCCGAGGATCCAAAAAAACTTTGTTCTTAAAAAGGCGAATGCGCCGAGCAGTACTTTGGTGATCATCGGGAGCTGCACCCCCATGCTTTTGAAAACGTCCTCAAACCGCGGCCCGATGACCAGCGCGAAGAAGGCGACCGCGCCGGTCGCGACACAGAAAAGGATCGCGGGATAAATGATAGCGGAAATGATCGTAGCGCGGAAAGCGGCCTGCTGCTCCAGATAAAAGGCAAGTTTCTGCAGGATCGTGGGCATGGTCCCCGAGGCCTCGCCGACCTCGATCAGGCTCACCCAGAATTGGTCAAAAACTTTCGGATGTTTTTCGATTGCCGCGCTTAACGAACTTCCCTGCTCGACGTCCGCCTTTATTTTGCTCATGACCTTGAAGAGCTGTTCGCTCTCGACTTGGGAGAGGATGACGTCAAGGCTGCGCAAGAGGTTGACCCCCGCATCCAACATCGCCGTAAGCTGGCGCGCAAAGATGACCAAGTCATCCAGCTTGACTTTTTTGTGGGTGAATTTTTGTTTCTTGGCCAATTGCGTCTGCTGGAATGTCTCGCCCG
>CAYING010000066.1:7290-11085 GCA_964364715.1 uncultured Planctomycetales bacterium
TATTCAGCGCTCGACAGCGATCCCCTTCTCATTCTGGAATGTCTCGCCCGGCCGTAACTCCTTAACATCGATTATGAAAAATCCATTACGCTGCAGATCGGTAATAAGCTGCGTACGGTTAAGGGCGTCGGCCATATCGGCCTTGCTTTTGCCGTTGATGTCTTTAACAGTGTAGGTGAATTTCGGCATAAAATTTTTTCAAGTTTAAGAGACGGTGACGCTTAAAATTTCATCGACGCTCGTAATGCCTTCCTCGACCTTTTTGAGGCCGTTCTCGAAAAGCGTGTCCATCCCGGCCTTGCGCGCCGCATCCCTGATCTGCAGGTAGGATAAACGCTTCGCCACCAATTCCCGGATCGTTTCGTCGATCACCATGACCTCGGCGACAACGGTCCGGCCTTTGTATCCGGAATGGTTGCATTCATCACAGCCTTTGGCGCGGTAGATCAGGTCGCTTTTGAATGTTAAATTCTTGTGCACCTGGCTGGGTTCGTAAGGCTCTTTACACTTCGGGCATAATTTTCGCGCGAGCCGCTGAGCGATGATCAGTGTCAGCGAAGGTGTTAAAAGAAAAGGCTCGATCCCGATATCGAGAAGTCTTGTAACGGCTGAGGCAGAGTCGTTGGTGTGCAGGGTGCTTAAAACGAAATGCCCGGTCAGGGCAGCGCGGACGCAGATTTGCGCGGTCTCAAGGTCGCGGACCTCCCCCACCATGATGATATCCGGGTCTTGGCGCAGAAAAGCGCGTAAAGCCGTCGCGAAGGTCAGCCCGATCTCGGCCCTGACGGCGAGCTGATTGATGCCCTCGATCTTAAATTCAACCGGATCTTCCGCGGTAATAATATTTTTTCGGGGATCCATCGTCTCATGCAAAGCCGCATAAAGTGTGGTGGATTTACCGCTTCCGGTTGGCCCGGTGACGAATAAAAGTCCGTAGGGCGCTTGCAGGGCTTTGCGGATCTTCTCCAGCTGGACGGTGTCAAACCCCAGTCCGGTCAATTCGAGCGGGACAGCCCCTTTGTCCAGGATCCGCATGACCACTTTTTCCCCCCAAACCGTGGGGATGGTGGAAATACGCAGATCAACCATGCGGTTCTCCAGTTTTGCCGAAATGGCGCCGTCCTGCGGAAGCCGCTTTTCCGCGATATCGAGTTTTGCCAAAATTTTGATCCGGGAAACGATCGCCGGCTGCAAATGAGACGCCGGCGGGGGGATTTGGTAAAGTTTTCCGTCGATGCGGTAGCGCAGAACGATCTTCTCTTTGTAAGGTTCAATGTGAATATCGCTCGCCCGTTCATCGATCGCCTGACGTAAAATAAGATCAACAAGTTTTATGACCGGCGCTTCCCCGGCCTTAGCGATGAGCTTATCAATGCTTAACTCCGCGGTTGCCGATGATGAAGCTTCAGTAGGAATGTTGGATTGGGAATCTGCTTTTGTATCGGGCTGATAGCTGCTTTGCACCGCCTCATTAAGAAGAGTTCCCTTGAGATCCCCTCCTTTGTTTTTGCGTGTGTAATATTGATTAACCGCCTGCAGGATCGCGGAGCGGGTTGAGATCACAAGGTTCAGCTGACAGCTGGTGAGGCGTTTTAAATTATCCAGCATCATCAGATCCAGAGGATCGGCAACCGCGCAGGTGAGGACGCTCATGTTCCGCGACAAAGGCAGAATACAATTTTTTTGGGCAAATTCTTGCGGGATCAATTTGTCCAGGTCCTGTTCCTCGCGGGGTTTTAAGAGGTCGGAATTTGCCGAGGAATAGGGAATGCCGAGCTGGGTCCCGAGGGCCGACGTGATATCTTCTTCCCTGAGGAAACCGAGTTTGACCAAGACCTCACCGATACGCCCTTTTTCCTGCCGTTGGGCTTCGATGGCCTGTTTCAGCTGGGCTTCGGTGATAAGGCCTTGTTTGAGTAAAATTTCGCCAAGTTTAAAGTGTGCCATTTAGATCAAGAAATCCGGTTATAGGTTTTTTCGCTCGAAAACGGTCAGCGCTTTTTCGATCTCATTCAGCCGGGTCTCCGGGATATCCTGTTCGCGTGTCAGGGATTCGTAACTTGGTGCTGCAGGTAAATTTGTTGCTGCAAGGGTTGACGGTGAAACAATATGCGGAGTTATAAAAATAATCAGCTCGCGGTCTTTATTGCTTTTATCACGATGGCGGAAAGCGCCGCCGATGAACGGAATGTCGCCTAAAATGGGAATTTTAACGACCGTATTTTCAGTGTCGGTACGTAAAAGTCCGCCCAAAATGATGGTCTCCCCGCTTTTAACAATGAGAATGGATTTCGTTCCGCGCTCTTCGGGGTCTTTAAATGTTTGTGTGCCAAAGGTGGCGCCGGTCCGCGCCTGAATCACCCGCGGAGCGATCGCGATCGTGATCTCTCCGGTTTCGAGATTTGCCTGCGGGGTCACGTTCAGGAAAACACCTGTTTTAACACGTTCGGCTCCGGAAATGGCTGTCGAATTTGCCGCCGACGATGTTGTGTTCTGTGAGAGCCCGATGGCTTCATTGGTGGCAATTTTAATTTCCGCCGTTTCGTTGTTGAGGGTAAGGATCCGCGGCCGCGCCAGATTTTTAGTGTCGCTCTGCGAGCGGATGAATTGTAAAGTCGCCTGCAGCCCGGAAGCATCAATAGTTCCAACGCGAAATTCATTTGTGGCAGTAAATTCAAATCGCTTTGCCTGCAATATTTCATTTTGATTCCATGGATAGAGATGGTCTCGTTGGCCTCCTCTAAAGGTGAGCGGTGTTGAGCCGTACTTGATGCCTATTTGGTCTCCGGTTGTTTTGGATATATCTAACATTTCCACCTCAATGAGGATTTGGGGGACAGGAACATCCAGGCGCGCGATCGTTTGCTCAATGAGGGGAAATTGGCTGGGAATGTCGGTAATGACAAGGCTGTTGGTCCTGGGGTCTTCAATTATTTTTCCTGATTCTGAAATGACAGCTTTGAGTGCAGGAATAATACCATTTCCAGTCGACCCACTGGATGAACTCCCTCCTTCGATAGAGATGGTTTGCAGGAGCTTAGAGGATGAAACCGTTGCATATTGCAACGGGTAAACCCGCGTGATGAGATCCAGGGCAGGTTTTTTAACCGGCTTCACAAGAAAAATATCGCTTCCCGGCTGGATTTCATAGGTTAAATTATTTGCGCTCAGGATCCTCTCCAGCGCTTCTTCGACCGGAACTTTATCTAAATAAAGAGTGACTTCCTTGCTGGTGACATCCTGGGCGGCAATAAAGTTCAGTCCGGACTGTTGGGAAAATATTTTTAAAACATCATTCAACTGGGCCTTTTTAAAGTCCATGGAGATCTTCTTCGAATACTCCGGCAGGACAAACCGTGATTCCGCCAAGCCGCCGGCGCAGGCATGCGGGAGAATGGTCAAACTTGTGATCAGTCCGGCAAGAATTACGAATACCTTTTTAGTGGGCATATACTCTCCCTGCCCCGCCACGGCGGGGCTTACAAAGTTAATTATACGGGATATTGAATTTTTCTCCGCTATAGAGGACATCAATTCCGGTTTTGTTGATCGCCAGAACGGTCGTACTGTCGACAGTTGTCCCGACATCGACCACTTGATTATTGATGATAGCTTGCGGCCGGTCGGAATTCCAGATAATGCCGGAAATGGTCAAGTTAGGTTTTTGTACCAAGATGTCTCCGGGGAGTTTACCGATGAAAGGGAGTTTGCCAAAGAACCAAAGGACGGCTCCGAGCACAATGAGAACGATTCCAAAAATAATAATGATGCGACCGAGATCCTGAAGCATGTATT
>CAYING010000067.1:0-10858 GCA_964364715.1 uncultured Planctomycetales bacterium
TGTTTAGGATTTAGAGTTTAGGATTTAGAATTTTTATACAAATATGCATTACACTCTAATAAAAAAAGACAAAAACACTAAGGCAAGATTGGGGACGCTCAAGACCTTTCACGGCGAGCTGAAAACACCATTTTTTATGCCCGTCGGCACCAACGCCGTCGTCAAATCCCTTTCGTCGGAAGATCTGCTGGCGGTCGACAGCCAGATCGTTCTCTCCAACACCTACCACACGTACCTGCGGCCCGGGCTCGAGATCATTGAAAAAGCCGGCGGCCTGCACGGATTTATGGGCTGGGACCGGCCGATCTTGACCGACAGCGGAGGTTTTCAAGTTTTCAGTTTAGCGAAACTGCGCAAGTTGAGCGACGACGGCGCGAAGTTCCAGTCGCACGTGGACGGTTCGACGCATTTTTTCACGCCGGAAAGTGTTGTCGATATTGAAAAAGTTTTAGGCGCGGACATTATAATGCCGCTCGACGAATGCGCGCCGTACCCGTGTGAAAGGAAATCCGCTGCGGAATCGGTGCGCCGCACGACGCTGTGGGCGAAACGTTCGCGCGAACATTTCCTCAAACACTCCGGCCCGAAACGCCAGCTGTTGTTCGGGATCATCCAGGGCTCGACGTACAAGGACCTGCGCCGTCGGTCCGCCGAGGAAATACTGAAGATCGGGTTCGACGGCTACGCGATCGGCGGGGTGAGCGTGGGCGAGCCGGTGCCTCTGATGTTTGAGACGCTGGACTGGGTCGAACCGCTTTTGCCGGAGACCCACGCGCGCTATTTTATGGGAATTGGTTTACCTGACCAGATCGTGCGCGCCGTCGGGCGCGGCATTGATATGTTTGACACGTGCCTGCCGACGCGTTACGGACGCCACGGCAGCGCCTTCACCTCGAAGGGCAAGATCACCGTGCGAAACGGCGGGTTCGCCAAAGATATGTCGCCCTTGGACGCCGCGTGCGATTGTTTTGTCTGTAAAAAATATTCGCGCGCTTATATCCGCCATCTGGTTTCGACCGGCGAGCTGACCGGCCTGCACTTTGTCTCCTACCACAACGTTTATTTTTATGTTAAATTGATGGAGCGGATCCGGGCCGCGATTGCGGAGGACCGGTACGCGGAGTTTGAGAAGGAATTTTTGAAAAATTATACTGATAGGTCATAAAGTCAAAAGGTCATAAGGTCAAACGTAAAGCGTAAAATTTTTTAGCAACTTTTGACCATTTGGCTTTTTGACATTTAGACATTACTTATGCTTAAATTCAATATCCTTACAATATTTCCCGGAATGTTCTCGGCGCTGACCGACGAATCGATCGTGAAGCGCGCCCGGGACAAGAAAAAAGTTTCGATCCATATCCACGATATTCGTAAGTTCACCAAGGACAAGCACCTGAAGGTCGACGACCGCCCCTTCGGCGGAGGCCCGGGAATGGTGTTGACAGCCCAGCCGATCTTTGACGCGGTCAAAAAGGTCAAAGGCCGGACCAAAGCCAAAGTCATTTTGACCACACCGAGCGGCACGCCGTTCACTCAAAAAACCGCCCGCCGCCTCGCCACGGAAAAAAGTTTGATTATTCTTTGCGGCCATTACGAAGGCATTGACGAACGCGTGCGGCAAAAGCTAGTCGACGAATGTATTTCCGTTGGCGATTATGTTTTGACCGGCGGCGAATTGCCGGCAATGATCATCGTCGACGCGGTGACCCGGCTCGTGCCCGGTGTTCTGGGCAAAGAAGAATCGCTCTTAAACGAATCCTTCGACAACAACCTTTTGGAATACCCGCAGTACACCCGGCCCGCGGATTATAAGGGGATGAAAGTCCCGGCGGTCCTTTTGTCCGGCCACCACAAAGACATCGAAGCCTGGCGCAAGCAGGAAGCGGTCGAGCGCACCAAAAAGTTAAGGCCGGATCTGCTTGCGGATTAGAAAGAGGGAACTATGCATCCCATTCTCTGTATCGTTTTAGTAATCCTGATTTTTATCATCCTGTCCATGCGTTTTGCTTATTCAAGCTGGCTGGATTGGGCGATCGCTGTTTTTGGCCCGTTGATCGGCGGGGCGCTTGTTTTTGCGTTCATTATGTTCTTTGTCAGCAAGACTGCCGGCCCCGGGCCCGGGGGTGCGTATGGAATAGGATATACGGCATTAGGGTTGTTCCTGATATTTGCGGCGGGCCTTTTCATTTATTATGTTTCGGTGAGCATCAAAGGGATCCGAAAATATAAAGAAAATATTCCGCTTAACTCTCCCCGGGGCAGCACTCCCGATGTTCTGCGTCCGGGGATCGCCCTGCTGCTTTTGATCGGCATCCTTTATGTCGGCATTCCTGTGGTTTTTCCAAAGGGTGCGTTGACCATAACGAGCGTCAGCCCGGACTCCACAAAGGAAGTGGTCTTCAAAATGACCCCGGCACCCGGCGGTGAAAAATATTTATGGTATTATCGAAAACCCAATGCCTTCTGGCAAAAAAACGAGATTATTTGCCGCCCCGTCGCTGCTGCCAATTGTTTCGGCCCTCTGCCAGGTGGATACAGCAGGCCTACTCCTGATATTGTGTGGGAAGAAGACTCCAGCAGTTTCTCTGCCTGGGTGCAGGGGACGCCTTGCTGTATGTACGACCTTGCTCATCCTGAGAAAACTCATTTCAATTATGACGAGCCGTACTATCAATTATTCGACGCGGGTTCGATGCCGAAGGATAAATTTGACCTGGCGCTCCGGCTGCAGTACCTCTCGGAATACAAGCGGGGTTTTATGGATTCGGCCGTTAATAATAACGATGTTGAGGTTATTAAATATCTTCTTGAACATCGCCCGGGCAATGAGCGGGACTATTGGAAAAAATCTTTTCAACCCATTGCGGCAAGGTATCCGGCAATGTCCGCCGAGATGAAGGCATTGTTGGCCGATTGACAATCGTCCGTCCGTGTTGTATAAATCTATTGCCTTAGTTCCCCTTAAACAGGAGGAACTATCTCTGCAACGCAAATCCCTGCCGAAATTATTGAAAAAGAATCCTTTTAATCAGAGGACAAAAGGTTATGATCGACCGTGACTTGGCCTTTTTGTACAGGGTCGAGACGAGAAGTTTAAATCAGGCGGTCCGCAGGAATATTGAAAGATTCCCGGATGATTGTGTGCCACGACTTATGTTCTCGTTAACGCGTGAAGAGATCCTGAACTTATCACAAACTGTGATAAGTTCCCGTATTAAACATGCCCCCAGTGTTTTTGCCTTCACCGAACACGGCATTCTCATGCTCTCCAGCGTCCTGCGGAGTCCGCGCGCGGTCCAGGTCAATATCGCCATTATGCGGGCGTTCGTGAAGCTCCGCGAGATGATCGCCACCCACAAAGACCTCGCCCGCCTGCCTGCCGGCAGGCAAGCTCGAGCAGTTGGAAAAAAAATACGACGCGCAGTTTAGGGGTGTCTTCGACGCGATCCGGCAGCTCATGAAGGAAGAGGCGAAGCCCAAACGCGGCATTGGTTTTCACGTGGATAAGTGAAACGCCGGTTGCTTTTGCCCGTGCGATAAGGTAAGATTTTTCCATGGCATTAGAAAATCCAGGAGGATCAAAATGAAAATGTTACCATCGATAATTATTTTTGTGTTTTTGTGCACGATCTCTGGCTGTGCGGCATCGCTCAAGACCACCCAGCGGGGCAATGTGAACGCGCCGATGGAAAAGGCGGTTCAAGATACGAAGGATGCTTTGAATACCTACGGTTTTGACATTCAGGATACGGAAGTGTCGAGTGAGAAGTCTCGCGTGACCGGCAAGCGTGCGAGTGACCAGGAGGCCTGGGTTGCGATCGAACCTGGGGCGGTTTCGTCGTCCAAGGTCGAGGTCAGGGTCAACCGGGTAGGGGATGACGAGGTTGGCGCCGATACTATTTTTGATGATATTAAGGCCAGATCGCAGAAGTAAGGGACACACGGAAATGAGTAATTCCATTAAAAAAACTGCTTCAGGAGCGCTGGTCTTCATTATTGGCTTTTTATTTGGATTATTAATGAGTATTTATGGATTGAAGGTGTGTCTGGCTACTCTGGGTAATCATTGGGATGTGCAACTTTGGGCCATGATCTTTTCACTGCCCATTATCGGATTCATTGCCGTGAGGAGCGGAATTTTATTTATCGACATGGACAATGGCCGGTTTAATTCAAATACCTGGCCCATCAATAAATCGATTGTTTTTCTTCTTTTATTGCTCTTGTCTTTTGTGTTAATTTTTTATTGCTGACAACGCGCTGCAGCAGAAGTTATCATGACGGAAGATGAATTTGAAAATGCCAGCGCGGAATTCGGCCAGGCCAAGGTTGGCGACGGGGTGGTTGGGTGCCAGGAAGAGGAGAAGTGAAAAAAGGGCGGCAAAGGGTGGGGACAAATACTTAAATTTAAAATTTTTGCGGCAGACGTCAATGAAAAATATGAAATTGAAAAGTGGGACAGCCGTGTGTCCCCCGAAAGTCAAGCTGGGCAAAGTCCCCCTCGAACGGGCGCTGTCGAAATTGGGCCTGGCGTCGCGGACGCAAACGCGCGAATGGATCGCCGCCGGGCGGCTCAAGGTCAACGGCCGTACGGTAAAGGACGCGCTTTCGCCGGTCGTTCCGGAAAAAGATTCTTTTGCCTTAGACGGCAAAATTCTGCAGCAAAATCAGTGGCAGACGATCCTTTTCTATAAGCCTAAGGGAATCGTGACGACCAAGTCCGACGAGCGCGGGCGCAAAACCGTGTTCGACATTTTGCCGCCGGAGTTGAATGGCCTTCACCCGGTCGGGCGGCTCGATATGTTCAGCACCGGGCTTCTCTTGTTGACGAACGACACTCAGTTCTCCGCGTATTGGACCGACCCGGCCAATAAGATCACGCGCGTGTACGCGGTCACGGTCGAGGGGAATTTTTCACCGGACAACGTAAAGGCGGCCGAGAAGGGCGTGATGGACGAGGGCGAATTTTTAAAACCTTCTAAAGTCACGTTGCGCAAAGCCAGCGGCAAGGAATCGCATTTGGTCGTCGAGCTGACCGAGGGGAAGAACCGCGAGATCCGCCGGCTGTTTTCGGCGCTCGGGCACGAGGTGACGAGTTTGAAGCGAATTGCCTTCGGCCCGCTCAAACTCGGCGAGCTTCAACCCGGGCAGTACCGTTCTGTTACCAAAGAGGAATTACAATGGCAAAACTGACGCTGGACCTTCACGAGGTTTTTAACAAAGGGCGCGACATTGACCGCAGCTTGAACGATATTATCAGCGAAGCAGTTGAGAAACGGATCGCGATCGTCGAGATCATTCCCGGGAAGGGAAGCGGACAGTTGAAAAAGCACGTCCTCCGTTTTCTTCAGCAGAAAAATATCCGCGCGCTGTACCACCGGGTCGAGAAGGATGACAAAAATTTCGGCCGGATTTTTGTGCATTTTCGATTTTAGAAGTTCAGCATTCCTTGTTTACAACACATTTTCTTTGACCTAGAATAAATTTAATCCCGCCTTTTGTCTGCGAAGCGGCGGGATTATTTAATCCCGCCTTTTGTCTGCGAAGCGGCGGGATTATTTAATCCCGCCTTTTGTCCGCTATAAGCGGACGGCGGGATCAATTCCGGCGGTCAACTTATGTTCCGCCACAGGCGTCCATAAGTTGAGCCGTCATTGAGGAGGCTTATATGAGTATGATGCGAACGAGTAATCCGGCTTTAGGGAATAATACATTTTCGTCGGCCCGGGCTCAGGGCGGGCAGGATGTGATGACGATCCAGGGCACGGTGAATAAGACGCTGTTTTTGTTGTTCTGTACAATGATGATGGCGGGCTGGGCGTGGAGCACGCCGCAGGCGGCTCTGCCGTTGACAATGCCGGCGTTGATCGCCGGATTTATCATCGCGCTCGTGACGGTCTTTAAAAAGGAATGGGCTGCGGTGACCGCGCCCTTGTACGCGGTCGTGGAAGGCGTGATCCTGGGATCGATCTCGCTTATCTTTGAAAAAAGTTATCCGGGAATTGTGAGTCAGGCGGTGACGCTGACGTTCGGGGTGCTGTTCAGTTTACTGTTGGCCTATAAATTCGGTTTTATCCGCGCGACGGAGAATTTTAAATTGGGTATCTTTGCCGCGACGGGCGGGATCGCCCTTTTGTATTTTATTAATTTTGTGATGGGATTTTTCGGGAAGCAGATGAATTTTATTTACGCCGCGACACCGATAGGGATCGGGTTCAGCGTCATTGTCGTGATCATTGCGGCGCTTAATCTGGTCCTGGATTTTGATTTTATCGAAAATGGTGCGGAGCAGGGCGCGCCGAAATATATGGAATGGTACGGCGCGTTTGGTTTGATGGTCACGCTGATCTGGCTGTATCTGGAGATCCTTAGGCTTCTTTCCAAAATGAGACGAAGGGATTGATGGCGGAAGGCGGCCTTCAGTCCGGACAGTTTCGTCCTGGGACAGCGAGGAATTGTATTTTAGGTTTTGACACTCGCTGATCCGATGATATTATTAAAACATGATCAAGTCAAAAGTCATTCAGAATGACCGCGAGGCCCTTATCGCACTTTGCAAGTCAATGACGCCCGAAGAACGGTTAGTTGCTTTTTATCACCATTCCCGTTTGTTGAGCTGTTTCCCTGGATCAAGAAAAAAAGCTGCTAAAAAAGTTTTGAAGTCCCGTTCGTTGAAGTCCCGCTCATGAAAGCCAACGGCCCCGGACAGTCCGCCCTTCTCTTGTTGGATGTTATTCTGATCCTCAATAAACCCTTGGTGAAGAAACTTATGGCTGGTTACGGTCCGCAGTATTTGAGAAAACTGAATAAACTTTTTTTCTGAGCTATGCTCAAAAACTCTTTCCTGAAAGCCTACGGCTTCTCGCTTGTCCTCATTGCCGCGATCGCGATCGGTTCCATCATCGGCGCTGTGATGAAGGAGCAGGCCGCGGCCCTTAAACCTTTCGGCGATGTTTTCATTAATCTTTTGTTCACGATCGTCGCTCCGCTGGTGTTCTTCTCCATTTCTTCGGCGGTTGCCCAGATGACGGATATGAAACGCCTGGGAAATATCATCGGCTGGATGATTGTCATTTTTGTTGTGACTGGGGTGATTGCTGCGCTCGTGATGATTGTGGGCGTTAAGCTTTACCCGCCGACGCAGGGAATGGCGCAGATTATCTTTGACCAGCCGGTCAGTGTGGAAAAGATTTCGGCCGCCGACCAGATCGTGCGCACGCTCACGGTGCCGGATTTTACGGAACTTTTTTCGCGGAAAAATATTTTTGCGCTGATCGTGTTCGCGTTTCTGATCGGCCTCGCGACTTCGGCTGCCGGTACAAAAGCTAAACCGTTCGCGCAATTTCTCGTTGCCGGCAACGAGGTGATGGCCAAGGCGATCGGTTATGTGATGCTGTACGCGCCGATCGGTTTGGGCGCGTATTTTGCGTATCTCGTCGGCGTGTTCGGCCCGCAACTTTTTGGTACATACGTCCGCGCGATGAGTTTGTATTATCCGCTGGCGCTCGGGTATTTTTTTATAGGCTCGTCGTTTTACGCGTGGCTCGCCGGCGGCGTGGTGGGGGTAAAAATATTTTGGGCGAACATTTTGCCTCCGGCGCTGACTGCGTGGGGGACAGGAAGCGGCCTGGCAACGTTACCGGTCAATCTCGAGGCCGCGAAAAAAATCGGGATCCCGGAAGATATTAGAGAAATTGTCGTGAACTTGGGCGCTTCGGCGCACAGCGACGGGTCAGCCCTGGCCGCGGTCCTTAAAATGGCAATGCTCTTTGGAATATTCGGAATGCCGTTCTCCGGATTGGAAACGATCGCGGCGGTCGTCGCGGTCGCGCTGTTGTGCGGTACGGTCATCAGCGGCATTCCGTCGGGCGGAATGATCGGCGAACTTCTGATTATTACGATCTTCGGTTTTCCCATTGAGGCCATGCCGATCATTACGATGCTCGGGACACTGGTCGATCCGCCCGCGACCATGGTGAACGTTGTCGGAGACACGACCAGCGGAATGCTCACCGCCCGGCTGATGAACGGGCCGAAGTGGATGGATTAAAGGGAATAAAAAGTAGCCTGCCCCCTTTTTTCTTAAAGTCTTAATTGACATATTTTATGGAATATGATAGATTTGGTCACCTATAAAAGGAGCACATTATGGTCAGTATTACCGATAAAATTAATTTGGTTGAAAAGTCGTTTTTGAGGAGAGATCTCCCGCAATTCAACGTTGGTGATTCCGTCAAGATGATGGTCAAGGTCACCGAAGCCGATAAGGTCCGCCTGCATCCGTTCGAAGGGATCGTGATCCGAAAGATCGGCACCGGCGTCAAGGCCACGTTCACGGTCCGCAAGGTCGCCTTCGGGGAAGGGGTCGAAAGAACGTTCCCGATCCATTCTCCGGTCATCGAAAGCCTGAAGGTCACCAGCAAAGGTAAGGTCAACCAAGCCAAATTGTATTACCTGCGCGATCAGGTCGGCAAACGCGCGCGCGTCAAAAAGAAGTAACCCAAACAATCTAATCCCCCAATATAGGGAAAGATGGCGAATGTCTTCTGCCACACTCCTGAAATTTGAAAAGAAAGCCCTCGATGAGGGCTTTTCTTTTGTCATCGGCGTGGACGAGGCGGGCCGCGGGCCATTGGCCGGGCCGGTCGTGGCCGCCGCCGTGAGCCTCCGCGAGCATACTTTCCAAAACACCATCAACGATTCCAAAAAATTATCGCCCCTCCAGCGCGAGCGCGCCTTTGACGAGATCCGGGAAAAATCTTTTTTCGGGGTCGGGATTGTCAGTGAAAGTGTGATCGACAGCATTAATATTTTGCGCGCGACTCATCAGGCCATGGCGGCGGCGGTCAGGGACTTGGTCGCGCAACTTCCGGCGGAACATGCCCCCGGCGCGCAAGCGAAGAAAAATGTCTGCCTGTTGATCGACGGCAATTCCTTTAAAAGCGATCTGCCCTACGCTGTCCGGACGATCATCGGCGGCGACGGTTTAAGCCTTTCAATCGCCTGCGCCTCGATCATCGCCAAGGTCACGCGGGATAAAATTCTGCACGAATACGACAAAACATTTCCTCAGTACGGATTCGCTAAACACAAAGGCTATCCGACCGCCGAACACAAACTCGCGATCCGCACCCACGGCCTTTCCCCGATCCATCGAAAGACGTTCAATTTTGTGTGAGTAGGAGTTGATATGGGAAGGTTACTGCTGTGCTACACGATATGTCAGTTTGTGAATAACTTTTCGACGATGTGTGCATAAGGCAAAATTTGGGTTTTCCGAACCATGCCCTATGGTTCGGAAAAAGCCATTGTGTTCAGGACGGTTAAATGGTATATTTATTTCCGAACCAATATGCTAGGTTCGGAGTATTTATATAGGAAAATAGGTATTTATGGTTCGGAAAGTTCGGAAAATAGAAAGAAGCGAGTTTAAAGAGGAAATCCGGAAACTGCGTTTAAGGTTCGGAAATTTTGTTAACGTGACCAACGCGGAATGGTATTCTCTTTTTAAAGATGAGATCCGTAACTCGATCGCCATTGAAGGCGTTTTTGCTAACCGGCAAGATCTCATAAATGTTTTGGAGCATAACAAACGCACCAATAAGCAGAAAGCCGCGGCTATTTTGGGATATTTCGAAGCGGCGAGCGCCATGTATGAGTATGCCAATAATCAATTCCAGGAAAATGAGTTTGTTTTGAGGATGGCGGATATCAAGCAGATCCATACGCTGTTAATGCGCTATGAGAAAGATCTGGGGACTTATATTGGGCAGATCGGTGATTTCCGCAAAAACAATATTCAGGTTGCTCAGGCGTCGTTTCGTCCCCTGGTTATGTTTTATGTCCGGCCGGGAATGGAGCTTTTGATCAAATGGTTCAATGAAAGTTTTAAGAAGAAAACTTACGACGAAGTCACGCTGGCCGCGATCACACATGTCTGGTTTGAGACCATTCATCCATTTAGCGACGGGAATGGCCGGGTGGGGCGGATCCTGATGTCTTACATCCTTATTGGCCAGGGGCTCGTTAATGTCTCCATTAAAGGGATTTCCAAAGAGGAGCGTAATGAATATTATGCGGTTTTGGAGAAGGCGGATCGCTGTTTTAATGAGATCCACCGGTCAATGGAAAAGCATAAAAAATTCGTCCCTGCCGGCGTTGATAAGGCCATTAACCGACAAGAATTCGAGCCGTTTACCCAAATGATCTTTGGCTTACTGCAGGACTCTGTTGACCGGCTTAAGGGAGGGAAGATCACTGCCCTGAATAGAGAAGCTGTATTGCCGCTTCGTGAACTCGCGAGAGTTTATGATTACTCGCAGGATTATTTGCGTAATTTGATCAACCGGGGGCGGCTGAAGGCGCATAAAAAAGGCAAGCTTTGGTATGTCCGCGTGCATGATCTGGCGGAGTATATCAACTCTGTTTCAGAAGGAAACGCCGCTAAGAGATAGATTAAATAGCAAAGCTGATCCACCGCAAGACGTTTAATTTTGCCTGAGAAACCGTTTTCTTGGTCTGCTTGCCCTGCCTTGTCTATATAATAATTATAGCTTATACTTATCGCGTGATTAGATACCTATACAAAATAAAGGGTAGCTTTACCTACCGGTTCCTGGTCAGTATTGTGCTTTTCACCTTTGTCCTGGCCACGCCGGGGATCTCGTACGCCCAATCCCTAAATCTGCCGATACCCGGAACCATGCTCGGTGTTTCGCCGTCCTTTGCTCCACCCTTGATCAAAGGCCTCATGATCCATCCGGACAATCCCCTGCAGTTCGACTTTTTGATCGATCCGGGGAACGTCGATTTCAAAGGCAAAACTGAACAAGAAAAAACCGACGAATACCGCAAGCTC
>CAYING010000068.1:0-10716 GCA_964364715.1 uncultured Planctomycetales bacterium
GACTTCACTGCGCCAATAGGTATTCTGCTTTAACGTCAAGAAGATCATCATAACAGTGACCGATACGGCCAGCCAGGAATTGACCGGACGGCGCTGCACACCGGGAACTTTCCGCAATAAATCTTCCAGCGCCGTCACAAAGAAAACAACCGCTCCGGCCATCGGCAGGTACAGAAAATGTTCCGCCGTCGTGATGTGCGAATATTCGATAATAAGCGGCAGGATGTTCAAGACCGGCAGCAAAAAAATAATGAACCATCCGACGGAAAAAAGCAGGATATTTTTTACCGGCCGGGGCGTCCGCTGAACGATCAGCCAGCCGGCCATCACAACAGCTCCAAAAACGAACGGCGTCCAGGCTAAGGAGGTTAGCGTATCCAGACTGCGGTAATAATGCAGATCCGACGGCCAGACCAAAAGGCGCAGATAGGTCAACAGCGTCTCCGGGACCGCGAGAAGGCGCATGCCCAATTCCAGAGGATTGGCGAAAACGTTCGGGACTCCCTGCCCTACCGACAATTTCCGCAGCAGCACGAAGGCAAGCGCGGCCAGCAGCAAGAAAAAAGGAATTAAATATTTTTCCCGTGCCGGGCGCTCAGGGGCTTTGTCAGCCAACAGCCATTGATAAAGAAATAAAACAAACGGCAAGATGATGACTTGTTCCTTGGCCAAAAGCGCCAGGATGAAAAGAACAACCGACCCGATAGCCGGAAAAATTCTATAAAGCCGCTGTCCTGCCGATTCCCATCGGAGAAATAAATAAAAACTGAACAAAGCAAAAAAACCGGATAAAAGGTTGGAGATCCCGGAGATGCACGCGACCGCCTCGCTTTGGATCGGGTGAACCAGAAAGATCAGGCACACGGTCAAGGCAAGTCCGGTCCGCTTCAAAACGCGCTCCAGAATGACAAAAAGCAAAAAGGCATTAGCAATATGCAAAAAAATGTTCAGGAAATGATACCCCTGCGGATACAATCCGAACAGGGCGTATTCCAGACGGTAAACAACTTCCAAAAGCGGACGGTGGTAGGAATTGATCACCGCGGTCTGCGGCGCGAGCCAGAACGGCTGCGTAAAAACAGACCAGCTGCCCTTTAGGTTCTCGATCTCCGGATTCTGCAGAATGAACACCACATCATCGTGCACAAACGGATGCTGAATGGCATTGGCATACGCCGAGAACCCGGCAAGAAGGAATATCAAAAGGACCTTGAACGCGCGGGAGGCCTGGGGGAATACGGTATCTAGTACCGTGTTACCTAAATTATATTTAGGCGGACACGGTACAGTACTGCGTTCCTCAAAAATAAAGTTTAGGAAACGCAGTACTAGGATTTTCGGAATTCCTTTTTGCATTTTTCGATCGCGGACTGCAGGGCAGCATACTCACGGTCAGCGTTCACCAAGACCTCTTCAATTGCTTTCATATCGCCCCGGACCGCCATCCGTTCGATTTCGGCAAAAAGGCTGTATATCCGCTTCGCCGAAATATTGCTGGAAGCGCCTTTCAAGGAATGAGCGATATTCTTTAACTGCTCAAAATCTTTCTGGACGGTCGCCTGTCCGATCTGCCGGCGTTTCTGTTCATAATCTTCCTGAAAAATATCAAAAAGCTCCAGCAACAGCTCCTTGTCATCCTGAACTCTCTCCAAGACCTCCTCAAGATCAAGCACTTCCTCACTCATGAGAACTTCCTTTCTGAGAACTTCCTTTCTTCAATACAGTTTCGATCGATTCATAAAGATTGCCGCGGTCGATGGGCTTCGAAACATATCCGTCCATTCCGACATCAAGACATTTCTTCCTGTCTTCCATCATGGCGCGGGCGGTCAGCGCGATGATCGGGATACGTTCCCCGGTCTTCTTTTCATTTTCCCGGATCATCCGGGTCGTTTCAAAACCGTCCAGCACCGGCATCTGGGCATCCATCAGGATAACATCAAATTTCTCCTGGTTGATCGAGTCCAGGACTTTCTGCCCGTTATCGACCACCTTGACCTGCCAGCCCTTGCTTTCAAGAAGTTTAACCGCGATCTTTTGATTGACGATATTATCTTCCGCCAAAAGAATCGAGATCTTCCCGAGGTCCAACGACGGGACGGACACCTCCGGCCTCTGTCCTTGCGAAAGAGATCCGTCTCCTTCTTTTTTCTTCATCAGCTTGAATTTCGCGGTAAAAAAAAACGCGCTCCCTTTCATATCTTCGCTCTCGACCCAGATCTTTCCGTTCATCAGCTCGACGAGACGCTTGCTGATGGCGAGCCCCAGGCCGGTGCCGCCGAACCGGCGCGTAGTCGACTCATCCGCCTGGGTAAAAACACTGAATAAGATCGCCTGTTTTTCCTTCGGGATGCCGATCCCCTGGTCTCGGACCGAAAACAGCAATTCACATTCTGTTTCGGTACTGTCCACAAATTTCACCTGAAGTTCGATCTTCCCTTTAAAGGTAAATTTGATCGCGTTATTGATCAGATTAACCAAAATTTGCCGCAACCGTAAAGGATCTCCCACTAAATTCGACGGGATCTTCGGGTCCAGTGACCAGGTGATCTCAATGTTCTTTTTACCGGCAAGGACCGAGAGCCCCTTGCAGACGCTTTTGACGATATTTTCCAGGTTCAGTTCGATCGTTTCCAGATTGAGCTTTCCAGCTTCTACCCGCGACAGGTCCAGAATATCATTCAGCAAACTCAACAAATTATCGGCCGCGTCTTTCGCGGTCTTTAAATTTTCCTTCTGTTCGTCGTTGAGCGGGGTGTCCAGCGCCAAATCGAGCATCCCCATGATTGTGCTCATCGGGGTCCTCACTTCATGGGACATATTGGCCAGAAACATGCTCTTGGATTGATTGGCCTCTTCGGCTGTCTGCTTGGCTTTCAAGAGGATCTCCTGCATCTGCTTACGCTCGGTGATGTCCTGCATAATGCCGACCGAGCCGATCAAATTATCATTGGCATCCCTTAAGACATTAACGGAAAGTTCCACATCGATAACCTTGCCGTCTTTACGGACGATCTGTGTTTCCAAATGGTGTTTGGAACCTTTTGTGCGGATATTCTCAGCGACGATCTTTTTCCATTCCGGTTCGGGGTAAAGCGAACTGACCGGCTTTAAATGCAGGTCGTCTTTGCCGCTGCCCAGGAGCTCCTCGGCAAATTTATTCCACGAAACGATCCGCTCATTCTGATCGGCAAACGTGATGGCCGCCGGAGAATTGTCCAGAATGACCCGGATCGTATTTTCGGATTCCTTGATCTTGCGTTCGGCATCTTTCTGTTTGGTGATGTCGCGGACAATGAAGATCGCCCCGGTCACGCTGCCTTCCAGGTCTTTGATCATCGACATCGACATATTCACGTCGATCGGGCGATCCTCTTTAGTAAATATCTGGGTCTCAACATCGGCAATGATGCGCGTCGCTCCGGAACTGAACGTGCGGACACGGGCCCATTCCTTGGGAGGGAAAAGATCCTTAAAAGCCTTATTGAACAAATCCCCCTTGGTCATTTGCAGCATTTTCTCGGCATACGGGTTCCAGGCCATCACCTTTTCGTTCTTATCGGTGACGATAATGGCGACCGCGGAATTGGCGAACACCATCCGGAAAAGTTCCTTGGATTCAGCCAAGTCTTTTTCCACCCGGTGCTGAACCGTAAGATCTTCCGCGATCCCATCGACCCACTTGAATTTCCCCTTATTATCCTTGATCAGGTTGAGAGTGATCAGGCACGTCACGCCTTTTTTATTGCGTCCGGTCAAACGCACTTCTTCGTGATTCACGGAACCCGGCTGAGGAAGTTTCTGCAGCAGGGATTGAAAGCGGATCTTGTCCTCGAAGACCTGCGAAGCAAGAAATTTGGAAAGCTCATCCTGGCTGTATCCAAGCATCTGCTGAAAAACTTTATTGGAAAAAGCGAAACGGCAGGGGGAATCCCACGCCCAGCGGAATACTCCGACACTCAGGTTATTGACAAGGTCTTTTAATTCGATATCTGCCGGATCGGCCATAATATTAATCAGACGGTTTCTTCAAACGGATATTCTTCAGGATCGCGTACAGATTGAACAGGCTGACCACGATCGTAAGCGCAAGCATGCAGATGCGTGACATCGATTCCCAATTTTTCTCGAATTCCATCGGCATGATCCCCTTAACAATCGCCGCTAAAATGACCAAGGCCAGAAATATAGAGATGCCGGCCAGCAGAAATAAAAACATTGAAACGGCAGAAGAAATTACGACCACCCACAGGTTGTACAGAACAAAATTTCCCTTGGCCATCTTACTGGCCGCTAATCCGATCCGTTCCATAGGCCCTCTCTAGTTACGGATATTTCTTGATCTCTTCCTTGACCTTCTCAATACGATCCTTGATATACGGATGACTCCGCAGAATGAGCGGAACAGAATCTCCCTTCGATCCCTTTTCAAGCGTTTCAAATGTTTCGATCATCGCCTCTTTCTTATACCCCGCCAAATGCATATACTTGATGCCGAGACGGTCCGAATCATATTCATCCTGCCGTCCATAGGCGGAAAAAACAAGCTTCATCACCGCGCCTGTTCCCTGCGAAAGGATCTGCCGCGTCTGGTTCTGCGCGTCGACTTGGCTCAAAAGGATCGTTCCGACAATATTGTATCCCATGGCAGCCTGAAATTTCTTGATCGTATGGCGCGCCGCGCAATGGCCGATCTCATGGGCCAAGACCGCGGCGATCTCATCATCGCTTTGCAACGCATCCAAAAGGCCGCTGAACATATAAATTTTCCCACCGGGGATCGTGAAGGCATTGAATTCTTTTTTATCGATCAGATAAAAATTGTATTCATAATCCTGCCGGTCGGAGACCTGGGCAAGCTTACGGCCGATCCTCCGCAAACGGCTATTCTGCGCTTCATCAGCGGTAAATTTGAACTCCTTCTGAAGCTCACCATGAATATCCTGCCCCAGGCTCACTTCCGCCGGGGTGGAAATAAAAATAAATTCGTTGCGGCCGGTCGCCGGATTATACGTCCCCCAGCTCGCGCAGCCGGTCAAAAAAACCAGGCCCGCGGCCGTTAATATTTTTTGCCTGTAAAAACTCCGCACGAATCTCATCGTTCAAACTTAACGACCGTCTGCCACCATCTGTGGCTGTCCCACTTTTTTATCTTTTGCCAAAGGGCTTTTGCTGTCTTCGTTTTCAAATACGTCGGCGCCCGTTTAAAAAAATGTTTAGCCCCTTCATGGCCGCTGTCGTAGTATTCCTTGGCCTGCAGCAGGCATTCCAGGATATCGGCGTCGCGGGCGGCCAGGCTTTCCCGGCTCGCTTGACGGTCATATTCCTGACGGATAACGGTGAGTTCACCTTTGACCGGCGCGGCAAGGCCTTTCACCTGATCGCGGAACACCCTTTTCTCCGCGTCCTTGAAATCGATATAAAAATGCCCCATCTTGTGCAGGTCGTTAATGCGGGATTCATGGATATCATTGAAGATCGTCATGACGAGGACCTTGTACGGGTCCACTTTCTCGACGTGAGCGATGTAATACCCGATGACCGAACAGCGGAAGCAATGCTCGGCGACACTTTCCGGATCCTTGATGCCGGCGACCCACCAGCCGCTCCGCTTCACTTTTTTCAAAAGCCCGGCCTCGGCGAAAAAATCGATCGCGCTCAAGTGAGTTGACGATTTACTTTTTGTGTTGCTCTTTTTGTCTTGCGATCGCATAGCAGAAAATTGAGGCGGCATGCGCCACATTCAAAGATAAACGTTCATACGCCATCGGGATCGTGACCGCCAGGTCCAGGTTCTTTTTGACCACATCCCGGATGCCTTTATGTTCCGAACCGATCACTAACCCTAACGGAAAATTGAATTCAACACTTTTAAGGTCCTGCCCGTCCGCCGTGACCGTCCCGGCGATCCAGAACCCGGCCTCTTTGGCCTTAAGGAGCGCGTTGTTCAGATTGGGAACCTGCGCGACTTTCACATAATTATCCCCGCCGAGCGCGACCCGCAAAACAGTTTCCGTGACCCCCACCGAATCATGGGTCGGCAAAACTATCGCAAAATTTCCCAAACACGCGGCGCTTCTCATGATCCCGCCCAAATTCTGCGGATCGGTCACACCGTCGAGAAATAAAAATGTATATTTTTTCTTAAACGCGGCCTCTAAGAGATCAGCATACGGGACATAGGAAAAATCTTCGATCTCGACCAGGATCCCCTGCGTATTGAGGCTGCGCCCGATCTTCGCCATTTTTGAGGCAGGGACGACAATGACGGGAATTCCCCATTTCTGCCCCTTCTTGCGGAAGTACCCTGTTTCCGGATGCCCCTCCTGGATATAGACCCGCCGGATACTCTGCGGATTGCTGCGCATACGTTCCAAAACCGGGTTAATGCCGTAGAGTTTCATTGCCGGCCTTCGATCGCGGCAGCGCGGTCCCGCACTTCTTTGCCGTACATATCATCAATATCTTTTTTCTTCTCAAGATATTCCGCGTAGGTCATTTCATTATTTAAATAGGCGCTTTCCAAAGTCTCAAGTTTTTCCTGATAAGCAGCGTAATGCGGATCTTGCAAAATTGTTTTTGGGTCGTCCAGATAGGAACATCCCGCTGCTAATAAAAACACAAACCCTACGATCATCTTATTCATAACAACCCTCGTTTCAATTTTAATATTATTAGAATTGTAACAAAAATTGAACCTATTTGCGAATCCCTAATCCCAAATACACAAGCGGCCGCAAAATACTCCACCACCCGAAGAACGGCCGCATCTTTGTATATCCCAATTTCTTGGACGGATAGACCTTGGTCACCGGCGCTTCACAGAATTTGTAGCCGAGTTTAATCGCCTTGAACAAAAGATACGGTTCCAATTCATACGCGTCCAGCCACTTTTGGCGCCAATCTATGCGTTCATCCCGAAAAAACGAAACCCGCATCGCCCGAAACCCGTTAGTGCTGTCGGTGACGCGTCGTCCGGTGATCAAGGACATCAACCAGGGATGGACCCGTGTGGCGATGCGCCGGTAAAAAGGCATCTGCCCCATATCCTGATTCGTTTTTAAATAGCGCGAACCTTGAACAACGTCACAGCCTTGGTCGATGATCGGGGCGGTCAGCGCGGGAATTTCTTCAGGATTATCCTTATCATTCCCGGCCATAATGACCAAAATGTCGTAGCCGTTTGTCCAGGCATAAGCCATCGCGGTCTTGATCGCGGCCCCGACCCCTTTATGAACGGTATGCTTGATGGTCTTGACCCCGCGGCCGGCATAGCCTTCGATTATTTCCGTCGTGCCGTCATCGGACGCGTCATCCACGATCAAATAATCCGCCTGGCCGTACATCCGGCTCTTCAGGAACCTCTCGATAACGTTCTTAACTCTTATCTTCTCATTATAAACCGGCGGGGAAACCAAAATTTTTGTCATGGAAAAAAGTCTATTTTTTAATCTTCACCGGCTTACCCTGGTGGTTCATTGACTCCTGGATGGAACACAGCGTTTGAACGACCTCAAATCCTTTTTGCGCGTCGCATAAACTCGGCGCCTTATTCTTATCGACGCAATCGACAAAATATTGTCGCTGGTTCTTGAGAGGCTCATTGATGCCGACCTTGGGGATCATGATACTGCCTTCTTTGGAAAGAAGCTGGAACTCGCCGTAACTTTCATAAAAAGTCGCGGTGCGCTCGACGTGTTTGTCATACAAACGGACCGGGCCCAGATTGTCCAGGTCATCCCAGACGATCATTTTTTTGTCGCCGACGATCGTGATCTGCCTCACCTTTTTAGGGTCCAGCCAGCTGACATGGATGTTCACCAAAATGTTCTTTTGATATTCCAGCGTGGCGAAAGCAACATCTTCCCGGCTCTTGTTAAGGTATTTCTGGCCGCGGGCCGAGGCGGTCAACGGAGGCGCATCGAACAAGTAATTAAAGATCGAAACGTCGTGCGGAGCCAGATCCCACAAGGCGTTCACGTCATACCGGAACGGGCCCAGGTTGGTCCACTCGGAATGGGCGTAATAAATCTTTCCCAACTGGCCCGACTGGATATACTGCTTCAACAGCCTAATGCCTTCGTTAAAAACAAAAATATGCCCGACCATCAGATGACGTTGATATTTCCGGGCTATTTTCTTGAGCTCCAAACATTCTTTCGGATCCAAAGCCAAAGGCTTTTCGCACAGGACATGCTTGCGGTGTTCCAGCGCCTCTTTGGTCAGTTTAAAATGCAGGGCGGTCGGAGCGGCGATGCAGACAGCGTCGATATCTTCGCTCTTTAAGATCTCACGGTAATCTCTCGTTGTGTGCACGCTGGAAAAAAGCCGGTTGACCATTTTGAGACGGTCTTCGCTTAAGTCGGCGCACATCTCGACCTTAGAATTCGGCAGCTGCGAAAAAATGCGGATATGATTCGGGCCCCAATGCCCGGCCCCGATAACTCCGATACGAACCACTGATAACCTCCGTATTAATATTGTTTAATCTGAGCCGGATTTGACATCAAATCCGTGCTCAAACAGTCCTCGCATGATAGGTTTTTCTAATGGGTTTAGCCATATGATCACCGAGCGAGTTCCGCAGGCCGTTGCGAAGCAACGAGCCGAGGACTGTCTGAGCGAATGATCATATGGCTAAACCCATTTAAAGAAACCTATCAGCTGCGGAACTGCGCGCGTAATTTGATGTCAAAATACTTCAAGAATGAATTTATTATACTGAGAAATAGATTGTTTCCCAAGCAATATTCAAGATTTTAATCAAGATTTTATCGTTGTCTTTAAAACATTTTTGGCTACAATACCTTGTATGTTCCGCCAGTTCAAATCCATCTTAAATCCGTCCCGGCTCTTTGCCGTTATCATCCTGATCGCGCTCCTGTGCAATAGTTTTGAACTCTTCAAGGATATTGAAACGACGCGGCAGGCCCGCAAGAAAATGCCCTTCATTTTTCAGGGCTTCCTCTTCTCCGGGCTGGAAAAATTCCTGCCGAAAGTCCCCTCCGTCGGTTATTTTTCGGATAAAGATCTTGACGACAGCGGCGACGCAGCCCGGTTCGCCCAGGCCCAATATGTCCTGGCGCCGATCGTCTTGGATCTCGACTATCAAAACCACGAATGGATCATCTTTGACTGCACGAACGAATCAAAAGCCTTTGAGGCGATGAAGCTGATCGGCGCATCCCCGGTTAAACGGAATCAATTCGGGATCATTCTGGCCCGCCGTATTCCGGTAAAATCTGAAAAGAAATTAAAATGGAAATAACCTTAACTTTAATACCGCTTTTGATCTCCCTTGCCTTGGGATTTCTGGCCATTGAACGGATCTTTCCTAAAGGCCGGCTTCCCGGGACGATCTTCTTAATCTTTCTCTCCGCCGGGCTTGGATTAGGTTTAAGCAGTGAACTCATATTTTACTCGATGGTTATCCTGGATAAATTTGACCGGCTGGCGGCGCTGGGCGTTCATGCCGTTGTCCTGGGGGCGTTTTTTACCCGTCATCTTTATCGTCAAAAAAGACCGCTGAATGCTTTAACATCCCGTATCGCGCCTGTCCCCGGGACAGATGGAGCAGCGGTCGCGCTGATATTTCTCCTCACCATCCCGCTCTTTGTCTACGCGCAATTTTACCCGTTCGGCGGATGGGACGCCTGGCAGGTGTGGAACTTTAAATCAAAATTCATATTTCTCGCCGGAGATCAATGGAAAAATATGCTCACCCCGGATCTGTGGCGCACCAGCCCGCACTATCCGCTTTTGCTTCCCTTGATCAACGTCTGGGGCTGGGCGCTCCTTAAAACACCTCTTCCCCTCATCGGACTTTTAACAGCGGTACTTTTTACCTTCTTAACATCCGGGGTCCTTTTCGGCGGGCTTAAAGAATTAACGGGCAAACTTTACTCGCTTCTGCCCGCCCTCGTCCTTCTCACGCTGCCGTTCTATCTTAAATTATCGTCCAGCCAATACTGCGATATTGTCACGGCGTTTTATTTGTTAAGCGGAGTGATCGCTTTGACCTTAAGCCACACGCACGGCAGCGCCGGCTGGGCCTTTTTGGCCGGAATGTTTTTGGGGCTTCTGGGATTCACCAAAAATGAAGGCAGCCTCGCGGTTGTCATCGTGGCAGTGGTCGCTGTCCCCTATTTGATCCACGCCCAGCGCGTTCATAAACTTCAGAAAAATATTGTCCTGCCTCTGATCGCCGGATGCGCTCTGACGTTCATCCCCGTCATCCTCTTTGAATTGCTCTACTCGCCGGGGAATCAAACCTTTGTCAACGGATTGACCTCACGCACTTTACCCAGCGAAATTTCGCGACTGCAGTTAGCGTTGATGTTTTTGTGGGTGGAGTTGACCCACGCCCATTGGAGCGGGTTCTGGGGAGTTATCGTCGCAGGAATTATTTTAAGCAAAGGGAATTGTTTCCGCCGACGGGCGCTTTTAACTCCGCTATTCTTACTGTGCTATCTGGGGATCATTATTGTTTATTATTACATCAACACGTACTTCAAGATCACCTGGTGGCTGCAGGTCACGCTGCACCGGGTTATTTTTTCTCTTGTACCGATTGCGTTATTTTGGGTGTGTTACGGGGTGTGGGGAGAAACAAAGTCAAAATGTCAAAAAGTCACAAGGTCAAATGATGGAGCCCCCGCGGGGGAAAGCCCGCGGGTGCTTTATAACAGCCCCACGCCGGGGGGAATACACCCCCTT
>CAYING010000069.1:0-10677 GCA_964364715.1 uncultured Planctomycetales bacterium
GGTTGCATCGGTTCAGGAAAATTTTTGGTCGTTAGAAGATGATTTTTCTCCCATTCCCGCAGACAAAATCCGCGGAATTATTGCCATTCTGGAGCGGACGATGTTTAAGGGTGACCGCGCGATGATGGCGGAGTCGGATGCTTCAAAAGTTTTAACCTACTTATCACGACCAACGGGACCGGTTAAGATGTTAGATTTGCTGGATGATGTGTTTGAACCCGTGGCAGAGGCTCAGAAAAAAGCAGCTGATCGTCCGGGAAGAAATTTGGTCGTGGCTTTGGCCAGGGCCGGGATTATCGGTTCATCTCGAGATCCCGAAAGTTCAAGAGCCCAAACCGATGACTTATATCTTCTCGAGCAACATCGGGACAAGTTGTCGGAAATTCAAATGCTGTTGGATCGATTTATAACACAGCAAGTTCCTGGGAAAGACCAACTCGATGATGTCGTGGCGAAAATTAAACGGGTTTTAGCGGGAGAACAGGCAAAGGATATTATTGCTGAAGTGGCAGCGGCAAAAGATGGAGAGAGGGTATTGTCCAAGGCAGCCCAAATAGTTGCATTTTTAATCCAAAACAATGAAAGAAATTGGTCTGTTGAGGAAATTGCGTTACAAGTTTTTGGGGAAGCATTGCCACAAGGCTGGTGGAAGGGCGGCAACAAACGACCTGATATTGAACGAATTGTACATTATTTAAATCTAGCGGGCATTCTTAAAGATGCTGGCGGCCCCAGGCAATATGCTCAAAATCGCGCCTATTTTTTTGATCCTCAAATAGCCAAGAGTGATTTAGGAGCCCAATACCCCTTACTGATTGACGCTCTTTTTCCACTGATTCATTTTTCAAAGGACTATGCCGTTCAAAAGAAAAATTTGCTTGATCGCTATTCGGCCGGTAATTTCGATGCCGTCGCCGAAGTCCAAGCGGCGTTAGCAAAAAGAAGCTCAGCTCCCCCGACTCAAGAATCAGGCAACGCTGCGATGATGAGTGCGCCTGCCACATTACAAGTCACAGATGATAAAGTCGGCGGTATCGACTTAAATCCGGCAAATTTGAATTTGCAGATCAAGCGAGACGGCAAAGGTGTTCCTCTGCCTTTGCCCATGCAGGACATTCCCAATATCAATGTGAACGGTTTTATTCCCGTGATCATTAATATCCAGCCAATCCCTAACCTTCCCCAACTGTTAGGGGCGAGCGTGACTTCACAGGAAAAGCAGCCTCAGCTGAGCAGTATTTGATGAAACAAATCCGAAGCATGAAATCTGCATCCAAAAAAATTGACAGCCGTCGGCACGCGTTCTATATTATGAAACAACTGTTCCATGATATAGAACAGTCAAGGCTTTGCTCCAACCTTCTTTGTGTTGTTATAAACGTGAGGACTCGACCAATTTAAGTACAGTCGTAAATTGGTCGTGACTAATTTACGATATGCGATCATGCAAAATAGAACGGTTATTGTATGAAAAATTTTAATATCCCATTCGGCAAACACGGCGAAGAGTTGGCGGCCGAGTATTTAAAGAAAAACGGCTACCGGATTCTCGAATGCAACCACCGCAACAAGCTCGGCGAGATGGACATTATCGCCGAAGAGAAGGGGACGGTGTGTTTTGTAGAGGTCAAGACCCGTAAAGGCGGAAAGAGCGGCCTGCCGTTTGAATCGATCCCGTTTTGGAAACAGCAGAAACTTGCCAAGACCGCGCTGTGGTATCTGACCGCGAACGGTTTGCTGGACCACAACGCGCGGTTTGACGTGGTCTCGGTCCTGCCTGCCCCGGATTCCGGCCTCACCGAGATCCAGGTTTTGAAAGACGCCTTCGAAATGCCCTTCCGGTAAAATTTTTTGAGGAAAAATATTAGTAAATTATTGATATATATATATCTTTAGGCTATCATACCTTCGTATTAAACAAGGCCCGCCTGTTGCGCAGGCGCTCACCCTAATCCAATGCCGAAATTTAAAAATTTCACGTTAAAAAAGTATCTTGATGTTCTTTCTGATAGGGCACCTGTTCCCGGCGGCGGCTCAGCCGCAGCCTTGACCGCGGCTTTGGGGTGCGCCCTGATCTCGATGGTGGCGCGGTATTCGTTAGGGAAGGGCAAGGGAAAACAGATCGAAAGCAGGATCGAGAAGCTTTTAAAGCAGAGCGAAAAGTACCGGGCGCAGTTTTTGACCCTAGTCGACCTCGACGCTGAAGCGTATCTGAAAGTGGTGAAGGCGCGCAAAGGCACAGCCGCTCAAAAAAAAGCGGCCGCAAAGGCGGCAGCGAAGGTTCCGCTGGTAGCCTGCCGGCTGTGTTACAACGCGGTTGCCTTGACGCCGTATTTGGTGGAGCACGGGAATAAATATTTGTTAAGCGACGTCCAAGTCGCTGTGGAATTTCTAACGGCGGCCTTTAATTCGGCAATGGTCAACGTGGAAGTCAATCAATGATATGGCAATGACGGGTATGTACTTGCTTTCCTTAAATGAATTCAGAGGAAGCAAGTACTTATCCCAATTTCATCGAATGAGAATTCTGGAAAAAAAGAGGAA
Organism: uncultured Planctomycetales bacterium; assembly: GCA_964364715.1. GTDB lineage: Bacteria > Omnitrophota > Gorgyraeia > Zapsychrales > GWA2-47-8 > CAYING01. The sequence goes on from CAYING010000069.1 coordinate 2,545, forward strand.
AATTGGGATGAACGCCAAAATTTTAGACGGAAAAATATTAGCTTCCCGGCTCAAGGAGTCTCTTAAGGCTGAAGTTTTAAAACTTAAAGAGGCGGCCGGCGGTATCCCGCATCTGGTCAATATTATGGTCGGTGAAGACCCCAGCGCTCTGGCTTATGCCAATTCGCAGAAAAAAAGCGCCGAGCAAATTGGAATTCGGTATGAACTCCGTAATGTGCCGCACAACATTTTCCAAAAAGAATTGATCGCGCTCATCGCGCAATTGAACCGCGATCCGAACGTGCATGGGATCATGGTTTACAAGCCGGTTCCGGCACAGATCAATTTTCGCGAGGTTATCCGCACGATCGATGTTAATAAAGACCTGGAAGGGATCAACCCTGAAAATTTAGGCAGGATGTTTTTGGGAGAACCATCCATTATCCCGTGCACACCCGCCGCGGTGATGGAACTTGTCCGTTCGGCCAAGGCCGATTTACGCGGGAAAGAAGTTGTACTCCTCGGCCGCAGCGAGATCGTCGGAAAACCTTTGCAAATTCTTTTTTTAAAGCAAAATGCCACGGTGACCGTGTGCCATAGCGGGACCAGCGAAGCTGGGCGGCTGGTTGAGCATATCGGGCGCGCGGATATTTTAGTGGCGGCCTTAGGCAAGCCGCGGATGATCAAAGGCGAATGGATCAAAAAAGGCGCGGTCGTGATCGATGTCGGGATCAATCAGGCCGAAGGGAAGATCGTCGGCGATGTGGATTTTGATTCGGCGGCTGAACGGGCCTCGTTCATTACTCCGGTGCCGGGCGGTGTCGGGCCGGTGACGGTCGTGATGCTGATGAAGAACGGTGTCGAGGCGTATAAAATTCAAAAAGGCCACGCCACGGCGGGGCAGGAATAAAATAGATGAAAAAGATCGTTATCTTAGGAAATTCTCCCGCCATCGTGAAGATCATTGAAGATGTGCGCGCCGCAGCGCCGGAGAACGAGATCGTTGTTTGGTCAATGGAAAAAAGCCTGCCGTATTTTCCGGAGCGCCTGGCGGATTATGCGGCGGAAAATATTTCGCTCAAAGAGGTCCTCTGCCGGCCGGAAAAATTTTATCAGCAGAATAATGTCCGTCTCATTTTGGGCAAGGACGTCAATCGTATCAATTTCCGCAAAGGTCAGCTCGCTAACGAAGAAAAAGAAATTGTCGATTATGATTTTTTGGTGATCGCCGGCGCGCTCGAGCGCCGTTTTCCGGATATCAAGGGGACCAATAAGTACGGCGTTGTGGACGCGAATAAGCTGGATGATGTGGACCATTTTGTCAAATCATTCCCGTTCATTGATACGGTGATCCTGCAGACACAGACGATTAAGGGCTTAAAAATGGCGGAAGCGGTACGAAAGGCAAAGAAGGAAGTGATCATTGTGGTCCCGGCGAGCCTTTCCAGTTTAAGTGAAGAGATCCAGGCGAAGTTTAAAGAACTCGAAACAGCCGCGGTGCGGATCATTCAGGAAAATGCGATCGTCGAGATCTTGGGCGACGCGGACGCCCGGGCCGTGCGGCTTAAGTCCGGCAAGGTTTTTGCCTGTGAAGCGATCCTTTTTGATGAGACCGTGCCGTATTTTAAATTATTCATCGATACTCCGCTCAAAATGAACAAAGGGATCGTTGTGGACGCGCGCCTGAAGGCCAGTATTGACAATGTTTTTGCCTGCGGGGAAGCGGCGGGGCTGCCGGCGGAACAGTTCAATGAACAGGCCGGAGTGATCGCTGCCAATATACTGGGGACACACGACTCTCCCCTCGTGACTGCCGTGCTTGGGGATAGTCGTGTGTCCCCATAAAAATTCTTGCCAAACCTATGAATATATATTATCCTATTGCCAAGAAATTGATTAAAGCAGTTGACCAGTGCTTATCTGCCGTTCTCATCGTATCCATATCCGTCCTTATTTTTCAATCTGAAGTTTTCGCGGATTTTCGGGATAATGCCTCAGAAGAATATCGCGTTAAGGGTTATGCGGAACAGCAAAAGGGAAACCACGAGAAAGCGCTGGGGTTTTATACCAAGTCGTTGAGTTTGGCGCCTGATAATCCCGTGACCTTCAATGATATGGGCGTGTTGTACGAACAGGCCGGGATGGAAGAGCAGGCCCAGAAGTTTTATCTGGAGGCCATCCGCGTCGACAAGAAGTATCTTCCCCCGTATATGAACCTGGCGTATCTGTTTGAGAAAAAAGGCGATGTCGCCCGGGCTGTCGAATATTTTGAAAAACGGGTCAAATTGGGAAAAAAGAACGACCGCTGGACCAAGAAAGCGCAAGATGAGATCGACCGTCTTTCCCTTGGGCGCGGTGAGGATTTAAAAAAGCAGGAAAGCGAACGGCTCGCCCAGGAGCTGATCGAGCAAGGCCGCAAGGAATTCATGATGCAGATCGTCCGCGCGGACCGGCATTACAAAAAGGGATTGAAATTTTTTAACCGGCGGATGTACAGCGAGGCCATGGAGCAGTACGACCAGGCCTTGACGCTGACCCCGGACAATCCCAAGGTATTGCGGGCCCGCGATGAGGTAGTAGAGGAACAGAAGAAGCGCGATATTCAGAAGCGCACAGAGCAGGCGTTGAAGATGTTGGAAGCAGGGGATGTTGAATCAGCCAAGGAAGAATACCATAAAATACTCGCCAATCTCCCGAATGAATCTACGCAGCAATCTGAATAAGTTCCCTATGAATCACATGTTATCCATTAAGGTTGTCTGATGCCTGGAAAAAGGCTTTTTTTGATCGACGCGCACGCGTTGTGCTACCGGTCTTACTTCGCGATCAAAAGTCTGTCGAACAGTAAGGGCCAGGCCACCAACGCCGTGTATGGGTTTGTCAATACCTTAAAGAAGATCCTCAGGGAATACGAGCCCGATTATATGGCGGTATGTTTTGATGTCGGGAAGAGGACCAAACGGCAGGAAAGGTTCGCGGAGTATAAGATCCAGCGGCCGTCGATGCCGGACGATCTGATCAGCCAGATCCCGATCATTAAGGAAGTTGTGGAGGCTTTCAACCTTCCGGTCGTTGAGAAGGAAGGCTACGAGGCCGACGATGTGATCGCCACTCTGGTCAAACAGTTCGCCAGGAAGGGTATTGAGGCGGTCATCGTCAGCGACGACAAGGATATGTATCAGCTTTTAGGCCCCAAGGTCAAGATCTTCAGCATCCGCAAAGATGAGATGATCGGTGAAAAGGAAGCTGCGGAATATTTAGGTGTTGCTCCGCAGCACATTACCGATTTGATCGCTTTAGCCGGGGATCAGGTCGACAATATTCCCGGGGTGAACGGGATCGGCGAGGTCACGGCCAGAAGCCTGATCCAGGAATTCGGCTCTTTGGAAAATATTTTGAAGAACGCGCAGAAGATCAAGTCCGCGAAGGTGCGCGAGAAACTTCTTGAGCAGAGGGATATGGCGCATCTGAGCAAGGAGCTTTCGCTCTTGGACGCGGATGTTCCGGTCGATATTGACTTGAAGGATGTTGAGGTCAGGGAGCCCAACGGCAAAAAGCTCTTTGAACTTTTTAAGGAATTGGAGTTCCGCAAATTCGCCGGGGAGTTTGCCGCGGCCCCGTCCGGTCATCAGGCGCACGCTATTAAGCATCTGGAAGACAAGGGCGAGATCGCTGAGGTCATCAAGAAGATCCAAAAGCGCGGAAGATTTTCATTCTTGTGCGAAGCGGCGAATCAGGACGAAGGCGCGCTTTTCTCGGCGGTCGTTTTGACCGACGGAAAAGATGTGTATCAGATCCCGGAAGAGAAGATCAGTGATGTGCGGGAACTTTTTGAAGATCGCGAGATGGTGAAGGTCACGCACAATATCAAAGAGGCGATGAAGGTTTTGGCGTCGCACGAATGTTACCTTAGCGGCAAGATGTTCGATGTGATGCTCGCCGGGTATTTGGTGAGTCCGGCACAGGCCGGGTTCGATGTGGGCGCGCTTGTTTGGGAATACCTGAAGGTTTCGGTCGCGGCTGAAACGGATAGGGCGGCGCACGTTAAATTTATCGATGAATTGTACGACCCGCTTGCAGCACAGCTGAAGGAAAAAGAGCTTTTAAAGTTGTTCGACGAGATCGAGATCCCGCTTTCTTATGTGCTTTTTCGGATGGAAACGACGGGTGTTGCGCTTGATGAAAAACTGCTGAACGGCCTTTCGCGGGAAGCGCAGAAAAAGATCCAGGCGATCGAGATCGATCTGTACGCAATGGCGGGGGAGACGTTCAATCTTAACTCGCCGAAACAGCTGAGCCAGGTGCTCTTTGAAAAAATGAAATTACCGGTCGTGAAAAAAATCAAGACCGGGTTCTCGACGGACGAAGGGGTGCTGACCAAGCTGGCGGAGAAACATGATTTTCCGGCGAAGATCCTGGAATACCGTCAGCTGGCGAAATTGAAATCGACCTACTTCGACGCCTTGCCGAAATTGGTGAGCCCGAAGACGGGCCGGCTGCACGCGTCGTTCAACCAGACCGGGACCGAGACAGGGCGGTTAAGCTCCAGCAATCCGAATTTGCAGAATATCCCGATCCGCACGGAAATGGGGCGTGAGATCCGCAAGGCTTTTATCCCGTCGCCTGGAAATTTTTTGATCGCGGCGGATTATTCGCAGATCGAGCTGAGGATCTTGGCGCATTTGTCCGGCGATGAAACGCTGAAAAAGGCTTTTTTGGCAGGCGAGGATATTCACCGGTTCACGGCCGCATTGATCTTTGATGTAAAAGAAAAGGACGTTGCGCCCGAGATGCGCACTATGGCGAAGCGGGTGAATTTCGGGATCATTTACGGGATGAGCGCTTTCGGGCTTTCGAAGGATCTGAACATCTCCGCCGGTGAAGCGCAGGATTTTATCGATAAGTATTTTTTACGTTACCCGGATGTAAAGAAGTTCATGGACAGCGAGATCAAGAAATGCCGGGAACGGGGGTATGTCGTGACGCTCTTGAACCGCCGGCGTTATATCCCGGAGATCACAAGCAATAACATCGGCATCCGTCAGTTCGCCGAACGCCAGGCGATCAATACGCCGGTGCAGGGTTCGGCTGCGGATCTTTTGAAGCTTTCGATGATCAATATCCAGAAGGAATTGGAAAAGCGGCGCCTCTCCTCGAAGATGATCATTACCGTGCACGATGAATTGGTTTTTGACTGCGTGAAGAAAGAAGAACAGGAACTGATCGGCCTTATCCGTCAGGAAATGGAACATCCGCTGGAATTAAGCGTCCCGATCGAGGTCAGTATTAAGATCGGAAGCAATTGGCGGGATGTTAGGGAAGTTTAGTAATGTCAAAAGGTCTAAATGTCAAAATGTCAAAAGTAACACCTTCTAAAGAGCTTTTAACGTTTGACCATTTGACCTTTTGACTTGTCACTTTTCAATTATGAATATTGCCTTAATTTCCTCCGAAGCCGTACCGTTCGCCAAGACCGGCGGGTTAGCCGATGTCTGCGGGGATCTGCCGCTGTCGTTCGAGCACATCGGGGACAAGGTCAGTATTTTTTTGCCCCGCTACAAGAGCATCGATGCCCAAAAGTTCGGCCTGAAGAAGTTCAATGTTGATATCTCGACGGCAAAGATCGGCAAAAATATCGATGTGTATTTTGTGGAAAATGAAAAGTATTTCGGCCGCGACGGGCTCTACGGCGACGGCAAGGCGGATTATCCGGATAATTTGGAGCGTTTTCAATTTTTCTCCCGGAAAACGCTTGCACTTTTAAAGACGCTGAATATCCGCGCCGATATTGTTCATTGTCATGATTGGCAGACCGCGCTGATCCCGGTTTATTTAAAGCACGTTTTGAACAAAGACAGCTTTTATCAGAAGATGAAGACGGTCCTGACCGTGCATAATTTGGCGTATCAGGGGGTCTTCCCTAAAGAGCAGTTCCCGCTTTTAAAACTGGAACAGAAATTTTTCGGCCGGGAAGGTTTCGAATTTTACGGCAAGGTGAACCTTTTAAAAGGCGGGATCATTTTCAGCGATTGTGTCACGACGGTCAGCCCGCAGTATGCCAAAGAAATTTTGACCCAGGAATTCGGCTGCGGCCTGGAAGGTGTTCTCCGCGCTTATAAAGGGCACGTCGTCGGGATCTTGAACGGCCTTGATTACAGCCGCTGGGACCCGGCGGCCGATAAAATGCTGGCGCTGCCGTTTTCGCCGGAGCATGAGAAGGAAAAGGCCGCGAATAAAAAATATTTACAGCAGAAGGCCAAACTGCCGGGAAAGGACAATGTGCCTTTGATCGGATTTGTCGGGCGGCTGGCGCATCAAAAAGGTTTTGACCTGATCGCCGAAGTCATGGACGACCTGGCGCATTTGAACGCGCAGTTCGTTTTTTTAGGCGTCGGGGAAGAGAAGTACGAACAGCTTCTGCAGAAACTGAGCAAAAAATATCCGGACAAGATCGCGGCATTCGTGACATTCGATGAAACGGCCGCGCATCAGATCTACGCCGGAAGCGATCTTCTTTTGATGCCGTCGTGGTTTGAGCCGTGCGGTTTAAGCCAGATGATCGCGCTTCGCTACGGAACGATCCCGATCGTGTACAAGACCGGCGGTTTGGCGGATACGATCGTCCATTATGACGCGCCCAACGGCAACGGGTTTGTTTTCGCGCATTACAATAAAAAAACGCTGGAGCAGGTAGTCAAAAAAGCCGTCGAGGTTTATAAGGACAAAGAAAAATTTTTTCATCTTATCAAACACGGCAGCCGGCTGCGGTTTACCTGGGGCCATTCGGCGAAAGAATATCAAAAAGTGTTTACGAAATGTTCACAGTCGGCATAACCGGGAGTTTCGGGTCCGGAAAATCCACGGTCGCGGGATTTTTCCGGAGGCGGGGCGCCGACGTTCTGGACGCCGACAAGATCAGCCGTCAGCTGATCGGAAAAAACGGCAAATGCCGCTCAAAGGTGATCAAGAAATTCGGCGGAAGGATCGTGACGAACGGACAGATCGACCGAGAAAAACTCGCTGACGAAGCGTTCTCGGACGAACGAAAGTTAAGAGCTTTGGAAAAAATACTTCACCCTGCCGTCGGTGAAGAGATCAAAAAGGAGTTCAAAAGGATTGCCCGACGCGATCCCAAAGCGGTTGCTGTGATCGATGTGCCGCTGTTGTTCGAAGCCGGGTTTGACCGTTTGGTGGAGGCCGTCCTTGTGGTCAAGGCCAAACGTTTGGTTCAGCTGAAGCGCCTGAAGGCCAAAGGGGTTTCCCCGGCGGAGTTCAAAAGACGCCGGAAGCGTCAGCTGCCGATACTGAAAAAAATAAGGCTGGCTGATTTTGTGATCGATAATTCAGGGAGTTTGAACAGCACGCAAAAACAGGCCCGAAAAATTTGGGAAAGAATTCAAAGAATAGATATGGGAAGGTCAAAAGTCAAAAGTCAAAAATACAAGGCAAAAGTAAAAAGTTTAGAGTCGCGACAGCGACACCACGCTTTTAACTTTTAACTTTTGAGTTTTGAATTCATTTAACATTAAAAGGAGAGAAATTACATGCCGAAACCAACATCAAAAGAAAAGCCAAAAATGATCCAGGAGGATGAAGAAATGGTCAAGGTCGAAAATGCCCCGGTTGAGAAAGATTCGGAAAAACCCGCTTCCGGACAGCAGCTTGATATCAGCAAACTGAAGGATATGAAGATTTCGGAGCTCTCCAAGGTCGCCCGGGACTTAAACGTCGCCGGCGCCAGCGGTATGAAGAAGCAGGACCTGATCTTCAAGATCCTGCAGAGCCAGGCGGAAAAAGAAGGGATGATGTTCGGCGAAGGAACCCTTGAGATCCTTTCGGAAGGTTTCGGTTTTTTGCGGAGCGCCAATTATAATTATCTTCCATGTCCGGACGATATTTATGTTTCTCCGTCGCAGATACGCCGGTTCGACCTTAAGACTGGCGACAGTGTGAGCGGCCATATCCGTCCGCCGAAAGACGGAGAAAAATATTTCGCGCTTCTGAAAGTTGAGGCGGTGAATTATGAAAATCCGGACAAGGCCAAGGACAAGATCCTTTTCGATAATTTGACCCCGCTCTATCCGCACGAGCGGCTGAATCTGGAGACTGTTCAGACGGAAATTTCTACCCGCATTATGAACCTGATCACGCCGA
>CAYING010000070.1:0-10551 GCA_964364715.1 uncultured Planctomycetales bacterium
GGTTTGCTGTGGCCGATGATCAGCGGTTTAAGACGATCCTTATCGACAATCACACCTTCAATACGGTTCGACGACTCGGCGCTCTCAATGAGCGCTATTTCCAAAAGGGTCTTTAAAACCTGCGGCGACTGACGAGTATACAAATCCTGCTTTCCCTTATATTCTGAAACAGACGCAATCAGCCACACCGCGCCCATGGGCAAATCAACTTTATCGTCTTTGAATGAATGCATATGCTCCTCGCTGGTTTATAAAATTATGGCGACTTGCCCTGAGCCTGCCGAAGGGCTTGTTCGATTTTGGATTTGATGATGGGTTTGGTCATAATTGGTATAATTAACCTGCTAATAGTTTATTTTCAACATCTTGTTGTCCCAATCGAGTTATCTTATAAACATTACCTTGTAATATAATCAAATCTTTTTCATGTTCTAAATTAGCCAAACATCTCTCCAAATTTACCCTCTGAGAAGGCTTAACCCAGTTAGAAAGCTGATCTATAGTTACGCCAGAAGTTCCACAATGATATAGCAGTACTAAAACTCTATCACTAACACTCAGTTTGGGATTTAATGTTTTCAATCTATCTCCAAACTCTTGAACAACAGGTGCTTTGCGAGTAACAAGATTCTCAACGATCTTATGGGCTTCATCCGCGCTCATGCCATGATAGAGTCGAATCAATTCGGCCATTACCCAATCACAACATGCACAAACGAGCGTGGAATCTTGCAAATTTGGATCGATTCCATCAGCTAAGTGAGCAGCATCACGATTATTTCTTATATCGTATATAACTCTCAATGTTCTGGGAATATGTAAGCGTATTGATTCATGAAAATTACCAACAGGAGTATTAGCGAGATTTTGAATTATTTTATCGGTATAAATTTTTCCATTAAGCGGAGTATATTTTGTTGTCGTAATATGTTCCAAAATACGAAACACTACTTCGGCGAATCTGCCTCCTTCGACTTCATGAGGTCGTAATTTGCCAAGATAAAAATTTCCTTTAGCTTCGGTATAAGTCTCTAAAAGCTGTTTGACTAATTCCGATGGAAATACTTTTTTCCAATGCTGTTCGAGTAAAATAATATCCATAACAATTATTGTTTTTTAGATTTCTTTCTTTTTTTTCGCATTTTATGTTCTTTCATTGCTTCTTTGGCTTTTCCTTGATCTGGGAGAGCTTTAACAACAGCCTCGCCACAGGTGGTTAGAGATTTTTTTCCTTTAGTTGTCGGAGAAAAAAATCCATATTTTGTTGTAGCATCTCTTAAATAAGCTGGTATATTTGAGATTTCTGTTTGTTTGGCATCTGAATTAGCCTGCTCCAAATCTTTAGCATTAAAATCTTTGCATGCTTTGTATTTTTCAAGATAATAAGCAAGACATGCTAATCTTTGATAACCGTTTTTCGGTTTCTTGGATACTACAAAATCTTTTATGTTCATATCTTTTTTTATTTCTGATGATTGTGATTGATCTCCGAATCCATTTTGGTGTTTCTCAGTCGAACTACCCATTGAGATGATTGAATACTTCTGGGAAGCCCAGTTTAATACTCGTTTCTGAGCCTCTTTGTCATTTCCTAATTTACTCAAAGCTTCATCGATTATAGCAATAGCACTTGCTTCAAGATTTTTCATCGTATCTCCTCCTTATGTTTTGAGTATTCTTATTTTCCCCGACATCAACCTCGGCAAAAGGGAATCGCGGATTGATGTTAAAATTCTTGTTTCTTGATCATTCATAAGAACTTGATCAAATAAAGGCTTAACAATTTTATTGAATTCTTTTATGACTTTTGTTGATGGAACTAATATTTCTGTATTATAAGCAATGTTACGATTTAATCCGGGCACAGCCGAATCCGCCCCCAAAGAAGCCAAATCAATATTTAAAAGTGCCTGAAATAAATAATACATACTCAGATTAGGATCTTTAATTACGACGTAAAAACTGGTGTCTATTGAGAAAAAATCTGTTGGAGCCCAAGTAACAATCCCAGGATTGCCTTTTCTTCCAACTACAATGCCAGGCCCATTCGCCAAAGCTTCATGATGCCAACCCACTTGACCATTAGAACCATATACAGGAATATTTCCGGGCTGCCTTGTCTCCGCTTTCAAAGCTTTACCATATGCCAATTCTAAGACATCACCTATTAACTTTACTTCCCATCCCTCTGGTAACCCATCAACAAATTTCGTCTTTTCATATCCCGGAAACTCAAAATCCACAAACCACCGTTTAAACAATGCCTGTCCAATCGCCTCAAGCGTTTTATTCATCTGATGATTAAGTTCTATTTTCTCGTCGATGTCAGAGAAGATTTTGGCGATGGCGCGCTGTTCATTAATTTCTTTTGGCGCACAAAAATTATATTCTCTAATCCTGTTTGGAGAGGTATGCTTGACGGTCGAACCAGATGCTGAATTAACGATAAACCTCTGATATTTAGCATCTCTCATTAACCAGTACAAAAAATCAAGATCTATGATTTTATCTTTCAAGGTCACGAGCCCAAGTCGCTGATTGTGTAAATATCTTTTACCTTTAGCATTCGGCACTTTCGCCGGATAACCAAGAGTATCTCCATTTTTACTCAAATCCGTCATCGTTATGATGATGTCATTTTCTTTCAGGATATATTCCTGAGGATATTCTCCTTTGTAATATTTAAATTTGCTGTCCTTAAATCCACCACCTACTTTAAAGTTGCCCGGAGTCAATAAAATGTCGTTGTCTGGATCATCCGAAAAAAATTCACCCTTAAAAGCAAAACCGTGCTTTATATCAATCAGATCGCCCACCCTGAATTCCTGCCACCCATCCGGAATTTCGCTGCCGATGGAGGAAAGCGCACCATATTGTTTATTTATGGAAGATTGTTTCATTTTCTAGAAGAACCATCCTTTAACTGCTTTACGCTTTTAGCAATTTTCTTTCCTTCGGACCTAAGCCTTCGCTCTAATTTCGTGATATCTTCCTCCGGCGGTAATGATTCCGGCCGTATTCCGCTTTTTCCCAACAACTCGCGAACATCTTTATTATTTTTGATATGTTCGCCGGTGATAACCTGCTCGCCGCGCAGATTATTCTTTTTCGTATTAAAACTGGTGATTTCTGCAGCCAGATCTTTAGCCTTTATCGTAATCGTTGGTAAGAAATCAGCCAGGGGACGTTTTTCTGGGATACCTAACTTCTTCTTCATCTCAAGGGTTGTGTATCCGCCAAAGAGCGCATGATCACCTTTACTGCGTAACCGCGCGAAACCTTCGCCGTCAACGCCTCGTTCATAAATAATTCCGGAGAGTTCTTGTTCAGTATCGGCCAGTTTTTCACGCGCCCGCAACCGTTCCACTAACGCGATACGCTCTTCCAATAATTCCTGTTTGCGGGTCTGAATAGCAAAATAGCTTTGGGCAAAAGCGATCTGTTCCTTGCGGGGATCGCCGTTTTGGGCTATTAAATAGCAGGCGTAACGGGTAAGCATGATATCCTGGATATCTTTCTCGGCCCCCTTCGGCATAGGTATCGTTTTGTTGACGTCAACAAAATGATCAGAAACATTTTGCCTTGAATTCAAACATGCTAATTTGGCTTTCTCTATTACTTTCAGAAAGTTGCGCCATTCCTCATAATCCAGTAATTTCTGTAAATCCCGCGCCATCCAGTATTCAACACCATTCTGGGTATATGCAGAGCCTTCAAATGTTTTGTTTAATTCGATGATTATTTCTGTTTTCATCTCACCGCTCCTTACTTAATTTCGAATCCAATACTTTTAAGATTTTTTTGAATTTCCTCTTCGAGTTGAGTTGATTCTTTAAATTGCTGCGAAAGTTCTCCTGTTAATCGTTTCATCTTTTCCTCAAACACCTCGGGATCTTCTTCCTGAACCTCCGTGCCTACATAACGGCCCGGAGTTAAAATGTAGCCGTGTTTTTGGATTTCTTCTAACTTGGCTAATTTACAAAAACCGGCAACATCTTTGTACTTGCTTCCCCTCCCTCGCCAGGCATGATACGTCTCTGTGATTTTCGCAATTTCTTCGTTTGCTAATTCACGATGCCGGCGGTCAATCATGACACCTAAATTACGAGCGTCGATAAAAAGAACTTCTCCTCTTCTATCTCTATGTTTGTGGTTTTTCTTATCGCGGGAAATGAACCAAAGGCATGCCGGAATCATGGTGTTGTAAAAAAGCTGGGAAGGTAAAGCGACCATGCAGTCGACAAGATCGGCTTCAATCATTTTCTTGCGAATTTCTCCTTCACCCGATGTGTTAGAGGACATAGAACCATTAGCAAGGACAAATCCGGCGGTTCCAGTGGGAGAGAGATGATAAATAAAGTGTTGTACCCATGCAAAATTGGCATTGCCGGATGGTGGGGTGCCGTATTTCCAACGAACGTCCTCACGCAACATTTCGCCTTTCCAGTCACTGTCATTAAACGGTGGATTGGCGATCACAAAATCCGATTTTAAATCTTTGTGAGCATCGTTTAGAAAACTTCCCTCATTGTTCCATCCGATATTGGCGTCGATACCGCGAATGGCAAGATTCATTTTACAAAGGCGCCATGTCGTCTGATTAGACTCTTGACCGTAAATGGAAATGTCACCAATACGCCCGCCCTGCGCCTCTACAAATTTTTCACTCTGAACAAACATCCCGCCCGAACCGCAACAAGGATCAAATACACGTCCTTTATAAGGCTCAAGCATATCGACAAGCAATCGAACGATGCTTCGCGGCGTGTAAAACTGGCCGCCTTTTTTGCCTTCAGCATCGGCAAACTGGCCAAGGAAATATTCGTAAACTCTTCCCAAAATATCTTTGCTTCGATTTTCCTTATCTCCTAAACCAATGGTGCCGATCAAATCAATAAGTTCTCCGAGCCGCTGTTTATCCAAAGCCGGACGAGCATAATTCTTAGGAAGAACTCCTTTTAATGTGGCGTTGTCTTTCTCAATTTCATCCATCGCGTCATCAATTAATTTGCCAATGGTGGGTTGTTTGGCGTTTTTCTGCAGATAATCCCAGCGGGCTTTTTTAGGGACATAAAAAATATTGTCAGCACGATATTCGTCAGCATCTTCGGGATCGGCTCCTTTGGTTTTGGAAAGTTTTGTATAAAGCTCGATGAAGGCGTCTGAAATGTATTTTAAAAAAATGAGGCCGAGAACCACATGCTTATACTCAGCGGCGTCCATATTGTTGCGCATCTTATCGGCCGCCTGCCAAAGCTTTGCTTCAAAATTTATTTCTTTTCCATTTGAATTTTTATTTTTCATGCCTACTCCTTACAAATATCATCTGCTAATTGAAACTTTCTTCATAGCATAACTTCTAAAATTGGTTTTATGATCCGGTCAACACGGCAGACTTTAGCATACTGCATGATTTCTGTTGGTTTTATCTTTTTTTCACTAACAGCGATTTTGAGAGCCTCCCGTGCCACATCCACCCCTACTTTATTGCGGAATTTAAAACAATCGGCTATTGTTTTGGCAAGACAGTAAACTCTGATTTTATGACCATCGATTTCATGTTCCTCAATTCCTGCCTTCCAAGTTTCAGGCGCAAGGCGGTAAAACTTTACCGGGGGATAATTAATTTTACTGGCACGAGTTCCTCGGGTGATAGCCAGATCCACGGCTTGGGGTATTTCATCGGTTGCTTCATGGAATGAAAGAGCTGAAATAAGACAAATAACCCCCTTAGGAACCATAACAGAAACTGTAACAAAATCGGGTTGAGATAGATCAATTTCAGAAAGACTGTAAACCCCGCGGCTAAATCGTTCGAGTTGTCCTGAGTCTAGGGCATCATTTATAAGGGCTTTATAAAACCCCGCTTTTATTAAATCGGAGTACCGGGCAAAGCCCCCTCTTTTTTTAATAAATTCGATAAGTTTGTCGTGTTTAGCTTCCATGACTGTTTTCCCTAACTGTTGATAGATACAAACAAGTATATACACTTAGGGAAATATTGCAAGTTCAATTATTGCGGGAGTTCTCGGAGGCCAACCGGACATTCGGACATCAATAAGCGCTCCCTATTCGTCTCTCCATTTTGCGCAGGGGTTGTTCAAGACCCCTGTCCCTTATTCAACCTATGGTTGAGGGAGAGGGGTCTTGAACTTTTGGGGAGCGCCAGCTCCACAAAACCCCTTGCGCGACGGAGACTTAAAAAATTAAAACGTTACAAAACCGTTACCAGTTTGTACCAAGTTTGTAACGCGTTTGTAATTTTATGGCTTTCAAAAAACCAGCTTATCAACCGCCCGATCCACGTGCTCATCCGATAAATGGGAATAGATCATCGTGGTTTCGATATCGGCATGACCCAACAGCTTCTTTACCGTGGGCAAATCGACCCCGCTCATGACCAAATGGCTGGCAAATGTGTGGCGCAAGCTATGAATCTTGGTCACATCCGGGAACCCGCATTTTTCGGTCAATGGCAGGAATTTCTTTCTTAAATAATTGGCCTCATACTTCTCCCCTTTTCGATGAAAAACATAGGGGCACCCGCGAACCTGCGAAGCCTCTTTATGCTTCTTTAATAAATCAAAGAGGCCGTTGTTTATGGGAATCTCCCGTTCCGAACTTTTTGGGCTCCAATCATCCTTGTAGCGGATTTTGATTTTCCGGCGCTCAAAATCAATATCGGCCCAGGTCAAATATTCCAATTCGCTTTTTCGCATGCCGCTATGCCGCTATGAAGGAAGGTGTAAATGATTGGATAAAAAACCGGATCACAGGTATCAAGGATTTTTTTACATTCCGCTTTGCTCAAAAAACGCGGCTTTTTATTAACCTCCTCTTTGAAAAAAATTACTCCTTGAGTGGGATTACATCGCACATATCCCCACTTAACCGCAAGGTTAAACATCGCGCGCAAACAAATCAATTCATTATTTACTGTTTTGTTTGCCCTCCCCGCGCCTTTGCGAAAAGATTGATAACCCACAAAAAGTTTGGAGTCTAACTGGGAAGCTTTTTTAATATAAGGAAACTTCGCGAGGAATGTTTTGAAATTATCCAGAATTGATCGGTAACGTTTTTGCGAGGAAGGTGAATGATGGGTAATACCGTGGGATGTAAATTCTTCGAAGAGTTTATTTAATTCGCTGTCTCGTCCGACAAAGCCGATTTCCTGCCGCTCGATTTTTACTTCAATGTCTTTTAATGCTAATTCCGCGATCCTTTTGGATTTACCGATGGCCTTGCGGACCCGCCGGCCATTGACGCGATAATCAACAAAATAACGCCCGCCCTTCGTTCTTAACGTAGCCATAACGCCCCCCATATTTTATGATGGTTTGATTTTGGGCACCTTTTGGGCACCACCATCTTAATAGGGGTTTAAGATTTTGTAACTATTCGTAAAATCAATCAGTTACAGAACACAAATAAATTTGGCGGAGAGGTCGGGATTCGAACCCGAGAGCAACCTTTCGATCGCCACACGCTTTCCAGGCGTGCGCTTTCGACCACTCAGCCACCTCTCCTAACAGCTTTTACTTTAAATCAATTTACATTTTAGAGAAAGGAGAGGTGCTGTACTGATCTCCTCTAATTTTTTAGAGAAATCAGTACCACCGCCCCATTACCACAATCTTACTTTAAATCAATTACACCAGGAAAATGGAGAGAGTTGTCCCGCAAAGCGGGACACCTCTCAGAAAAATCAGTACACCTCTTCCGCAAAGCGGGACCGCCTCCCCTTGATCAATATCAAAACAAGAGCATTATAATAATATATCTTTTCTTTATTCACTAGTCTTATTTTCTTGAAAAAAGCTTAGGCGGGCGGGATCAATCCAGGACAACTGTTTTATTTCCGTAGGACAAAATTTTTCGCTCCAAATGCCAGAGGACCGCGCGGCTGAGGACGATCTTCTCCAGGTCTTCTCCCTTTCGGATCAAATCCTTGAGCGCGTCGCGATGGCTCACCCTGACCGTGTCCTGCTCAATAATCGGACCCTGGTCGAGATCTTTGGTCACGTAATGGCTGGTCGCGCCGATGATCTTCACGCCTTTGGTGAAAGCCTGATGGTAAGGATTTTTACCCGCAAACGCCGGCAGAAATGAATGATGGATATTGATAATTTTATTTTTAAAACGGTTAACGAACTTCGGCGTCAAAATCTGATGATACCTGGCCAAAACGACCAGCTCCACTCCCTCTTTTTTCAACACATCCAGTTCCCGTTTCTCTTGAACGGCCTTATTGCGCGGAGTGACCGGAAAATGATAAAAATTTATTCCGAATTCTTGAGCGACGGGCCGGGCATCCGGGTGATTGCTGACGATACACGCGATTGTGCACGGCAGCTGTCCTGATCGGTGTCTCAGCAAAAGATCATACAAACAATGCGGATGCTTCGAGACAAATATCGCGACCCGCGGTTCACCGCCGCTGAAACACACATCCCATTTCATTGCGAACTTCTTAGCGATCGGCGCAAAGGCACGCCTGATCTTTTCCGGAGAGATGGAAAAACCCTGCAGCGACCATTCCAGCCGCATGAAGAACGTGTTCGTTTCCTCATCAATGTGCTGGTCGGCGTGCAGGATGTTGCCGTTGTTTTTAAAAACAAAATTGGCGGCGGCGGCGGTGATGCCCTTTTTATCGGGGCAGGAAATGAGGAGGATCGCTCGATTCATAATGAATTTAGTTTATCATCAAAACGATTTCTTCGAAAGATAAAAGGGGTTAAAATTTTCATCCACAAAGATCACCCAGCCGGTCGATGCCAAACTGAGAACTTTGGGATCATGCGAGAACCATCCAAAAGGTATCCAGCCCCGGCGGGAAGAATACGAATACGCCGCCTTATCGTCTGGCAGATCGTGGCGAAGGATATCGATCCCCAAACGCATACTCTGGCTGTCCCGGTTTGACTCCGCAGCCCAATCGGGATGTTCCGTTCTGTAAAATTTATCCAGCTCACGCGCTGCCAGGATCGCCCCGGCCGTCCATTCGACCGACAGACGGTCGTTTTCATGGGTGTACCCGACGCCTAAAAGCATTCCGCTCTTGTCATAAAATCCGGAAATCTGTTTCGCGCTTTTCCACATCCCGAACGCCGCGCCTTCTCCGAACCACGCATCCAATTTCTCCACGCCGAGCACGGCAATGCCCCACGTCTGCACGTCCGTGGCAAAATGGTCATCGTTCGACACCCAACGGCCCTTCTTAAAATGCGCCCCCTGATATAAAAAATTTCCACCGGGGTTCCAGGCGCTTTTAAAATAATGCTCGATCCGGTCCAGGGCCATTTTATATTCAGCTTTGCGGGTTATCTGATAAAGCATTCGGAAAGCCGCGTACCAGGAAAGATTATTTTCCGTTGCGATCTCGTTATACCACCAGCTGTTGTCACGGGCCTCCTTATCGCCGACCCCGGAAGAACTCCGGTGCGTGCCGATCGGCGCCATTCGGATCCCTCCGTTGTCCGCCTGCAGAAGCATCGCGGCACGGGCCAATTCTTCAGCCAGCTGAAGTTCGATCGAATCACCCATAGGCTCATAATAATCCCGCTTGGCGTTATAATATTTCTTATGGAACAACTGCAGCGCGGCCATCGCGGCCCACGCGTTCTCCCCGGCGATCGGTTTCCAATCTTCCCAGTGAACGGTCGGCCACGTCGGAAAATCTTTCATCTGAGTTTTTCCGTCCAGCGGATCCGCGGTGTTATACCGTCCATGCGCGTTAATAATCCGGAAAATAAATCCCCTCCGGCCATTGTCCTCCAAGTTTGATGAAACCGCTGAAGGATTACTTTCATCATAAATGAATGAATTGAGCGGAAACCCGGCCCGGATATTATCAAGTTCTCCCACCCTCCCGTTCCAATAGATCTTGACCGGCGCATACGCGAGCTTCAGATTTTCCTCTCCCCCGAGCAAGGCCAGAACGATCTGCCCGACCGCGCCGTCATAAATGTTCAGGCCCTCCTCAACGATCATCCGTTCGATGATGCCGGGGACGGAGAAAGATTCCCCCATTTCCTGATAAATATCTTTTTTAGATTCGACCGGAACAGAAAAACTTAGCGGGAGGTTGGTTACGGTGCTGATGTTGGCCTTAATCCACTTGATGAGTTTGTCATCAGCAAAAACCGAAGACGTGAAAAGGCTAAAAACAATCATGTATACTCCGACACGCTGCAGCATACTCTCCCCAGATCAACCCCGAAAGCAGCGCAGCGCATAAAAAAAACCCTTTGAAAGATCAAAGGGCGGATGGTCTTAACGAAACGTATACCGTTCCGGCAGCTAGACAACCGTTCCGGGGATCCCGGTTTAGGCTCACAGCTTTGCGCCCCACTCTTTCGAGCAGTTTACCCCTAACGCGGCGAGCGCTTTTCTCGCCGAATTTGGTCCTATGAAGTCCGCCTTGCGGACGACATAAGATTTCAATTATCACTGGAAGTATGCCACAGGAACTGGAGATGTCAAGAGAGCGTTTTCATCCCAATTTTCCCTGCCCCGCCACAGGCGGGGCTTAATCATTCCCAATTTATGTCA
>CAYING010000071.1:0-9526 GCA_964364715.1 uncultured Planctomycetales bacterium
AAAATTAAGTTCCTCGCGATAAACACTTAAACTGGAACTCGTTCCGACACCAAATATTATTAATGTTATAAAGTAGCTCAACCTCCGAGCTTTGTTAGTCGGGTTTAAACTGGACCCAAAAGTATCTATCGCGAATGCCGTATCGAAAACACGCTATCTCTTCAGGAATGCCGATTGTGATCTAGTAGTGGCCAATCGCATCAAGGGAAAGAAATATCGGGCGTATCTTGTAACACCGGAAGGGAAGATACCGGGCCAAGCGGCAAGCCGTTCGCAGCTTGTGAAAACTTTGCTCAGGAATTTAAAAGGAAGTTTATGTACTTGTTTTCCGTGAATTAATTTCAGATGCCTGCCTGCCGGTAGGCAGGTACTTATCCCAATTTCATCTAAATTATTGGGATTATTTAAGGAAAATTGGGATGAAATACATCGTGATCGTGCCCGACGGAATGGCGGATTATCCCATTCCCGAACTCGGCAATAAAACTCCGCTCGAAGCCGCCCGCAAGGCGAATATGAACCGTTTGGCATCGCGCGGCATGACCGGTTTAATCCAGACGATACCGGCCGGACTTCCGCCGGGATCGGATATCGGGAACTTATCGCTTCTCGGCTATGACCCGAGGAAAAATTTTACCGGCCGCGCGCCGCTGGAAGCTGCCAATATGAATATCATTCTGCAGGACGACGAGATCGCTTTCCGCTGCAATTTGGTGACGATCGAAAACGACAAAATGCTCGATTACAGCGCCGGGCATATCCCGAGCAAAGAAGCCGGCATCCTCATCGAGACGCTCAACAAAAAATTGGATGCGATCGACACCAAATTTTATCCAGGAAAAAGTTACCGGCATCTGATGGTAATGAAGTCCCGTCAGATCGACAGGCTTAAGCAAGTAAAATTCACCCCGCCGCATGATATTTTGGGGAAAGATATTAAAAACTATTTACCGAAGGAAAGAGAAGCGGTGCCGATCTTAGCGCTGATGGAAAAATCCAAAGCGATCCTCGCGGATCATCCGGTCAATCAGGTGCGCCGCGATCTCAACGAAAATCCGGCCAATATGGTCTGGCTGTGGGGACAAGGGACCAAACCGCAGCTTCCGTCGTTCAAAGAAAGATTCGGCCTGGATGGTTCCATCATTTCCGCGGTCGATCTGGTCAACGGCATCGGGCGCCTCGCGGGACTCGAAGTGGTCACTGTCCCGGGCGCGACCGGTTATTACGATACAAATTTTAAAGGCAAAGCCGAATACGCGATTGAGTCGCTCAAGAAAAAAGATTTCGTCTACATCCATATCGAAGCGCCGGACGAAGCCGGGCATAACGGGGACGTAAAGAATAAAGTCGCCAGTATCGAGAACATCGATCGTGATATCGTCGGCACAATAGTGAATCATTTCAGCGAACCGGACGATGTGCGCATATTGATCTTGCCGGATCACGCGACACCTGTTTCGCTGCGCACACACAGCAGTGAACCTGTTCCGTTTTTGATGTTCGGAAAAGGGATACGGCCGGACGGTTCCCGTGAGTTCGGTGAGACCGCAGCCAAGGAGAATGGCCTGCGTTTTAAAAGCGGGGAAGAGATCGTGGACTTCTTTGTCCGCCGTCATTTAAACTGAAACTACTACAAAATAATCATTTGAAAAAGCATCCTTTTTTTCTATTATTGTATCTTAACCTTCGGAGATCAGGCACTTTAAATGTCAAAGAAATTGATAGTCCAGAAATACGGCGGCTCTTCCGTCGCCAACTTAGAGCGGATCCAGAACGTTGCCAAACGCATCGTTGAAACGCGCAGTCAAGGCCACGATGTGGTCGTGGTCGTTTCAGCTTTGGGGGATACGACCGATGAATTAGAAGCGATGGCCCTAAAGCTCAATGAAAATCCGCCGGACCGGGAAATGGATATGCTGATGTCGACCGGCGAACAAATCTCCTGTGCCTTGATGGCGATCGCCACGAAGGCATTGGGGTATGACGCCATTTCCTATACCGGCGCCCAAGTGGGGATCAAGACCGATAAGATCCATACCAAGGCGCGCATTCAGACCATCAACGGGCGGCGTATTAAGAAATCGCTCGCCGAGAAGAAGATCGTCATCGTAGCCGGTTATCAGGGAGTGACGCATGATAATGACATTACCACCTTAGGGCGGGGAGGATCAGACCTGACCGCTGTGGCTTTGGCCAAAGCCCTGCATGCGGATGTGTGCGAAATTTATACCGATGTGGCGGGGATCTACACGGCCGACCCGCGCATCGTCACCGAAGCGAAAAAGCTTAAGAAGATCACGGTTGATGAAATGTTGGAAATGGCTTCTCTGGGCGCCCAAGTTATGCAGGCCCGTTCCATTGAAGTCGCTAAAAAATTCAATATCCCTATTCATGTGAGATCCAGTTTCTCGAAGGAGGAAGGTACTATGATCGTCAAGGAAAATGAAAAACTTGAAGATATTGCCGTGCGCGGGATCACCTGCAACAAATCAGAAGCTAAGATCACTATTTGCCAGGTGCCGGATCAGCTCGGAGTGGCGGCAAAAATATTTACGGAAATTTCTAAAACAGGGGTATTGGTCGACACGATCGTGCAAAACGTCAGCCATACCAAACACACGGATATTTCCTTTACGGTTCCCAAAGCTGAACTGACCAAGGCCTTGACCGCGGCGCGCAAGATCGCGGCTAAGATCAAAGCCGGCGAAGTCATGGAAGACAGAAACATCGCCCGCGTTTCGATTATCGGGATCGGGATGCGTTCCCACACCGGTATCGCGGCAAAGATGTTCCGGACTCTGGCACAAAACAAAGTGAATATCGACATGATTACCACATCCGAGATCAGCATTTCCTGTATCATCAACCAGGACCATTCCGACCGCGCCGTCCGTGCGCTGCATAAAGTTTTTAAACTGGAAACCATCTGATGTCTCAACGCGTCATCATCTATGACACAACGCTCCGCGACGGTTCCCAGACCGACGGCGTGTCCTTTACCGTCAACGATAAGATCAAGATCACCGAGAAGCTGGATAATCTCGGGGTTCATTATATCGAAGGCGGGTGGCCGGGCTCTAACCCGAAGGACAAGGAATTCTTCAAGCTGATGAAGAATAAAAAGCTGAAGAATGCCACCCTGGCCGCGTTCGGTTCGACCCGCCGCGCCAAGATCAAAGCCTCGGAAGACACCAACCTCAAGGATCTGGTCAATTCGCAGGCGCCGACCTTAACGATCTTCGGAAAAAGTTGGGACTTGCATGTCACCGACGTGATCAAAACCACGCTGGATGAAAACCTGGCAATGATCAAAGAATCGGTCGCATTTCTAAAGAGTAAAAAACGCGAAGTCTTTTACGACGCCGAACATTTTTTTGACGGGTATAAACGGAATCCGCAATATGCTTTAAAGACCATCCTCGCCGCGCAAGAGGGAGGGGCGGACTGCCTCGTTTTGTGCGACACCAACGGCGGAACATTGCCGGATGAAGTGCGCCGGATCATCAATGAGATCCGCGATCAGGTCACTGTGCCTTTAGGAATTCACGTCCATAACGATCTGGATTTAGCGGTCGCCAACAGCATCACCGCCATCGAAATGGGATGCGTTCAGGTCCAGGGAACGTTTAACGGTTTAGGCGAGCGCTGCGGCAACGCGGATCTGTGCACCATCATCGGGATCCTGCATACCAAATTGAAACGTCCATCAATTCCCGATGCCAATGTCAAAAAATTGATGGAGACGTCATACTTTTTAAGTGAGCTGAGCAACATCAAATTGCCGGACAACCATGCCTTTGTCGGCCACTCGGCGTTTGCCCACAAGGGCGGCGTCCATATCGACGCGATGATCAAGAATCCTTTGGCCTACGAACACGTCGACCCGGAACTCGTCGGCAACCGCCGCCGTTTTGTCACGTCCGACCTGGCCGGGAAGATGCCGATCGTTTTGATGGCGCAAAAGATGGATGTTCAGCTCGACAAAAGATCTCCTGAAGCGATAAAACTTCTTACAAACCTCCAGAAAAAAGAGAAAGAAGGTTATCAATTTGACGCTGCCGACGCTTCATTTGAGCTTTTTGTCAGCCGCGGGCTGAAAAAACATAAACCGTTTTTTAAACTTGAAGGCTTCAAAGTCTCCAGCGAAAAACGGATCGACGGCAAAGTCTTTGCCGAGGCCTCGGTCCGCTTAAGCGTCAACGGCCACGAAGAATTCAGCGCCTCGCAAGGGTCCGGCCCGGTCGATGCCTTGGACAAAGCGCTGCGCCATGCGTTAAAAAAATTCTATCCCAGCATCGAGAGTATGCACCTTTCCGACTATAAGGTGCGCGTCTTGAACACCCAGGCCGCGACCGCTGCCAAGGTGCGCGTCTTGATCGAATCCCAGGACGGCACCGATTCCTGGACCACCGTCGGCGTTCACGAGAACATCATCGAGGCTAGCTGGGAAGCCCTGTTAGACAGCATCGAATACAAATTACTGAAAGATCCTAAAAAAGCCAAGTAGTCGATGACCGAACTCTCCTCCCGCTACAACTTTAAAGACGTTGAAGACAAATGGTGTAAATTCTGGGAAGAAAGGGGCATTTTTCACGCCAAGCCCGATCCCAAGAAGAAACCTTACACCGTTGTCATTCCTCCGCCCAATGTGACCGGGATCCTGCACATGGGCCATGCCCTCAACAATACCCTGCAGGACATCATCATCCGCTACAAACGGATGAAAGGGTTTGAAGCTTTGTGGATGCCGGGGACCGACCACGCCGGGATCGCCACGCAAAACGTCGTTGAAAAAAACCTCGCCAAGGAAGGCAAGCGCCGCCAAGACATCGGCCGCGAAGAATTCCTAAAACTTCTCTGGGCCTGGAAAAACCAGTACGGCGGCACCATCATCCATCAACTTAAAAAAATCGGCTCGTCCTGCGACTGGCAACGGACCCGATTTACTATGGACGATAATTATTCCGCGGCGGTCCGGGACGTTTTTGTTTCGCTGTATGAAAAAAACCTTATTTATCGAGGGCAATACATTATCAACTGGTGCCCGCGCTGTCAGACCGCGCTTTCGGATGAAGAAGCCGAGCACAAAGAATTGCCGGGCAACCTGTATCACATCCGTTATCCGTTTAAGGACAATCCCAAAGAATATGTCGTTGTGGCAACCACGCGCCCGGAAACCATGCTGGGCGACACAGCTGTCGCGGTCAACCCCAAAGACAAACGTTATAGAAAGCTTATCGGTAAAACCTTGGTCCTTCCGATCCTCAACCGTGAAATAAAGATCATCGCGGATGAATTTGTCGATCCGAAATTCGGCAGCGGGGCGGTTAAAGTTACCCCGGCCCATGACCCCAATGACTTTGCGATGGGGAAAAGGCATAATCTGGAATTCATTAATATTATGCATCCGGACGCCAAATTGAACCAAAGCGCCGGACCGTTCAGCGGGGAAGACCGTTTCAAGGCACGCTCCAAAATCATTGAAACCCTTAAAGATACGAATTTATTGGACAAAGTGGAGCCGCATACCCACGCTGTCGGCCACTGCTACCGTTGCAATACGGTTGTCGAACCCTATCTTTCCAAGCAATGGTTCGTTAAAATGGCGCCGCTGGCCAAACCGGCCATTGAGGCGGTCAAAAAAGGGAAAATTAAATTCCACCCGGACCGCTGGACCAAAGTTTACCTCAATTGGATGGAAAATATCCGCGATTGGTGTATTTCCCGGCAGATCTGGTGGGGGCATCGGATCCCGGTCTGGTACTGCCAAGATTGCAAGGGAACCGAAACCGTTATCGTCGCACGCGAAACGCCGGAAGCCTGCCCGAAATGCAAATCGGCCAATCTCAAACAGGACGAAGATGTTTTGGATACCTGGTTTTCATCTTGGTTGTGGCCGTTCGCGACTCTCGGCTGGCCGAAAAAGAACAAGGACTTAGAATATTTTTATCCCACGGCGTCACTTTTTACCGCGTCTGAAATTATTTTCTTCTGGGTCGCGCGAATGATCATGGCCGGCATTGAATTTATGAAGGATATTCCTTTTTCCGATGTCTATATCCATGGAACCGTGCGCGATGCCCAAGGACGCAAAATGTCGAAATCGCTCGGCAATGCCTTGGATCCGCTTGAGATCATCAAAGAATACGGGACCGATGCGCTGCGCTTCAGTTTGATCATAAACTCAGGACAGGATCTTTTTATTTCTAAAGAAAAATTCGAGATCGGACGAAATTTTGCGAACAAAATATGGAATGCGTCACGGCTGATCCTGATGAACCTTACAATTGACCCCAATAAAACCGATATAAATGAAATTAAAGCTGAAGAGCTGGATCTTCCATCGAAACATATATTATCAAGTTTTCACGAAACCCTTAGTAATGTGGAAAAAGCTATAAATGATTTTCGCTTTTCGGAAGCTGAGGTAGGAATTAATGCCTTTTTTTGGGCCACCTTTTGCGATTGGTACCTTGAGATAGTCAAGAATGATTTCTCGAATAAAAACTCTCAAAAGGTCGCGTATTATATTCTAGAAAATTCACTAAAAATGATCCATCCTTTCATGCCATTTGTGACTGAGGAAATCTGGTCGCATCTTCCGCATAAAACTCCCGCACCTCTCAGCCTTCAAGATTGGCCCAAGCCTGAAAAACGCTGGTCTGATCCCAACGCAGGACAACAATTTGGCTTTATTGCCATACTTATTAATAAAATTCGACACCTAAGAAGCGATTGGAACATCAAACCACAAGATCAGATTGACTGTTACATTCACTCCAGCAATGATGAAAATTTAAAAATTATTGAAGACAATGTTAAATATTTTAAATGGCTTGGGAATATTGAGAACCTGAACATCGAAAAAACATTTACACACAGAGAAAACACTGCTTTAGGTGTTGTAGAAGGAACAAGTATCTCGATCCCACTCGGAAACCTAGTTGATATTAAAAAAGAGAAAGATCGTGTCGCTGCACAAATTAATGAACATTCTAAACTCATTGACGGTCTTCAGTCACGTTTGAGCAATCAAGATTTTTTAAACAAGGCCCCTAAAGACGTTGTTGAGAAAGAACAGTTCCGTTTACAATCTTTACAATTAAAAGTCAAAGAATTGAACGAAAGTCTCAAGAATCTGGGATAAGGGCTTGAAGATATTTCTCCTCGAGTTTATAATGACTTATGCAACTTAAGATCGAAAAGACAATCAAGCGCTTAATCGATCAAGCGCTCGCTGAAGACGACGTTCGGCGTGACATAACGACGCGAACCTTGCTGCCTCAAACTCAACGCGCTGAAGCCTATATCGTTGTCAAAGAACCGGCTGTTCTCTGCGGGCTGGCTATCGCACAGGCGGTTTTTAAGCGTCTGGATAAACATATTTCGTTCCGCTCTTTATATACTGATGGAGCTAAGGTCAAGCCGCTGACCCGTGTGGCCATTTTAAAAGGGAACACCCGCTCGTTGCTGGCAGGGGAGAGGACAGCGCTGAATTTTTTAGGGCACCTTTGCGGAATAGCAACGCTGGCACATGCCTTCGTCCAAAAAACCAAGGGCACAGAGGCAAAAATCCTGGACACTCGAAAAACCTTGCCCGGCTTAAGGATTTTACAAAAACACGCGGTCCGCTGCGGCGGGGGAATGAACCACCGCTTCAACTTAAACGAGGCAGCTCTCATCAAAGATAACCACCTTGCCTTGCTCGGAAAAAAATTTTCTTATGGCAATGCCGTATCCCGTCTCCGGAACAAAGCAAAAAAAATTATCTTTGAAGTTCAGAACCTCAGACAACTTCCTGACGCATTAGCCGCTCAACCGGACGTAATTTTATTGGACAACATGACGTTCGCACAGATCCGCAAGGCTGTCGCCATCCGTAACCGTTTGAATAAACAAGTTCGCCTGGAAGTTTCCGGAGGCATCCATCTGAAAAATGTAAGGCAAATCGCACAATCGGGTGTGGACCGAATATCCATCGGAGCTTTAACTCATTCGGCTCCCAACATTGATCTATCGATGGAGATCATCACAAAATAACGGAAAAATAAAATGAGAAAGATCGCATTACTACTCGCGCTGATTTTGTCGGTTTCGACCGGGATCCTCCATGCCCAGCCTGAGTATCCGATTTTTGACGACGGGCTCCTCTTGGACGGTTATGCCCAAAGCTATTCTGCCGAGCCCAAGGAAGTCCTTTTGGCGATGATCCAGGACGATACCCTGGATGATTACCGCATGGCG
Source organism: uncultured Planctomycetales bacterium (assembly GCA_964364715.1). Lineage (GTDB taxonomy): Bacteria > Omnitrophota > Gorgyraeia > Zapsychrales > GWA2-47-8 > CAYING01. The sequence continues at coordinate 8,245 of CAYING010000071.1, forward strand.
GCTGCGGTCAGGGTGCTCAAACAGCGATTCAGTTCTCAGCTCGTCCTGCGCGAAAAGAATCTCGTTGAAAAAATGCTTAATCGCCGCCTGAATCGCACCGACTCGGCATTTGTCGAGGTCGAGATCCTCCATACACTATGCGTATTGGATAGATACAAATATTTTCCCTCCATGGTGCCGGTGCTGCTGCAAAAGATGGATCATTACAATAAAGCAGTCAATGCGCTTTCCTTCGCTGCCATATCGGATATCACAAAAAGCCAAGGCCGCGGCAGGGAAGCGCGGATCATTTTTAATGTCCTGCGTAAAAGCCTGTTTCTATCCCGAAAACGTTTGACAAGCATCAAAGAGCCCGATGCGCGGCTAAAGCAGAAGCTCACCTTGATCCGCTGGGCCATTAAAATTCTCGGCACTGAAGAACTTAAACGTCTTCCACCGGAAGCTATCCCGCTTTTATGACCTTAAAACCGCGAACCTGGTTTTTTTTCCTCGGACTGGCTGTTGTCGGAGCGATCATCTGGTTCAAGCTCGGTTATCCGCTTTTTAACGACATCGACCTTTCGGTCGACCGCAATAAAGCGCAAACCATCGCCAGAGATTACTTAACCTCGCAGCACAATGTTGATATTTTCAAGTATCAAACCGCTGTCATATTTATCGCGGACCGAGAATCCGATCGCTATCTCCAGAAAACCCTGGGTTTCGAAAAAGAAAAGGGGTTCCTCAAAAAATATGATTTTGAACTCTTTATGTGGATGGTCCGGTTCTTCCAAGAGGGAAAAAAGGAAGAATTTCTTGTCATCATCAGCTCACGGACGGGAGAAGTTGTCACTTTTAAACATATCATTGATGAAACCGCGGCGCGCCCCGATACCGGCCATGACGCCGCCCAAGAAAAACTTACAGCATTTCTTGCGGAAAATTTTGCTTTTGACCCAAAGCAATTCACTTTAAAAGAAGACTCAACGCGGGAGCTGGATAACCGCAAAGAATATTCTTTCAGCTGGTATCACTCCAAAGTCTATATCCCGTGGAGCACTAAGCCTGACACCGGCGGAGCACGGCTATTTACCGGGGGGACCGTTGCCGGCGATGACATATTGAGTTTTTCAAAATTCAATTTTAAAATCCCCGAGGAATATAGCCGCCAATTTGAGAGTAAAAAAGGCCTCGGCCTGAATCTTCTGACCGTCATCCGCATTTTATACACTCTCGTCTTCGTTGGTGCCGTGTTCTTTCTGATCATACGGCGCAATCATTTAGCGGCGCATACGACCAAAAA
>CAYING010000071.1:9536-10550 GCA_964364715.1 uncultured Planctomycetales bacterium
TATATCGGCCTGGCGGCGGCCCTGTTTCTTGCGACCGTGTTGGCGGAACTGAATTATCTCCAAGCCATCATCATGAGCTACGACACCACCCAAACGGTACGCTCATTTTTCGGACGGCATTTTATTGACGCGGTGTGGGGAATATTCTTCGGCACGATCGGGATCTTGATGCCGAGCCTTTCCGGTGAGGCGCTGCACTATGAAGTTTTCGGAAATAAAAAAGAAGGATCGTTCCTGCATTATCGGCGAACGACATTCTTCAGCCGGGAAGTCTGCAAATCCGTTATCATCGGATATTGGGCTTTTATGATCCTGCTGGCCGGCCAAACATTGATCTTTGATCTCGGGCAAAAACATTGGGGCGTGTGGCTTGAACGAACCTGGGTCATTCAATTCTCATCGGCTTATTTTCCCTTCTTTGCCGCGTTCGTTTTAGGGATAAAAGCAAGTTTCTTCGAGGAGATCACCTTCCGGCTTTTTGCGATCAGCTGGTTTAAGCGGATATTCAAAAACCTTTTTATCGCGGTCCTTTTTTCCGCGCTTATTTGGGGATTCGGGCACAGCGGCTATTTGGTATTCCCGATGTGGTTCCGCGGAATGGAAGTAACTTTAATGGGATTGTTCCTTTCCTATGTCTATCTTCAGTTCGGTATTATTCCGGTCATCGTGGCGCATTATGCCTTTGATGTCTTTTGGAGCAGCGCGGGCTATCTTTTTGGAAAATCCGAACCGTTCTATTTTTATTCTTCACTGGGTGTCTTTTGTCTGCCGCTCCTCTTCGGGATTGCCGCTTTTTTACTGAACAAAAATCCCAAGCCGCAAACCATGCGCTGGCGGCTGAATAAACACCAGGAATTTAATCTCGGCGTTTTAAAGGTATCTATTAAACAGCGCGCGGGCGCGTTTACGGGAAAGACTAAAGCCGAAGTTCGCGAGGAAATTATTTCCCACGGCTGGGACATTGCGGTCGTGGATATGGCGCTTGAAGACTTCCCGCAGAACGGCGCATGAGCC
>CAYING010000072.1:0-10488 GCA_964364715.1 uncultured Planctomycetales bacterium
TTTAATGCAGAACCTGCCGGATTATAAAATTCCGATCGGATTTTATCGGATCACGGACAAGGCAGGGAAAGACGACGGGAATTCAAAGATCAATCGCCGTGCGCTTAGCGCTTTTTGGCGGGCCCACCCTGAAAAATTCAAAAAGATCTGAACTATTTTCCGGCTAATTTCTCGATGGCATCCCGCATGTCGCGGGGAAGAGGGATCTTCTTGCGGGTTTTTTTGCCGGTCGTGACGTGCACCGTTAAAGCCGTACCGACAACCTGCTTTTCCGCGTTCAGCAGCGTGTAGGCAAAGGAAAAAGACGTGGTCCCTATATTCTCAACAGTCACCCGGATGGTGATATGGTCATCGACAAAAAGAGGGGCCGTATAATCCGCCTCGGCATGGACGATGGGGAGAAAATATTTTTTCTCGCGGATCAATTTGGCGAATCCGAAGCCTGATTTTTCCAAAAGTGATTCATAGGCATCATGAATAAGTTTGAATTGATTGCTGAAAAACAGCAAACCGGCGGCATCGGTCTCGTGAAGTTTGATCTTTGTCTTATAGATATACATTGATTTCCTCCCTGTCCCGCCATAAGCGGGGCTGAATTTTGCAATCATTATAACATTTCATATATCGATATACGAATATGTTGACAAAAATTTCAAACTCGATAAGATAAGGGCGAAATCAAAACTTAATCAGCAAGCCTGCCGGCAGGCAGGGAGAAATAAATGAACACCCGCGCACTCGTTGCAGAACTGATCGGAACGTTTACTTTGATCTTTATCGGCGTTGGTGCGATCGCTGCCAACCAGATCTCGGGCGGAGCACTAGGTTTGACCGGGATCGCCTTAGCCCATGGTTTGGCCATTGCGGCCATGGTCACCGCGACCGGCGCTGTCAGCGGAGGACACTTAAATCCTGCTGTCACGATCGGTCTTTGGACCGCCAAAAAAATTGATCTTACAAACGCACTCGGTTATGTCGCCGCCCAATGCGCCGGTGCCATTGCCGCAGCGTTTTTGATCAAGCAATGTGTGCCGGCAGATGCATTAACTGCAGTCGGAATGGGAACACCTGCTTTAGGCACTAATATTTCACCCACGATGGGATTGATCACCGAGATTATTTTAACTTTCTTCTTAGTTTTTGTTGTCTATGGGAGTGCCGTTGACCGCCGAGCTCCTAAGGTTGGCGGACTTTTTATCGGATTGACCGTTGCTCTCGACATTTTAATGGGAGGCCCGATTTCCGGCGCTGCAATGAATCCCGCACGGCATCTAGGGCCAGCCTTGCTTGGCGGGGGATTGCAAAATATTTGGATCTATTGGGTTGGCCCGATCGCCGGTGGTATTCTCGCTGCCCAAGTTTATAAAAACGTTTTAGAATAAAATTAAATAAAAATTAGGAAAGCCCCGCCTGTGGCGGGGCAGGGAGACAATTATGCCGGAAGTCGCAACAGCAGTTACGATGAAAGGAAACCCGGTGACACTTCTTGGAAAGGAGATCAGGGTCGGACAATCTCTTCCGGAAGCGACCCTCGTTGCCAATGACCTATCCGAAGTCAAACTTTCGTCTTACAAAGGGAAAAAGATCATTCTTTCCGTTGTTCCATCTCTCGATACGCCCATCTGCGATCAGCAGACCAAACGTTTTAATCAGGAAGCCTCCAATCTGCATGATGTCGTGGTATTGACGGTCAGCCTGGACCTGCCTTTTGCCCAAAAACGATGGTGCGGCGCGACCGGCAGCGACAAAGTTGTGACGCTATCAGATTATCGCTATGCTCAATTTGGGGAAGCGCTCGGTGTCCTGATCAAAGGGATCCGCCTATTAACCCGCGCTATTTTTGTCGTCGATAAAAACGGAACTATCCAATACAAACAGATCTGCCCTGAGATCTCCAAGGAACCGGACTATGCACCTGTTCTCGAAGCTGTAAAGAAAATATAATTAACAAAAGGAGATCTTTATGCCCGCCGTTACGTCCCATTCATTACCCGCATTATCTTACGCCTTTGATGCCTTGGAACCGCACATCGACGCCAAAACAATGGAAATACATCACGGCAAGCATCACGCTGCCTACGTCAATAACTTGAATAAAGCCCTCGAGAGCGCGCCCGATTTTGCTTCAAAATCTTTGGAGCAGTTGATTGCCAAGATCGCTGCTGTTCCGGAAAATATCCGCGGGGCGGTTCGCAATAACGGGGGCGGCCACTGGAACCATTCGTTCTTTTGGACATTGATGAGCGCTAAAGGCGGCGGACAGCCGGCCGGCGAACTTGCCGAAGCGGTCAAAAAAGATTTCGGCAGTTTCGATGCGCTCAAGGAAAAATTCACCGCCGCCGGGATCGGACGTTTTGGAAGCGGATGGGCTTGGGTTTGTGCCGCCAACGGCAAACTCACCATCGGATCCACTCCGAACCAAGATAATCCGTTGATGGATGTTTCTGAACTGAAGGGGACTCCGATCATCGGATTAGATGTCTGGGAACATGCCTATTATTTAAAATATCAAAACCGCCGGCCGGATTACATCGCTGCATTTTGGAATGTGGTTGACTGGAATGCGGCTGCCAAACGGTTTAAAGAGGCAACGTAATCTCACCAAATCAAAAAAATTCTCGTCGCTGTGAAAAATTTCCGCTTGACATGTAAATCAGCAAAATATACAATATCTTGCGTCTAAAATACAGCATGGTACTAGATATAGTGTTTGGCAGGTCCGCCAAAATTCTGCAATTTAAACATTTTTGCGCTAACTTAAGTTAGGAGGAAGGCATTTATGTCCCGTGAAATACTCTCTGATCTGAACATCAAAGTACAAAAAAGAAACGGACAAATTGTTGCATTCAATGCCCTGCGTATCAAGAATGCGATCGCCAATGCCTTCAAAGAGCAAGCCGGTATCCCGCGGGAAACCGATCTCCCGATAGAGCTTCAATCCGATGCCGATAAATCCGCTAAATGTGTTCTCTTTGTCCTTGATGACCGCAGAAAAAATCCGCGGAAGGAATTTCTCACCGTTGAAGAGATCCAGGACGAGGCGATCCGGCAGCTTTATGAAAACGGATTCAAGGATACGGCCGAACGCTATGCCGATTACCGCAAGCGCCATGCCGCGCGCCGTTCGTTATTGGAATTGTACTCGATCATCAAGCGCGATGGACGGGTCGTTTCGTTCAAAGCGGAAAAAATAACGCTCGCGATCGCCAAGGCATTTCAGGCCAACAGCCGGGACAGCTGGGAAACCATCATCAACCGCGCGAACCATTTGACCGACATGGTCATCGCCGAGATCCGCAATCTTTGGCCGGAAGGAAAAGCGGTCCACATCGAAGAGATCCAGGATCTGGTCGAAAAGGCCCTCATGAAGGAAAATTTTCATGACATCGCCAAAAAATATATTCTCTATCGTGAACAGCGCACTAAGACCCGTGAACTTGAAACGCAAAAAGGTGAAGCAGCCGTTGACTGGAGCTTAGTCAAAAATTTTACCTTCAAAACCGCGTCGGGTGCCGATAAACCGCTGGACATTGACGCATTAAAATTCAAGATCGAGGCCTGCTGTCAACGCCTTCCCAACGTTTCCTCCAGCAAGATCCTGAACGAATCGATCAAAAATTATTTTAACGGGATGACCGAAGAGCAGATGTTCGCCTCGAATATTATGGCGGCGAAAGCATTCCTGGAAGTCGAACCGGATTACGCCTTTGCGGCGGCTAGGCTGCTTCTTCTTCAAGAATATCAGGAGACGATCGGAACTGAGCTTAGCTTTGGCGGCATCAAAACAGAATACCCTGTTTATTTTAAAAAATTTATCGCCAAAGCCGTTGATTTCGAATTGTTAAGCCCTGATCTGTCAGGATTTGACCTGGATGAACTCGGACGGGCCCTGGATGCCCGACGAGATCTCTTATTCCGCTATATGGGCCTGCAGACATTGCATGACCGCTATTTCCTGCATTGGGAAGACCGGCGTATTGAACTCCCGCAGATCTTTTGGATGCGGGTCGCGATGGGTTTGGCCAAAGGCGAGGGCGCCCAGAAAAATGCCCGGGCGATCGAATTTTATAATATCCTTTCCACATTCCGCTTCACATCCTCAACGCCGACTTTGTTCAATTCCGGAACACTTCATTCCCAATTGTCATCCTGTTTCTTAACGACCGTGGAAGATGACCTCAATCACATTTTCAAATGCATCCAGGATGATGCGATGCTTTCCAAATGGAGCGGCGGGTTAGGGAATGACTGGACCAATGTCCGCGCCATGGGCGCCCGTATCAAAGGGACCAACGGCAAAAGCCAGGGCATTGTTCCATTCTTAAAAGTCGCCAATGATACCGCGGTTGCGGTCAATCAAGGCGGCAAACGCCAAGGCGCGATGTGCGCGTATCTTGAGACTTGGCATTTGGACATTGAGGAGTTTCTTGAACTGCGCAAGAACACCGGCGATGACCGCCGCCGCACCCACGATATGCACACCGCCAACTGGATCCCTGATCTTTTTATGAAGAGATTGAAACACAACCAAAATTGGACGCTTTTCAGTCCGCATGAAACTTCGGATCTGCACCACATCTACGGACAGACTTTTGAAAAACGTTACGAAGAATATGAAAGACTTGCGGCAGAAGGGAAGATCAAGCAATACAAAACGATCCCGGCTGTCCAGCTGTGGCGCAAAATGCTTAATATGCTTTTTGAGACCGGCCATCCCTGGATCACCTGGAAAGATCCGTCCAATATCCGTTCGCCGCAAAGTCACGTCGGCGTTATCCACAGCTCCAATCTCTGTACCGAGATTCTTTTAAATACATCCAAAAATGAAACAGCGGTGTGCAATTTAGGCTCGATCAATTTAGCCGCCCATGTGACCGCCGACGGGATCGATCACGGCAAATTACGCGAGACGGTCAAAGCCGCTGTCCGTATGCTGGATAATGTGATCGATATTAATTATTACCCGACGATAGAGGCGAAAACCGCCAACCAGCGCCACCGCCCGATAGGACTAGGGTTAATGGCCTTCCACGACGCGCTTTTTATTCAGAATATCAGTTATGCGTCCAAAGAAGCGGTGGATTTCGCGGACGAAAGCATGGAAGCGATCTCCTATTACGCCATTTTAGCGTCCATCGAATTGGCGAAAGAGAAGGGAAGCTACTCCACCTACAAGGGTTCCAAATGGGACCAAGGCATTCTCCCGATCGATACGATCGACATCTTGGAAAAGGAAAGAAGCGGTTATGTTACGATCGACCGCTCGTCGAAAATGGATTGGGCCCCGGTGCGGAATGAATTAAAAAAGAACGGCATCCGCAACAGCCTGGTCATGGCCATCGCCCCGACCGCCACGATCGCCAATATCATCGGCGTAACCGCGTCCATCGAACCGATCTACAAGAATGTCTTTGTCAAAAGCAACTTGTCCGGGGAATTCACGGTCGTCAACGAATTCCTCGTTGAGGACCTAAAGAAACTCGGACTCTGGGACAAAGAGATGATCGATGACCTGAAATATTTTGACGGAAGCATCCAGGAGATCGACCGCGTCCCGGAAAATATCAAATTGAAATACGCGACCGCTTTTGAGATCGATTATGAATGGATCATTGAAGCGGCCAGCCGCCGGCAAAAATGGATCGATATGGGCCAATCGCTAAATCTCTATCAAGCGAAGCCCAGCGGCCAAAAGGTGAGCAATATGTATATGTTTGCCTGGGAACGAGGGCTTAAGACGACCTATTATTTACGCTCCATGGGCGCGAGCCGTATTGAAAAAAGCACTTTGGATATCACCAAAGAAAAATATGTGGGCAATATCCTTGGCCGCCGGGAGCGCGATGAAAAAACGCCTGTCCCGGCTGAAGCGGCATCACCTCAGCCGCAGCAACAGACGGCAGAACCAATCATCGCGGCTAACCCGAAGCTGAGCGTTGAACCCAAAGAAGATTGTGAAGCTTGTCAATAAGGAGGTCCCCGATGACCGAATCATGCATTGAAATGACAAAGAACCGCGTCACGGTTCAAAGCAAAAAGATTATTAACAATGACCGGGCCGTTGACTGCAACCAGCTCGTTCCCATTAAATACAAATGGGCCTGGAATTTTTACCTCGACGGCTGTGCCAATCACTGGATGCCGACGGAAGTTTCCATGCAGCGTGATATCGAACAGTGGAAGAATTCGAAAGGGTTCACGGATGACGAACGCCATGTGATCCGCCGGGTGTTGGGTTTTTTTGCCACCGCCGAGACCCTGGTCGGCAACAACCTGGTTTTGGCCGTCTATCGTTGTGTCGATAATCCGGAATGCCGTCAGTATCTCCTGCGGCAGGCTTTTGAAGAAGCGATCCATGTGCATGCCTTTCAATACATCGTCCAATCTCTTTCGCTGGATGAAGGAGAGATCTTCAATATGTACCGCGAGGTCGAAGCGATTTATGACAAAGACAAGCACGCGATGAGCTGTACCCAAAGCGTGCTGGACATGAACCCGGATGATTTGAAAACCCCGAAGGGCCTTCAAGTTTTTGTGAAGAACCTCGTCGGGCTTTATGTTATCACCGAGGGGATCTTCTTTTACGGGGGATTTGTGGCCATTCTTTCCTTCGGCCGGCAGAACCGGATCCCAGGCATCTGCGAACAGATACAATATATCCTGCGCGATGAAAGTATCCATATGAACTTCGGGATCGAATTGATCAACGCGATCAAAGAAGAAGATCCCGCGATATGGACCAAAGAATTTCAAGCTGAGATCCGGGAATATATTTTGAGCGCCGTAATACTCGAAAAAAATTACGCTCAAGAATGTTTACCCAACGGGATCCTTGGTTTGAACACTGAACTCATTCAGCAGTATATCCAATACCTAGCGGACCGCCGTTTGGAACGTCTTCATCTGGCCAAAAAGTTTGACAGTGAGAATCCCTTTCCCTGGATGAGCGAAGTTGTCGATTTGAAAAAAGAGAAGAACTTCTTTGAGACCCGCGTGACCGAGTATCAGACCGGCGGGGCCTTGGAGTGGTAAATGAGCACGTAATTTGCGGAACGAAGTGAACGCAAATCACTGTGCGAATTTATCCCGTTGCTTGCCGAGCAAGGCGAGGCAAACGGGATAATGTGTCCACAATTTCCATTCCACAATTTCCACAATTTCCAATCCCTTGCCAAATACGCAATTCTTCTCTATACTACCCCCATGCCATGTTCCGACAGTTCATCCAGCATCGCCCTCAAACTTGACGCAGAGGATCGTTTTGTCTCCTTTGATTTCGCCAAGATCACCTGCGGCCGCGAGATCGGAAAGAGCGCGACGTATTCGCAATATTGCAAAGGGAAAACACTCGAAGAGATCCTGGAGATCGCCTATGGACAAGTGGTCAGTGATTTAACTTTGGTGGATGAAGAAGATAAATTTGTTTTACACCTGGAGTGGGATGCCTTACGTTCAGCGATCGCTCAGTATTTGGGAATCGACCGTATGGATGTTGATGCCGAGCGCTGCCAAATCACGTCGATCGAATCAACCCATGAAGGAACAGAAGTCGCCTTAGTCATTCTCCCGCCCAAAGAACTTCCCAAGATCTTGCCCTGCAGTTTGGGTGACAAGAAATAATCTGAATTACGTCGTGTTACGGCCTTTGGCCATGACGAGCTTGCCGGAACGGACCATGTCGACAACACCGTACTTCTTGATCAACGCCTCGAATCCGTTCAACTCTTCCGTTGTGCCGCCTTGGCTGATGATGAGGTAATTATCCGACTTGTCCACGATGTGCGTGTGGAATTTCTTGCAGAGTCTGAGGATGGTATTTTTGTTAGACGGGGCCGCCTTCACTTTGACCAAAGTGTATTCCCGCTGAACAGCGTCCACTCCGGTGTGTTCTCCCACATGCTGAACATCGATCAATTTGGCGCTTTGCTTAATGATCTGCTCCAAGGTCACAGGATCGCCTTGTGCGGTAATCGTCATACGGGAATATTTCTCATTAAACGAAGGAGAGACGACCAGCGAATCAATATTATAACCGCGGCGGGCAAACACGAGCGCGATACGCACCAGCACACCCGGTTTATTGGCGACGAGAAAACTTATTGTATGGATGTTATTTTTCATAATATTATGTACTGCCGGTCGGCTTTTCCAATTTTTGATCGCGGCGCGGCGGTTCAATGATCATTTCGTAGGCTGATTTTCCGGCCGGGACCATCGGGAACACGTTATCTTCTTTAATGACTTCCGCCCAGATCACGACCGGCCCCTTGTGGTCGATCGCCTCCTGCAGCCGCTCCCGCACGTGCTCCACTTTATCGATATGCACGCCTTTAATATGATACGCTTCCGCCAGCTTCACAAAATCCGGGTTGCCTTCCAGGTCCACACCGGACAAGCGGTTATCAAAGAAAAGTTCCTGCCATTGGCGGACCATTCCCAAATATTTATTGTCGATGATCACGACCTTGACCGGCAGTTTATGGATAAAGACGGTCGCTAATTCCGCCAAGGTCATCTGGAACCCTCCGTCTCCGACGACCGCCACGACCAGGTCGTTCGGGCAGCCGAATTGCGCGCCGATCGCGGCAGGGAAGCCATAGCCCATGGTCCCGGCGCCGCCGGAAGAGATCCATTTGTTACCTTTCAGCGCTAAATTGAACTGCGCTGACCACATCTGGTGCTGGCCGACGTCGGTTGCGATGATCGCGTTACCTTGCGTGACATTCTGCAATTCCTGAAGCACACATTGCGCCGTCAACCCCCTAGCATTGCTGAATTTCAAAGGGTATTGCTTTTTGTATCCGTTCAGCTCCTCAATCCAGTCTTTGGTGTCCAATTTCTGAACCTGCTTCACCAATTCCTCGACGATCTCACGGGCATCGCCGATGCAATAGGCATCAGGAGTTAAGATTTTTCCGATCTCCGCCGGATCGATATCGATGTGCAATTTCTTGGCGCCGATGCAGAATTTGGCCGGGTTTCCGTTGATGCGGTCATCCCAGCGCGCGCCGATCGACATAATCAAGTCACAGCGGGTGAGGGCTAAATTCGCGTACGCTGTCCCGTGCATCCCGAGCATCCCTAACGAAAGGGGATCGGTTTCCGGGAATTCGCCTTTGCCTAATAGCGTATTCGTAACCGGCGCGTTCAATTTATAAGCTAATTTTTTGATGGCATCCCCGGCGCGGGCGATCACCGCCCCATGACCGACCAAAAGAACAGGGCGCTTGGATGCATTCAACAGCTTGGCCATCTTCAAAATATCGGACTTCTTCGGCTTGGCCGGAAGTTTATAGCCGGGGATGTCCATTCCCGGATCAAGGGTCGCGCCAGTAAATTGTCCCGACGTCAGATCTTTTGGAAGATCGATCAAAACCGGGCCGGGACGGCCGGTATTTGAAATATGAAAAGCTTCTTTAATGATCCGCGGAATATCATTTGTGTTTTTAACTAAATAGCTGTGTTTGACAATAGGGAGGCTGATCCCGTAAATATCCGCTTCCTGAAACGCATCCTTGCCCAGCATCGGAGAGATCGTTTGACCGGTCAGCACGATCATCGGCACAGAATCCATATGCGCGGTCATAATGCCGGTCACGGTGTTGGTCGCGCCCGGACCGCTGGTCACCAAAACCACACCTGGTTTACCGGTTGCGCGGGCATAACCGTCCGCCATATGGGTCGCACCCTGTTCGTGACGCACCAGGATCAATTTGATCTTCGAGCCGACAAGGGCGTCAAAAATAGGGATCGCGGCCCCGCCGGAAAGGCCCCAGATATACTCGACACCGAAATTTTCCAAACATCGGATCAGTATTTCGCCGCCGGTCATGGGCTTCAATGGTTTTGTTTGTTTTGTCATAACGTCTTTATGGGGAAGTTGTAAGGTAAATTATAAGTTCCAATATTAACATAAACCGTTATAAAAATGCAAGCGGAATCTCGGCCTGCCGTTGGGCCTGCCGGTTTTAATGTATTGAATTCTGAAATGAAATACGATATTATTGTACTTGTTTTCTCTGAATAAATTAGATGTAACAAGTACTTATCCCAATTTCATCTAACTATAAATTATTATATTAAAAGGAAAATTGGGATAGCTAACCTTCGGGGATAAAATATGATCCAACTGAACTCAAACAGCGAATCCAACAAACCGCGCGCCAAGGCCGTCGGAATGATATCCGGTGGTCTTGACAGCACCCTGGCCGCCCGTGTCATCAAAGACCTCAATGTCGAGGTCCACGGCGTCTATTTCGCGATGCCTTGGGGGTGCTGTGACAAGGGAAAGGCCCAGGCAGCCGCTGATACTTTAGGCATCCCGCTGGTCGTTCTTCAGCTCAACGAACTTTATTTAAAAATCGTTGAAAATCCGAAATACGGTTACGGATCGGCTCTAAACCCCTGCGTGGATTGCCGCATCCACATGTTCTCCCGCGCCCGGCAATATATGGAATCGATCGGCGCGGATTTTGTTTTTTCCGGCGA
>CAYING010000073.1:0-10313 GCA_964364715.1 uncultured Planctomycetales bacterium
CCGGTTTTGTAATTTTCGTAACGGCATCCGGCGCGTTGAAAAGAATAAGATCATACGGCCCTTGGGCTTCGCCTAAAGCCGTAAAACCGCGGATTGTATCCTCAGCGGTGAGGCTCTCCTGATGCAAAACATTAAAATTAAATTTTGTCGTTTCTACGGCGGTCGGATTAATATCCATGACATCGGCTTGAATTTGAAGGCCCAATTCCTTGGCCTGTTTTAAAACAACCAGCCCATCAAAACCTGTGCCGGCGCCGAGAATGAGAACTTTCAATATTCTGCGTCCTTGTGCTGCTAAGATCCTGGCCTGAGTTTTCACTTCATTGACGATCAAAGGGGCAAACGCCATGGATAAACTCCCGTCTTGCACAGGAGAATAAACACCTTTCTTATGCGCCAACACGCCGAGTCCGGTATATTCTTGTAATCGGCGATAAACTATCGGGAATGTTTCGCCGCCGACAACGTTATATCCCTGCTCGCGAATCACGCTTATTTTATCGTTCAGAATTTTACGCTCTGCCTTTGTCATTTTTACCGGCATACCGCGCCGTAAGCGATTTAATCTTTCTAAAACTGCATCCTGAGTTTTATCAGCCATCATCGCGCGGTCCGGCCCCGCCGCGGCGGGGTTGGAAGATCCGGACGCCCCGCCCCGCGGATCAGCCGGCAGAGGCATTTGATCCAGCCGCGCGAGCGCTCTCACCCTGATCTGCTCCATTGCGTCCGCTGTATATGCTAAAAAAACATCATTAACGATCGTGTGCGGATATCTCCTCTTCCGGCGGGCATCATCGGCCTTTTTGATCGTATCGCGGATAGATTTATTCACGATCGGCGAATCTTCCCCCAGGATATATTTTTCATAAAGACCCTTGGCCATTGGCCGGTCCATCGGGTCCAAATCTTCCGCGAATGATCTCTCCCGTCCCGCGTCGTCCACATACTGGGCGATCAAATGCGCCTCTTCATAGGCCAATATTTTTTGCTCGACGGGCCCGCTCAACAGCGCCTTGACCTTGCCGTGTAAAAGCGTGTCTTCCATAAGAATCGCATAAATTTCTATAAATGCCCGGAGAGCTTCCCGGTATGCCATACCGCCGTTCTTTTCGGCGGCCGCCTTAAACATCTCCTGCAAATAACCTTCCGATATCCAAACGAACAGCGCGTACGCCGTCAATGTGTCTTCATTTAAAACGGCATTTAAAGCGGCCTGTACCGGCCCATCGCTCAATTTTATGATCTCTCCCATCTCCGGCTGATTCTTTATTTGAGCTTCCGCCTTGGCAACCTCCGCGATCCAGAGCGGCCGCAAACGTTCCGGCACATATTGAGCCAAACCGGATGCCGCTAAGCTCAGAGAATTCCGGAACGACCGGCCCGGAAAATGCTTTTTCCAATTCTGTTCGGTGATCCCGCTTGGGCCGGACATCATCGCGCGGTCCCCGCCGCTGCGGGGCAGGTCCCGCCCCGCCGCGCCCGGGTCACCGGTTGATCCGCGGCGCATCTGAAGATTATACATTTCGATCATATTCTGTATCTTCGGCGGAATGGCCCCCCATTCCTTAGGTTCCGCACCCGCTTTGCGGAGTGTTCCATCCTCGTTCATTTCAACAATGAATTGATGCAATGAGATCTCTTCCCCGAACGTTGTGCCGACCTCCTGCAATCGCCCGTCTTCAGGGGAAAAATAGATCGAAAGCAATACTCTATGAATGACCCCTGCCGCCGCCCTTTGGGCCGTTATATACTCCTGGACATTCCGCTCTTTGACCAGCGCGTTAAATTTGCTCAGCTCTTTCCGCGCGGCATTGGGATCACTCCGGCTCATCAAAAAGAATATTCTTAACCGTTCCAAGACAAACTCGTATTTCAAATTCTCCGGCTGCTGAACAATGCTTTCAGCTTTCGGGAATGAAAATTCTTTCAGCCTCCTCAAGGCTCCCTGGAAAACAGCGTCACTCAAAGGAAGATCGCTCAACAGATCTTCCTCTTTAATCAATCCTAAATTAACCGCGATCAATTTGGACATCCGGTTGAATTGATCCCGCCCCCAAGGATTCGTATAAGCCTGGAATTGCGCTAATTCCCCCAAAACCCGGTATCGGAAATATTGAAACTCCTGATTGTCCAGGCCGCCCACAGCCCCGCCGAGATCAGACATCATCGCGCGGTCTTGCTTGTCGGCCGAAAGTTCCGCCGCAGGCAGGGCAGTCATGGTCCCAACGGGTATAAACGGTGATACCGTAGTCCCGTTCGTTGAATTCTCATCTTGAAGATAAAAGATTCCCTGCGCGGCATCCAAAAGACGTACCCGCAAATGAAGCAACGAAATCTCGGACGTCTCTGCCGTGCTGATCCCGAACCGATTCTCATGCCTTCGCCCCAAAAAAAGATCTTCTCCTTCCCGCAGAACGTTCCGGCGGGTCTCATCGTCTCTCAACCTTAAAACATATTCCTCGCCTGCTTTTTCCAGGATCAAAAATTTTTGGCCGGCCAAAGATATCTCGACAGGGCCGGTCAGTTTAAATGGGATGGACTTGATCTTTGATCCCCTGCCTAAAGTTACCGGGCCGGATAAAGGTTCGATCCGCGAAACAGCCCTGACCAGTGTTTGGCTCTTGACATTCATCGAAGCCGCCACGACCACGTTCCCGTTTTCCAAATGCACCGAGCGGAACAGGGCCGCATCAGCGGGAAGGGGATCCTTAGTGAGAACCACAAAATTCCTTCCTGCCGCCGGCTGAAGAGCGTATACCTGCTGGCCGGCTCTAAAATAATATTTACCCGCTAACTGTGCTGGCCGTGAGAACAAGACCTCAAAATTACTGTTCGCAGGAATACTTATCCTGGAATTTACGCCGGCTAAATTCTCGTCGAGCGCCCCCGAATCGACTTGATAAGATCTTCCGCCGATCCTGAATTGTGAAAACCCCAAGCCCGGGCCGCCTTCGCCGGCCGTCACCGGCTCCACCTGAAATGATGTCTCTGCCCCAGGCATGCCCCAGGAAACAAGAACATACGAATTGTTCCGGCGCAGTTCTTCCAGGTTCAATTCAGCCGTCTCGCCTCGTCCAAGGCTCATCATCGCGCGGTTCCCGCCTGGGCGGGGCAGGTCGGGATCCGCCGCGGCGGGGCCGGGAGGCGGTTGACTTGACGGCGAATAGACCCGCTGTCTTTCAACGGTGGGGACGATACGCATCTCCCCGGGAGAAACCGCCGCCAAATTAATAGCCGCGTAAACACGGCCTTCTTTAAAGGTATCCCGGTAGATCGGCCCATCAGAAGATAAAAACTTAAGCCCGGTAAGGTATTGACTTTGAAAAGGAATACCTCCCAGCTGGCCCGAAAAAACTACGGAGTGAATAAGGTTTTCTGCTTTGGCCCATTTTAAAAGCTCTCTCTGCATCACATCAGGCCCAATTAACCCTGATTCATAAATACGTTCAGCAAGCAGAATTTTTTCAGGCTTAAATTCTTTAATTCCACGTTTGTAATTACTTATACGTTTTGATCTGTCGGGCATCCCCTCCTGCGTTGTCTGCGCGATTTCTAACAAACTGCGTGATAAAATTTGAGTCGTGCCATCCTTCATCTGAGCGACGATGACCGCCAAAGCAAACTGTCCCTGACGCGCCCGGTTGATCGGCCGTCCCTGCTGATTTTGTCCGGTCGGCTCCACACAGCGCTGGCACGTCTGATACGGCTCCATATAACTGCGCAGCAATAAAACCGGATCGTCGGTGACTTGAAATGTGATCCGTTCAATATCCGATGTGTCAACAGCACGGATTCTAAGAATCTGGATTAAATTGACCGCCACCTCGCGCCAGGACGAATCACGCTGATACCATACCGGCCGTTCCGCCGCGGTTAACGATAATTGCTGCTGCCAAACATTAACTTTTTGCGATTCAATTTTTTGGCCGCCGGTCAGCTGGGTCAGAACGTCGGTTAAAACTCTTTTAAGCGTTTCCATTTCTTCGCGTAAAGGTCCCTCGGCCGGTTCACCCAGACGCAGCCATACTTCAGTTTTTGTTTTTATCGCCGCATCCAGGCTCGCGATATCGGTTTCTAATGTTCCGCTGAGTTCAACCCCCATGTGGGTTAAAATATCCTGATAAATACCTCCGTAGGCATTCAAAAAGACGGCATCTCCCTCTGGAATTTCTATATTGACCCTGGCGCCTTTTTTAATTTTATCGATCAACTTTTTGCCGAGCCGCTTCGCCACAGTTTTGTCTTTCCAATCATACCGCGGAATGTCCACAAAACGGCCGTTGACCACCTTGGAATTCATCAATTTGCGCAGCAGATCTTCGGTGTAGCCGACGCCTTCTTTGTCCTGGAAACCAATATAACCCGCCAGCATCGGTAAAAGCCCGCCGTTGAGCCAGGCCTGTTTGTTCGCTTGGATATGATCCTGTAACTTTTGCTTTTCCTCAGGCGAAAAGGTAACGGCGTGCTCGAACATTTCTTTGATCGTCGCGTCATGAATTAATTCACTTAATCGCGCGAAATATTGATCTTTCATAAAAAGACGGCGGCCGCCTTGTTCTTTTTGCCATTGCATTAAATAAGACTGAGCTTCTCGCGCCACTCGCTCCTGGGCGTCGCGGTTGAGATTCGTGTAATCCAGCATAAAATCCATAATTTTCTCAATATTTGGCACATCCTTGGAAGCCGTATCGATAGAGGCGATCACCTGCCCCATAAAGGGGCCGGCTTTTTCATAAGGAATAAATGGATCATGCTCTTTGGTAAACAGACGATACTGGGCCAAACGTAAAACATAGCGGTGCAGCTGCCGCCGGCGGTCGCGGCTATTCCCGGTCTTCGGGATTTTATTTAAGATCCATTTAAAGGCATTGAATTCAAGGTCGCTCAATAAATTAACTTCATCAACTTGCTTTTCCCGATAAAATTTTAAAATCAATTTAAGTGTTTCCGGGCCGGGATTGTAATTAACGAATTTTTGAAGACCGGCAAAATATGCGTCTAATTCAGCGTACTCTTCTTGTAACGCGATTTTTCGTAATTCCTCCGGATCAGTTATTGGATTATTTCCTTCATCTTCCAGAATATCCATCCTTATTCTTATGGCAAAGCTGGCTCGAGCCGCTTCGAGACCGCGTTTTAATAATTCTGAATATATTTTTTCGATAATTTTTGGATTAGTTAAACGCCCGACCCGTTTTTTCAAAGACTCTGTTATGTTGTGAATATCCAACAATTCATCACTCATATAAAAACTGCTGTCTTCGGGCAAGGCATTTAAGCTGACGATGATCTGCTCGGCCATTTGTTCCTTTAAAGCCGTGTCCGTCACAGCTTCAAAAACCCCCATTAAAATGCCGGTCGATGAGAGATCTTTTTGGTTAATTCTTTCCAGAACACGCGGCAACGCTGACGGATCAGTTTGGCTGATCTTAAAAACAATGTCCTTATAAGAAATATCCGGCAGTAAAACTGAGCGGGGGATTTCTTCCCACTTTATTTGAGCCAGTAACAATCTGCCCTGCTCTTCCGGGCTCAATAAACCTTTCACTGTTTCCCCCAACATTCTCCGTTCATTTACAAGAATACCCTTAGGCGCTTGCTGATTCACCAAGTGATTAAACCTTATAAGTCGAGTAAAAAAGATACCGATCTCCTCTTCCTGCTCTACTGTCGGAGTCAGAATAGTTTTCGTTAAAAGGCCTAAAACCAACGGCCGAAACGGCTGAGGCAGCCGGTATTCCGCTCCATCATCCTTGACTAATTCTTCAAGGAAGCCGATGACTTGATCCACTGTGCCCCATTTTAATTCAACTTGTTCCTTGACGGCCATCGCCGTCAGGGCGCCTTTAATAATTTTAAGCTGTCCCTCGCGATCTTGCGGACTTCCCATCATCGCGCGGTTCCCGCCTGGGCGGGGCAGGTCTTTAGTTTTCACCTCTCCTCGAAGGATACTGCCGCGGACAGCGTCGGTGAGTTCCGGCTCGATCTTTGCCAGATCAGCATAAGTAATATCGTAACGAACCGGCCTTGGGCTAACCGCATCGACGATCGCGGACTCCAGATCAGCCGGGACAAATTTCCGCGCCTCCGGCATGGCTTGAACATTGCGCAACACCGCGGCGGCCAATTCCATCTGGGCAAAATTGAGATCATTAAACCGTGTGGCGTACAGCCGCAAAAAGAAACTCCCGGCCAGGCCATAATGATGCGCGGCGTATTTGGCCAGCCTTGCCCCTTCAACATAAGAACTCCCCGGCTCATCGCCAAACCTTTTCCCGCCCTTTTTTTCCTCAATAAAATCCACGATCTTTGGCCAATCTTCCCCTAAAGACAATAATATTCCGCGCATCGCCAGATGGGTCATATGCGGCGTCGCTTCCCGCTTGATATCCGCCATAGCAACCCCGCGGGTAGTGAAATCCCCTGCCTTATCCAGCAATGCCCCTCTCATCAGGTAA
Organism: uncultured Planctomycetales bacterium; assembly: GCA_964364715.1. Lineage (GTDB taxonomy): Bacteria > Omnitrophota > Gorgyraeia > Zapsychrales > GWA2-47-8 > CAYING01. The sequence continues at coordinate 6,459 of CAYING010000073.1, forward strand.
GCCTGATAAGCACCCAAAGCCGAAGCCAGTAACCAACGGATATCGGATGACTCCTGAAAACCGGCTGACTTACGGGTTTCCAGGGACCAGACCTGCAGCCAATGAACGGCTTCATGAGTGGAAACATCTAAAATTTCAGGAAGATCTGTCATGTATTTAAAATGAATGCCGATACCGCCCAATATATTCACACTCCCCGCAAGATGTTGATCATCAATAAAATGGCTGACCCTTAACATTTCCTGCATCATTTTGTCTTTGTCCTTTGCCGCGACATCCAGGGTGTCCAAAAGCAGATCGTACGAATACCGGAGAAGATACGGAATGATCAACATTCCCGCCGTCTCCCTCTTTAAATATTCTTCCGTGGATATGAATCCCAGCCGGTCCATAAGTTCATTCATCTGGGCCATAAATTCCGCCGGCTTTTTCTTATCGGCAGCCGCCTGGCCGATCAATTGAATAATGGCGCGAATTTTTTCTTTATCAGGCAATTGCGTCAAAATATCCGCGGCAATAGCGCTGATGGGATGTCCGGCCCGCGCGAGAGCCTCTAAAGAATCAATGGAAGGCCCTTTGCTTAAAATCACTTTAATAAACGTCTCCTCCATCTTTTCGCGGTTCTTGCGGATCTCTTCGACATCTTCGCCCGGGATCAGGGCCAGCAGATCCAAGGAAGCGCCGTCGCGCAATAATGCCCCCACGTGGGATGCTAGAAAATGGTAATCCAGCGCCCATTTCCGGTTTCCATATGGATTATGGTCATATCGCCCTTTCTCTGGTGAAAATCGAGGAGGTTTTTTTCCCCAATTCGCCTGCATAAATTTAAGATAATTTAACGCTGCGGCATTATCCGGGTATCGATCCCGCAAATCAACGAACATGGCTTCTGTTTCTTGAGCCTCTTGATACCAATTATAGGCATATGTCCCGCCGAAGGCGCCGGCCATGCCCCAAAGAGTGACAATCATTAACTTGCGCCCTAAACTTCCTAAATCGGCAAAGAAACCTTGGCGAGACGCTTCCGCCCGGTCTTTGGCGCTCCCCATCATCGCGGCGTTGGACTGCGCCGATCCGATATGTATATATCCCAACTCATCCGAGGCGGCCGTATAACCAACGTCCTCCAATTTCACCTGCATTCGGTTAAATATTTCTCCCAAGATACCTGCAGGGTCAAATCCGGCATTCTCCCGCTCTCGAAAGTATCTTTCTTTCAGGTCCGCTGATTCATCGACCACTTCTTGTAATACTCTTCTTATGTGACGCATTTCAAGGCTGCCGCCTAACAAAAAATTGTCGGTTTGATACCACAGCTCGGCATGATCCTCGAAAATATTCTTTGGCTGATCTCCCTGGCGGGAATATTCCAGCTGTAAGCCGGCAAAATATTCCGGAGAGCCCACTCCGTCCGCGGCCTTTGTGTATCTCGCAAAAAAATTATTTGTGCCGATGACCAATATGCCGCCCTGCTTCAATTTCTGCGCCATCAAGGAAACAGCCTCTTGGGTTTGTTCCCTGGTGTAGTAATCATCGAAAACATTGGCGGCCCGTATCACGTCCACACTGCTGTCTTGGATCGCCGCCAAATCAAAGCCGGATCTGACAAATTGAAGATTTTTCTGGCCCAGGCTTAATTTCCTGACCGGCTCAAAGGTAATCTGCCGGAGCCCGTCGCTGATATTTCCCTCGTGCATAAAATCTGATCGTTCATAAAAAGCGCCCGCCTTTTTGTCTTTAATTAATGCGTCCCGAATTTTTACCGCCTCGGCCTTGACCGCATCTTGTTCATCCCGAGGAATATCAAAATGGGCATAATTTCCCTCTCCCCACTGTTCAACAAAGGCAACATGGGTGAGCCGATGTTCCGGCGGAGCCGCATTTTCCGACGGAATAACCTCAAAAAATGCCGTATACCTGCCGGCACTGCCTTCTTTGGGAAATTCCACAACATAGGTGGGAATATTCATATCAGCGCCGATCACAAGGTCATTGTCCGATAATCGTTTCGCCAGATTTAACGTGGTCGACGCGGGAAAACCGACACCCAGATCAACGATCGTCCTCTTGTCTTTATTCCCGGCCTCCTTAAGGGCGCGGATGATGAATTGATCCATTAACCTGTTTCGGTCGCGGGACGTTGTCCCCACGGTGATCCGGCTGAGCATCGCGCGGTCGGGCCCCGCCGCGGCGGGGTCGACGGCATAAGCCGACCCCGTCAACTCATGAAAGGCTTTGGCCACAGCTTCATATTCAAACTGCAGCATAAAGCCAGCGTCATAATACTTATCGTCGGGGCCAATGAAAGATGCTCTTGGGTCTGGCCTGGTAAAGTATTCCTTTGATTTCTGCTGAAATGCCCTCACGATCTCGTCTCTTCCGGCCCCCTCGCTGACACCCAATATTTCCCGCGCTGATTTTCCTTCTGTGGCCGGCCGTTTTTTGCCATGGATTAGTTTGTATGCAGAAGCTACAGGATTCCCCGCTCTCACCAAAGGTTGAGGACGAAGAGGATCCAAATCCTCTGCCCAGTCCGGGTGCGCCAAAAAGGCTTTTTGAATGCGATAAACCGGAGCGAACTGATCGACATGTACACCCCTATCTGAATGCGGATTTAACTTAGCGATCCAGCTGCGGAAATCTTCTCGTGTAGCGGTTCTCCATTGTCTGGCCATATTCCATTGCTCTAACAAGAACGTTGTTTCCCGGCCATTGCTAAGCAAGTTACTCAAATATACTAACCCCAGATAAATCTCCAAATGATATGTAAGTTCTGTTTGGGCAAAGTAGCTCCACTGTTTCATAAGCTGCCCAAGAATACTGCCAAGGCCTTTCTCAAAGCCGCTTACATTACCCGGCATGATCTCGCTCAGGCGTTCGACCATTTGAATGACCGCTTCCGGATCGACGATATATTTCTCAACGTCGGTCCGCATATTAAGAAGTGTTGTCGCTAAGAGTGAAATTTCTTCCTGTTTAGTCAGTAGTCGAGGGGCGTCCTTCAGCAGCTTTCTGTTCAGCGTCAACAGCGTCGGGTTTAATTTTTCAAAACCAGTGCGAGACAGATCATTGATCTTACTTATCTGCTGAGAAAGTTCTGCGGCCTGTTGCGCGTTGCGGAGGGCCTGCGCCCGGGCCTCTGCAATCGCGCGCTGAGAAACAGCATCTTCTGCAGCCTGCTGTTCAGCTTGTTTTGCAGCTTGTTCAGCAGCGAGCCTGGCTTCAGCTTCGGCGTCTTCGCGCCTAAATTTATCCTCTAATTTTTTGTCAGCTCTCTTCCAATATGCGTTCCATAATGCATACACTGCCGCGATTCCTGCCCCGGCAACAAGGGTGCCCACCGCAACATCTGTGGAAAAACCCATCATCGCGCGGTCGGCGGGTTGAGTGAACTCCTTGATAAATGCCTGCAATTCCCTCTTATAAGTTCCCCATTCCTTTTTCTTGTGATTTTCCACAAATCCGATCAGCTGCACCGTATTCGCAATCCATTCATCCGATTTTTCTTCCTGAAAAGCCCAGCGGTGAATGATGTAGTGCAAATCATCTCTGAGTTGTTCATTGTTGATGTCCGGCAACGCGGCTGCAAAAGGTATCCCCTGGTTTCGGTTGGCAGCTTTTCTGATATCGCCTAAACTCATTCTCTGTTCAGCCGGAATTTTCGCCTGCAACGCCTGAACCATGTTTTCATTAAATTTAGCCGTCTTGCCTTTCGCATCCAGATCGATCAGGCGGGAATAGACAAGCAGTTCCATCGTGAACTTAAACCACTGCGGTGTTGTAAGATCGTACTCGGAAACGCGATAGAGTATTTCTCTCAACATTTCACGCTTCGCATAATCTTCGGCAAATGTT
>CAYING010000074.1:0-10307 GCA_964364715.1 uncultured Planctomycetales bacterium
TTTTTCAAGATTATTCAATTCAGCCTTTAATTTCCCGAGCTCGATATCGAGAAACTTGACCTCCTCGCGCAGATCCGCCAAACGTTTTTCGCTCCCGGCACGGTAGGCCTGCATTTCCCTGGCCTTGGCGCCGTACCACCGCACGGCCCAATCCACCGCGCCGCGCAATTTTTCCACCGCGGCGCTCATCCGGACAAAGAACACGCCGTTATTCGGAGCGGTCAACCCGAACTGGGCATTGCTGTAAACCGGATCGGCCGACACCGCGGGAGAAGCCTCGGCCGCAGTATCCGCGATCGACCTTAAAAGTTCGCGGCTGCTCGACAGAATCAGATAATCATCGATCAGCATATAGCCCGGAACCACCGGGCCGATCGGCGTCGAGATATATTTAAGGCTCATACCTTTATAATCTTCGGTCTGGACCAGAATAGCGGCTTCATCCGTCAATTTCGCCATGATCTGCGCAGCCTTCCCCGCGTCGGTCACCTTAATGAATAAAAATATTTTTGGAACCGGAAAATCCCCCTCCAGTTCAATATCCGCGACACCCCACCCTTGTTCCTTCCCCAAGACCGGGAGGATCTCTTTTTCGACGTCAATCTTAAGAAGATTTCCCATCCCCCCGAGCGGATCTGCCGTCGAAGAAGGACTTTGTTCAGTGACGGCCGCCTCAAGTTCTTTCTTGAACTGCGACCAGTAATAATTCATGTCATAACAATCCGCCCATTGGTAAACCAAAACATCCTGGGGAATAAAACGCGCGGACCGGTTCTCTTTCGGCGCGCAGGAATAGATATCCCTGAGATCTTCGGCAAGTTCATCTTTGCTGAAATAAAAATCCGCTTTCATCTTGACCGGCCGGGCGTAGTCGGCAGAGTATCCGATGGATTTAAAACCTTTCAGCGACTCAAAGACCCGGCCCATATCCGGCGCAGGAGCCGCCGTCGTATCCGGCTGCTTCATCATCGCTTTGATCTTTGCGACAAAAAATTCAATATCCAAGAAGAAAAAACTCTGCGCCGGCGCAAGGAACTTGGTTTTGGCCTGCAGGAATTTCTTATCCTTGGCCAAAGATTTTTCAGGCGCACGCAGAGTATCGATCGATCGCTCAATAACCGCCCGGCTTAAGCCGACCACATAATAATCTTTCACCGAGGCGTAATGGATCTGCAGGTTCAAAAGCGCCAGCGCCGGCACCGGCACGCTGACGATCTTAAAACCTTTATAGTCGCTGATCGGCGCGGCGTACTCCTTGCTCCCCTGAAAGAACATACGGCCCCAAAATTCGACAAGCCGGGCGTCTTTCTCCGGTTTCACGACGAGGGTAATACTTTGAGCGATCTCCGCTGCCGCTTTCAGATCAAGTGCAGACATCTGAACCGGATAAACCGCCAAGACGACTTCCTGCCCGAGAAATTTCGGCCAGAACGGGTCTTGCGTCATGTCTTCCAGAAATTTGTTCAAACCCTCGTAAGCGATGATGATCTTCTCATCGGCGCCGGCCTTCTCGACCAGAAGAGGCGCGTTCGCCGCCCGGAGTTCTTTATAGAACACCGATTGAAGAAACTGCCGAAGAGTTTTGACGGCTTCATCCTGACGGACAAAGAGGATCGGATCGGACGGCAGAAGGTTTTCTGCGGAGATCTTTTTGGATGACTGCCAAAAATAAAATCCGGCGCCGACGGCAGCGATCATGAAAACCGCCGAGAGCCCGAACAGCAAAAATTTACTTTTCATCCCAATTTTCCTTTAATTTATCCCAATTTTTAGTCTAGTTGAAATTGGGATAAGTACTTGCTGCCTTTAAAATAAATTCTAGAGAAAGCAAGTACATAGGAATTCCTTGCATTAAATAAGATCAAAAAATGTTTCCGCGTTCTTGGTCAAAATTTCGGCCGCTTTTTCCTGAGGAATATTTTTCAATGTGCTGTAAGCCTTCAATGTCCGGAACACATCCCTGGGTTCGGTCTGGAAACTGTTTTCGCCGTCGGTATAATTGACCGGCGAATCCGTTTCGATCAGCGTGCGTTCGATCGGCGCATGCGTCATCGCCGCGCGCGACTGCGGGCTGTGCGCGACCGAGAGCGAGGCCGAAACAAAATACCCGGCGTCCAAAATCTCCTGCAAAATATCCACCGGCCCGCTGTACCAGTGAAACAAACCTTTTTTGATCCCGGCGGCTTTCGCCAACTTCAGGCAATCCGCCCACGCCCCGCGGCTGTGCATCACGACCGGCAGGTCAAATTCTTTGGCGAGTTCCAATTGCTTCTGAAAAACATCGCGCTGTTCCTGTTTCTTGACCTCGTCCTTCTTGACCCACTTATACCAGTAGTCTAAACCGGTCTCGCCGACCGCGACCGCTTCCTTGATGTTGGCGCGGATGAATTGCAGCGTCTCGTCCACCTCCGCCGGACTAATGTTCCCCGGATGAATGCCGAGGGCGACATAAACTTTCGGCCGGCGGGTGCGGCGCTTGATCGCCAAATTCTTTTTGTTCGCGGCCAGGTCAACCCCGACGGCAATCACTCCCTTAACCCCGGCCTCATACGCGCGGCTTAAAGCCCCGTCAACATCTTCCAAGTGATCCAAGTGAGCGTGAGTATCGATGAGCTGCATAAAATTTAGAATTTAAAATGACACCTGCCTGCCGGCAGGCAGGAATGCAAAATCAAAGTTCAAAATGGCAAATTTTCAATTTTTAATTATGCTTTTGCATTTTTAATTTTTCATTTTACATTGCTGTCAATAACGAATGTCACCGGCCCGTCGTTAATGAGCCCCACATCCATCATCGCGCGGAATTCGCCGGTTTCGACCTTAAAATTCTGTTCGCGCAAGTTTTTAACGAATTCATTGTAGAGCTCTTCAGCTTTGTGGGGATCCGCGGCCCGGTCAAACGACGGCCGGCGGCCTTTGACACAATCCCCCAACAGCGTAAATTGGGACACGACCAAGAATTCTCCACCCGCCTCGCGGATCGAACGGTTCATCTTCCCTTTCTCATCGTCAAAAATCCTTAATTCACTGACCTTGGAGATGAGATAGTTGACGTCATCCGGGGTGTCTTCCTGGGCCACGCCTAAAAGGATGAGCATTCCGCCTTTGATCGTCCCGACCGTCCGCTCGCCCACGCGGACATACGCTTCCTTGACCCGCTGAATGACTATTCGCATATAAGTTATAAATAAAATATATTTGATTATAGGGATTCCCTGATAGATGGTCAATCCTATTCTGCACTTTTATTGCACTTTTATTCTGCACTTAGGATTCCAAAAAAATAAAATTGCGGTATCATTGAAATGTTTTTAAGACACCTCGATTCCCCTAAAACCAGCTGTCAGCCCTTTGCTGTCAGCAATACAATCTTATCAAAGGGGAATCGTATGAAACATGCTGTTATTCCAACCGAAGTTATCAAGAACAGGATTTTTTTATCCGAGGGCACATGGAATAGAATCTACATATGCCTACCACCTCAAAACTTCTAATCTGTTTATGGGGAGCGGTGCAGTAATGAGTCAGTGACAAATTATCACCATCTGAAAATTATTTAGGACTTAAACGATGTCCATCATCTCCGAATCGAAACTCTGGAAAAAACGTTTAGGCGACTGGGTGATCAACCCTTACGTCGGCTGCGAGCACGGGTGCAAGCACTGTTATTGCCCGGCGTCAAGTTCACCAACGGCGGACGCAGCCAGCGGATTGGGGAAAATATATTTTTCCCAAAGAAGACCTTCTGGTGAGGCTCAAGAAAGACCTATTGTTCTTGAGGCCGGGCATACGGTGCGGATCCAGACGCGTTCCGCGCTTGTGGAACGGGACTTTGACAGAAATGGCTGCCGTCGAAAGAACTTAAAATAGCGTAATGCCGACATGCCTGAAATCTTCGCGTCCCAACATCCCACCGCATTGGTGGAGACCTACTGCAAAATGGGAAAATATATTCACGAGCATAGCAGCCTACACATAAACCAATACATTGCAATTAGTTAAGATATTTTTGGACAATTTGTAAATTTGATTGACAATTTGCCTGAATATGGTAATCTTGTAGCGTTATGATCAAGCGCGCGGCTGAGGCAAAGTTAAGATCGTTGGCGGAGTCTTTTCCGGCTGTGGCTGTCATCGGCCCGCGGCAATCGGGCAAGACAACCTTGGTCAAAAAACTTTTCCCCGACAAATCTTACATTCTTCTGGAAGACCCTGACACACGCCGGTCGGCTGAAAAGGATCCCAGGGGGTTTCTGGCGCAATTCCCGGAGGGTGCTGTTCTGGATGAGGCGCAAAGGGTCCCGGAACTGTTCTCGTATCTGCAGGGGGTCCTTGACCGGAAAAACCGGCCAGGGCTTTTTATCCTCACTGGATCGCAGAATTTTCTATTGATGGAAAGGATCACCCAGTCTCTGGCCGGCCGGATCGCCATTTTAAGTTTGCTGCCGTTCTCTTTGAGGGAACTTAACGCCGCCGGTATTTCTTTTCCGTCTTTTGAGGATTATCTCATCCGGGGGTTCTATCCGCGCATTTACGGCCAGAATGTCGAACCGAAGGACCTGTACTCGAATTATGTCCGGACGTATGTTGAGAGGGACGTCCGGCTGTTAAAAAATATTCATGACCTGACCGCGTTCCATTCTTTTCTTAAATTGTGCGCTCACCGAACCGGGCAGCTGCTGAATTTGTCGTCGCTCGCCACGGACTGCGGGATCACTCATAATACGGCCAAGGCGTGGCTGTCGCTTCTGGAAACCAGTTTTATTATTTTTTTTCTGCAGCCGCACCACAAAAATTTCAAAAAGCGTTTGGTCAAAATGCCCAAAATGTATTTTTATGACACCGGGTTGGCGGCGTACCTGGCTGATATAGAAGATAAACAGCATCTTTTTCATCATCCTCTCCGGGGGGCATTGTTTGAATCTTTTGTGATCTCGGAGATGCTGAAGGCGCGGTTCAACAAGGGAGAAGGCCCGAATCTGTATTTTTGGAGAGACAAGAACGGGCACGAGGTCGATTGTCTGATCGAACGGCCCGGCGGCCCCGTTATCGTCGAGATCAAATCGGGAAAGACCGTGACGGAAGATTTTTTTGACAACCTGCGGTATTATCAAAAGCTGGCCGGCCTAGGCCCGGCGGATTCGTATGTTATTTACGGCGGCGACCAAAAACAGCCGCGGCTTTCGGGACAGGCGGTCGCGTGGAATGATTTTAGCGCGGCCTTTGCTGAGGAGGAATAATTGTATGCCATCCAAATCTAACTTCCAAAAACAAATAACCGCCCCCGGTTACGCGGCGCTCGTCAGGCTGGTCAAGGCCGAGCTCGACGGCCTGGAGTTTCTGGTCAAGCGCAAGACCGTGAAATCTTACTGGACGGTCGGGAAGTATATTCACGAGCATATCCTGAAGAACAAGGAGCGGGCGGATTACGGGAAATATGTTTTTGAACGCCTGGCCGCGGATGTGGGTAGGGACAGTAAGACGCTTTTGCGGATCGTTCAGTTTTACCGCGCTTACCCAATTGTCGCTGGCCAGCGACAATTGACCTGGGAGCATTTTAAGGGCCTGATGACGGTCAAGGATATTGCGGAGAGAAAGAAACTCGAGGAAAAAGTTGTCCGCAATGAGTGGACCACGGGGAAGCTCTGGAAGTATTTAAGGACCAAACGCGAGCTCGAGGCGCCGCCCGACGAGAATAAGCCGATCCCTCAGCTGAAATTCACCCGCGGCAAACTGAACACGTTCCAGGTGGCGGAAATTTCGGAGAACGGGAATGCGGTCCTGGACCTGGGGTTCAGGCAGCAGGCAGAAGTGAAATTGGAAAAGGGACAGCGGTTCACGGCCGGGGACTGCGCTAAACTCACCTTGGGAAAGGACGGACGCCCGCGGCTGAAAAAGGTTGAGGCGAAGAAGGAGGAACTGTTCGCTTATCCCGTCGAGGTGAAGAAGGTGATCGACGGCGACACGCTCCTGGTCAGGATCTCCTGGTGGGCCGGGTTTTCGATCGAGCAGAAGCTGAGGTTGAGAGGCATCGACTGCCCTGAGATGGACACGGACGAGGGCAAGGCGGCGAAAAAATTTGTCGAAGGCCGGTTGAAGGGGGCGGTTGTGGTCATCAAAACCCACAAGGACACGACGGACCGGTATGACCGGTACTTGGCGGATGTTTTTTATGAGCCTTCAGCTGTCAGCAATCAGCTATCAGCAAAAGCTTTTACTGAGGGCTGGAAGCTTCCGCCAAAGGCGGATCCGCCTCAGGTGGAGAATGCTGATAGCTTCAAGTTTTTGAATCAGGAACTGCTGGACGAGAGAATGGCAGTTACGTATTAAGGTATCACACAACGTGATACCTCGCGTCCCTTGACAATCAGCGGAGCACCAGGTATTATTGACTTGAGTTCATATAAATGAATTCAAGTTCATTATTGTGAATACAAGCCGGTACTATGAAAAAAGACACTTTTTCCTCAACGATCGAACAGAAGATCCTGGATTTTTTGAGCCGGGACCCGCACGGCTCTTCTTACGCCGCCGAGATCTCGGTGCGCTTGGGGCTAAGCAAGGGCGGCGTCAACCAGGCCCTGCGCAAAATGGCGGGAGAGGGGCTTTTGCAGGCTGAACACAAGGGCCGGATGATATTTTATAGCGTGGATCCCGCGTCGGCTCTGGTCAAGCAATTCAAGATTCTGAAAAATGTCGCCGCGCTTCAGCCGCTGGTCGGCGGGATCAAGGATATTTCGCAACGGGCTGTTCTTTTCGGAAGCTGCGCATCCGGTGAAAACACCGGAGAGAGCGACATCGACCTTTTTGTCGTCACGGATAATAAAGAAAAAGTAAAAAAGCTGGTCCTTTTCCAGGGACGCTCCAGGGAAAAAATACAGCTTATTCTCAAGACCCCGCAGGAATATATGGGATTTGAAAAGAAAGAACCGGTATTTTTTGGCGAGATCGCGAAGGGAGTTGTTTTGTGGCAAAAGGATTGAGCGGGATCGAATTTAAAGAGTGCCTGGCCAAGGGGAAGATCAAGAAATTCGGCGCGGCTCCCAAACTGGCCCCCAAGGAATTAAAGACCTCCGGCGAGGACCTGGATGCCGCCTTTAAAAGTTTTGCGAACGGGAATTATAAATGGGCGACGATCCAGGGGTATTATTCAATGTTCCACAGCGCGCGGGCCCTGATCTATTCGAAAGGGTACAGGGAGAGGAGCCATTATTGCTTGATCGTTACTTTAAGAGCGCTGTTTGTGTCGGAAGGATTGCTTTCGGTGGGCTTTATTGAGGCGCTCCAGAACGCGAAAGTCCTGCGCGAGAACGCTGATTACGAAAATGAATTTTCCAAAGAAAGCGCGCGGGCCTTGCTGGACAAAGCCAAAGAGCTGTTGAACCGTTCTTGGGAACTGCTGGATATTTTGGATGAGCTGAACGATGGTAGAACCCGTGACGCGGTCAGGGAAGGCCGCAGCGCGGTCCGTTACGGCTCCAAAGGCGTCCCGGTATTTCCGCGTTCCAGAAAAATCGCTGCCAAACGAAAATGATCTGCAGAAGCGAAGGGACATACAGATAATGCCCTCCAACATCATCAACCTCGAAATCGTTTTAGACCGGGTGCAGAATGACACCGGGCTGCTTTTGGAACTGCTGCGGGATTTTGAGCGCGATTTCCGGGCCAAGCGCAAGGTCATCGGGCAGGCTGCCGCGCGGCGGGAATTTGAAAAAATGCAGGAGGCCGTGCATTCGCTGAAAGGGGCGGCGGGAAATATTGCCGCGGACCCGATTTATAACAGCCTTATGATCGTCGAGAATCTGATCAAGTATCAGGATGTGGACATGATCAGGGAAGTGCTCCGCGACATTGACCAGCAGTTCCTGGAACTTCAGGCGTTCATCGTCGAGTTTAAGAAGAGGAAAGGGAGCTGATCTATTACATGAATCAAAAATTACAGCACGTATTGTTTTTGGCAATCATTGTTCTTTCACCGGCATCGTTATTTGCCGAAGAGCCGGCTCAGGATCAGCATACGGCGCTTTATGAAAAACAGCTGCGCGATTATTCGACATTTCATAAAGAATATAACGACGAACGCCGGGAGCGCAACCGCAAACTGGAAGAAGAGAACAAGAAGCTCGCCGGGGCTAAACAGAAAGCGATCGCGGAAGCCAGGGATCTGGAAGAAAAGATCGCGTGGCAGGCAGAAGAGAATATCCGCCTGGCGGAAAATATAAAGATACTTCAAGAGTCGAACAGACAGCTCGTCGCGGAACATCAAAAGAAGCAGGACGAATTCACCCGGCTGCAAAGCCGGTTCAATGAACAAACTGCCGAGAATCAGAAACTGCAAAAAGATTATGACGGCCAGGCCGCGGCGAACCAGGATCAAGAGGCGAAGAACAATGAGCTGGAAGCCTCGATGAGAAAGATGCAGGAAGAATTTTCAAAATTGCAGCAAGATCAGGAACGCCTCACGAAATTATCCCAGGAGCAGGAAAAAGAGAACGTGAAACTGCAGGAGAAGATCGAGGCTCAAAAGGCGGACAATCTTCAGAAAGAAGAGCTCAATAATAAATTGCGCGAGACCGGCGCGCAATTGCAGCAGGAATTTGACAAGCAAAACAACGAGAACGGACGGCTCGCCGATTTATCCGCACAGCAGGAAGAAGAAAATAAAAAGCTGCAGGCCAAGATCGACGCTCAGATCGCCGGAATAAAGGAACAGGAAGGCCGTTTGAGGTCATTGCAGGATTCCAACAAGGCGATGACTGACGATTACAACAAGCGGCAGGAAGAGCACGCGAAACTTGAGGAGCTTTTGGCCAAACAGCTCGAGGAGAATGAGCAATTCAAGGAGAATATGGATAAAGAGCAGAAGTCATTTAGTCAGCGTCTGCTTGATTTCTACCAGCAGGAAGAAAAGATGGTTGGCCAGAGGATTGACGAGTATCAAAAACGTAAGGGAGAGATCCGGCAGAAGATCGAGCTCTATGAAGTGAAATAAAGTTAGGAAAATGTGAATAAATTTTTTGGAATTATTTTTGCGGTGAGCGTGGTTTTCAGCCAATGGCCAGGGGCAGAGGCTGCCTGCCGTTCCTCCTTGACGGACGAGGAGATCGATTTTGTAAAAGAGAACCGTGCCTTGGTGCACGAAGTGGACCCGCGCTCGCTGCAGAAAACGGTCGATGAGTTGGAAGCGAACGACTGCCCGGCGATCCAGGCTGTGATTTTTGAGGCGATGGCCAAATCGTACGACGATATTTCCCGGGAGAACAATGTTGCGGACCAGAGGAAAAAGGAATGGCTCTACAGCACGATCAAACTCAATATGGCGTACCTGCAGCTGACCGGAGGGAATTTTAAAGGCGACGGCGATGCCTTGAACCGCCGCATCCGGTATCTCCTCAAAGAATATTTGGGCCCCGAAGTCCTGACCCACCCCGCATTTTTTCAGAAGGTGAAAGAATTGCTGGAGTAAAATTTAAACTCTAAATTCGAAGCACTAAATCCTAAATAAATTCCAAATCCTAATATCAAATGACCAGAATGTTTTACATTTTGAACATTTGGAATTTGTACTTGTTTAGGATTTAGTGTTTAGGATTTTAGGGCATACATTTAGGGCATACATTCTCCTTGCATTTTTCGGCACTTTCCTATAAAATACAAAAACTTTTGAATTAAACTCTTCAATCGATCTTAAAAGAATTAATGTCTGTTTCCAACACCTCTGACCTTATGGAAAAGGTCGTGTCGCTGTGCAAGCGCCGCGGCTTTATTTTTCAATCTTCCGAGATCTACGGCGGCCTGGCGAGCGCCTGGGACTACGGCCCTTTAGGCGCGGAGCTTAAGCGCAATGTCAAGAATGCCTGGTGGAAGTCCACGATCCACGACCGCGACGATGTTGTCGGGCTCGACACGAGCATTCTGATGCATCCTCAGGTGTGGAAGGCGTCGGGGCATACCGATAATTTTTCTGATCTGGTGGTTGAGTGTAAGAAATGTAATAAAAGATTTCGTCCTGACCAATTTAAGAATAAATGTCCGGAGTGCGGTGGAGCAGAATTCACCGGCGCGCGAGCCTTCAATTTAATGCTCAAGACCTTTTTAGGCGCGATGGAAGACTCGAGCAGTGTGGCGTATCTTCGTCCCGAAACCGCGCAGGGGATTTTTGTGAATTTTCAGAATGTTTTGGACACTACTCATCGTCGCCTGCCGTTCGGGATCGCCCAGGTGGGAAAGTCCTTCCGCAACGAGATCACGCCGGGAAATTATACCTTCCGCACCCGCGAATTTGAACAAATGGAGATCGAATATTT
>CAYING010000075.1:0-10171 GCA_964364715.1 uncultured Planctomycetales bacterium
ATCGCGGCCCATTTCGGTCGTGCCGAATTCGTTCGGGATGATGCGGTCTTTTTCGTAGGGCGAAAGGTTCACCCAAAGATCATCCTCGGGAACGGTCAGAGAGGCGAGGAAATATTTAATGAGTTTGCTGGTTTCGTCTTGCAGGGCTTTATCCCGTAAATTGCTGTCGCCGGTGTCGATGATAAAGTCGAAACGGAGCGGGTTGTCCGGGTGAAGTTTAATCCCTTTGATCGTCGCGGGAACGAAGGCTGGACTTAAAGGAACCATCGCGCCCGGAGCGGGAAGCTGGAAAACCGCCTGGGCCATGGCCGGGCTTGGGAGCACGGTCAGGGCAAAAAAAGCCGCCAAAACCACCCCATGTACGGTGCGAAATATCCAGCTCGATCTGTGGTGTGGCAGTAAACTAAACATAAGCCCCCGTTAAATAGTCCTAAATTAACAATGCTAATAAAGTATATAGTATATATAGGGGGAATACCAGGCGAGAGGGCGGTTTGGAGAAAGCGGTTTCTTGGAAAATTCAAGGATGCGGTGTGACAGCGATGATCGTGATCTGTTTTTTATCCGGGCCGTAGCACCAGAAAATCCGGTACGCCCCCGGCGCCTGATTTTGGGCGTAGGCCTCAAAAACTTTCTCAGTTGGATTAAAAGGATTTTCTATCGCATCATAAGGGTGGGTATTAAGGGATGGGTGTTGAGGATTGGTTTGTAAATACCCGAGCGATTTTTTAACCTGCTTGCACAGCCCGGCCCTCGACGGACTTTGCTCGATTTCAGCCAGATGATCTTTTGCCGCTTTGGTGAATTTTAGATCAAACATGGCTTAAGCATCTGTGTATTTCGAATAATCTTCCGGCGCATCAACCAAGTACCCTTTGGCGGCGTCTTTCAGCCCGGCCTGTACCATCTTGGCGGCTTTCTTGTTCTTGAAAAGCCATTGTTCGTGGGCGGGGATGGACACCTGTGGGTCAAGGATGATCTGCCCGATAGCGTTGCTGTACATTTTATAGCTGTGCACCTTGCCCAGCTTGCGCTGGACTTCGCCCAATTTCGTACCTTTCCCTAAAGTAATGCGGTTCTTGGAGTCAATCTTAACTTCTGCCACTTCTTGAAAATGATGATCTCTAACAATATCTTTTTCAAACATTTTTGCACCTCCTTAGCTGTTTTAAATATAACACGCGGTGGGATATGTGACAAGTGGGATTTTCCCACTATCATTACCCACCCCGGGAGTGGAAAACCTGTGGATAACTTAGAACTCAAAGCTATAGGCGGTGTGGTCGTTTTCGCTGTATTGGAGACAGGCCATTTGCCAGGAATCCAGGCCTAATTCCGCCGCGACCCGCGCCAAAAGGGTAAGGCCGCTCGTGGAAGGGCTGATCGCTGCATCGTAACCGTGTTTTTTATCTACTACGAAAGTGATTTCAACGCCGGTTTTTTTCCGGTAGTAATTCAGGCCGCCTTTAAACCGCAGATTCTGAAAAATGGCCTGCTCAAAAAGCATATCTTCCGTGACTTTCGCGATCGCGTTCGCCATCCCGCTGTCGCAGACATAGATTTTCGGCGCTTTTTTGATCTCCACTTGCGCGTTTTTGGTCATGGGCCTGACCGTGTGCATAAAATACGTGCCTTCCAGAAACGCCAGATATTCTCCCACCGTGATCCGCGAAATGCCGAGTTCGTTCGCCAGCTGGTTCACGTCCAAACGCGTGCCGATCCGTGAAAGCAGCAAGAGGATCAGGTCGCGCAGTTTATGCGTCTTGCGAAAATCGCTTAAGCGTTCCACTTCCAGCTGAAAATAAGAAGTAAAGATATCCTGCAAGGTTTGCTTTTTCTCGTCGGGAGTGGCCTTTAAAACGACCTGCGGAAATCCGCCGAACTCCATATATTCGCGATAGTGCCCGGACAAGGTTTCGAACATCGCTTCGGTGATATCGCTGTGGGCATCGGGCAAGGCCACATCCACCTGTTTGAACTTCAGGAATTCTTTAAAACTCAACGGGAACAATTCAAAAACATATTTGCGGCCGGACAACGACTCGGAAAAAAGATTTTTCAAGTACAGGCTGGCGGATCCGGTCAGAAAAAATTTCGCCTGATAATGATCAATGAAATATTTCACCACCTGCGGAATTCTTGGCGCGAGCTGGATTTCATCCAGAAAAATATACGCGCGCTCCCTGCCTGCCTGTCCGGCAGGCAGGCCTGGCAAGGCAGGTTTGAAATTGATCTTTAAGAATTCGAACGTGCGTTTGACGCGCTCAAAATTATCGTCTTCAAAATATTTTTGGTGGAGCGGATTTTCGAGGTCCAGAAAAATTTTATTTTGGGAATCGATCGAGTTAAAAATATCACGCAAAAGCGTGGTCTTTCCCACCCGCCGCATGCCGGTGACCACAATGGCCTCAGGCGAAGTAAGGTAGGGCTGGATGTTCCCCAATATGTCTCGTTTAACGATCATCCCGATTTTCCTTAATTTTACCCGATTGCAATTAGATGAAATCGGGATGGAGCCCCCGCGGGCTAAAGCCCGCGGTTCCTTTCTACCTGCCCCTCGCGGGGCGGAATCCCGCCGCTTTCCCATCCCCGGGCTGAAGCCTGGGGTGTTATGGGAAGGCGGGATAAGTACTTGCTGCCTCAAATTTAATATTTGGAGAAAGCAAGTACATGGTACTAATATATACATAATGCTACTTTGTGTCAAGTAATATGATATAAAAGTAGCATTTAATTGCTACCAGCTTAGCCTTCTGTGCTCAGACAGTACCGATTTTCCTTGGTACTTGAGAGGAAATCGGTACGTCCCAATTTCATCAATATTTTATTATGGAAATTTGGGACAGTCCTCGCACGATAGATTTTCCTAATGGGTTCAGCCATGATCACCGAGCGAGTTCCGCAGTCCCGCTTCTTGCGAAGCAGCGGGACGAGGATGTCTGAGCGAATGATCATGGCTGAACCCATTGAAAAAACCTATCGGCTGCGGAACTCGCTCGATGATACTACGGCTAACTCATTTAGAAATATCTATTGAGCGAGGACTGTTTGAGCACGAAAGGTTAGTCTTAATCGCAGGCAGTCCTTACCGGAATTCCGCAAAAATCTGCTGAATGCGTTGGCGGCATTGGTGGCTCGCGCAATCATTGTGGCCCAAGGACAGCCGCCGCCAGATGACATCGTCCGGTGTCACGGCCATTTCATTTTTGATCGCGTAAAAGACCTGCGCCTCGATGGCCGGCGAGCAGCTGCACAAAGGCTTGCGGCACTGCGGATTCACTTTGATAAAAAAAAGCACATCTCTGTATTTTGTCCCGTAAATCCCGCGCAAATACTCGACCGCCTCTTTGCTCACCCTGAATTGCGCCGCGATCATCTCAACAGGCTCTTCAATTTTGCCGCTGCCAAAGAGCGGATATTCATCACCGGAAAAACGCGCCTTCCCTTTCAGGACATAGCTCAAACAATCCTGCGCGATCTTCCGGTAAGTCGTATATTTTCCGCCAATCACAAAAATGATCCCGGAGCGCGTCTCGTGGATCACATGTTTGCGGGAAACCTGCGACGGATTTCCCTTTTGCGCAATGAGCGGCCGCAAGCCGGCAAAGGTGGCAATAATCTTCTCCCGACGGAAATCCAATCCAGGGAAAAATCTTCGCGCCTCCTTAAATAAATATTCGACATCCGCCTCGTCAGCCTCAACACGGTCAGGGCTGTCTTTAAAATCCGTGTCGGTCGTGCCGATCAAGGAATTTCCTTTCCAGGGGATCACAAAAAAGATCCGGCGCTCATTTTCCGCGGTCAGCAAAAGCGCGCGGTCCGCGATCGGTCCGCGGTAAACAAGGTGAATACCTTTGGTCGCGCGGACCAGCGGGCGGCTCTTCGTGTCATCCAGTGCCAGCAAGGCATTGGTCCACGGCCCGACGGTGGAGACGATCTTTTTGGCCTTGATCGCGAAAACATTCCCGGACAAGACATCGCGCGCCTGAATACCGGCGGCGCGGCCCGATTCTTTGATGAACGAAACAACTTCCGTATAATTGACAACGTGCGCCCCCTTCTGATCGGCGCAGAGTATATTTTCCAAACACAGCCGCGCGTCATCCATCTGCGCGTCGTAATACAAAACTCCGCCGGAGAGATGTTCTTGTTTAATGCCGGGAACCATTTGAAGGAGCTGTTCTTTGGTCAGTGTTTGATGCCGGCCAATTTTGTAGCGGCCGCTTAAAAGATCATACAAAAAAACGCCCAGCTTCATCATCCACAACGGCCGCCGGTCGCCGCGATAAACCGGAATGACGAACGGCAGAGGCTTGACGAGATACGGAACGCTTTGCATCTGCACAAAACGTTCGTGCAAGGCCTCGGCGACGAGATCGAACTCGAAATTTTCTAAATAGCGAATGCCGCCGTGGACCAGCTTGGTGGATTTGCTCGACGTGCCTGAGGCGAAGTCACCTTTCTCAACGAGCGCGACACTCATCCCGGCACCGGCAGCAATGTTGGCGACCGCGGCTCCGTTGATCCCGCCGCCGATCACCAAGAGGTCATATTCTTTATTGGAAAAACGATTAATGTCGCGGATCATAAATTATGGAACCCCCGCGGGCTAAAGCCCGCGGTTCCTTTCTACCTGCCCCTCGCGGGGCGGAATCCCGCCGCTTTCCCATCCCCGGGCTGAAGCCTGGGGTGTTATGGGAAGGCGGGATAAAGGAACGGGGGTGTCTGTCGTGCGAGTTCCCTGCCTGCCGGCAGGCAGGCGCAGCCCGAAGCTTTCCATATATTTTGTTAAAAAAAGCTGAGGAGCGAGCAGAGGACTGTCCCAATTTTCCATAACAAAATATTGATGAAATTGGGACGTACCGATCTCCTCTAAAGCATTACGGAAAATCGGTACTGTCTGAGCAAAGCCACACATCCCTTCCTTTTTTTAAATTGCCCTTTTGACCGCTTGCTGCCAACCCGCATACAGCCGCGTACGGTCGGACTGGGACATTTGCGGCGTGAAAACTTTTTCGACTTGATGAAGATTCTGAAGGTCTTTTTTGCCTTTCCATATTCCGACGGTGACACCGGCCAGATGAGCAACACCCTGCGCGGTTGACTCGCTTACCTTTGGCCGGATGATTTTACAATTTAAGATATCCGCCTGAAATTGCATCAAGAAATTATTTGTGGTCGCCCCACCGTCGACGCGTAATTCTTTGATCGGCCTGCCGAACTCACTTTGCATCAGATCAAAAACATCTTTAGTCTGATAAGCAATAGATTCGAGCGCGGCGCGGATGATGTGACCGGCATTCGCCCCGCGGGTCAACCCACAGATCACGCCGCGCGCTTCAGCCTTCCAATGCGGCGCGCCTAATCCCGTGAAGGCCGGAACAAAATAAACGCCGCCCGTGTCCTTTAACCCGGTGATCGCCTTTTCGGAATCCGAAAATCTTTGGATCACTTTTAATTGATCACGCAGCCATTGGATCGCGGCGCCGGCGATAAAGACCGAACCCTCGAGGGCATAGATCGGTTTTCCCTGGTCATCGGCCGCGACCGTCGAAAGAAGCCCCTTGCCGGAATAGGCCAATTTATTGCCGGTGTTCAAAACAATAAAACATCCGGTGCCGTACGTATTTTTAACTGCTCCCGGCTCATAACATCCTTGTCCATAAAGCGCGGACTGCTGATCGCCCATCACCGCGGCGATCGGGATGCCGGCCGACAATCCCGCGGCGCCCTTGGCCGTGTGCCCGAACACCGCGCCGGAATGATACACCCGCGGCAAGATGCTCGACGGGATCTTCAGGATCTTCAAAAGCTCAAAATCCCATTTCAGATCTTTGATATTAAATATTAAGGTGCGGGAAGCGTTGGTGACGTCGGTCGAGTGGCTTTTGCCGCCGGTTAATTTCCAGATCAGCCAGCTGTCGATCGTGCCGAAACAAATGTCTCCGCGCCGGGCGCGTTTTCTTAACCCCGGAACATGATCAAGGATCCACTGGATCTTGGTCCCGGAGAAATACGGATCAAGGAGGAGGCCTGTTTTATGGCGGAATGTTTTTTCCAATCCGCGTTTACGCAAAGCCTGACAAACATCCGTTGTCCGGCGGCACTGCCAGACGATCGCGCGGCTGACCGGTTTGGAGGTTTTGCGGTCCCAGAGAACCGTTGTCTCGCGTTGATTGGTGATGCCGATCGCCGTGATCGCGCTCGGCGGTATTTTGGCTTGTTGGACGGCGGAGGTGACAACCAAAACGCACGACCGCCAGATTTCTTCAGCGTCGTGCTCGACCCATCCGGGTTTGGGAAAATACTGCTTGAATTCCTGGTAGGAGGCGGAAATGATTTTCCCGCGCCGGTCAAAGATAAAGGCTCGAGAACCGGTGGTCCCCTGGTCGAGAGCGAGAATATACTGCTTCATTCTCTTCAAGTCTCCTGTAGAAGTCAAAACCAAAAGTGAAAAGTCAAAAGTTCAAGGCAAAAGTCAAAGGTTTAGAGTCGCAAAGCGGCACCACCCTTTTGACTTTTGATTTTTAACTTTTGACTTTTAATTGCCCGTGCCCTGGGCCGCGTCAGCGAGGCCTTTAAGCATCGCAGCGCTTTTAATGAACATCCCCTGATTCTTTTGGCTTTGCGCGAATTGCATGCTCTTCTGCGCGTACTGTGCCGCGATGTCCCGTTCGCCTTTAAGCCCGTGAGCCATGCCGATCAAATAATGAGCTTCCGCATTCTCCGGAGAAAAATCCAAGATCATCGTGAAGGTCTCGATGGCCGGATCTAATTTCTTTATACGGATATAAGCTTCTCCGAGGGCAATATACCCGCGCGGATCATTCCGGTTCGCCTTGATCGCTTCGTCGAATGCCTTAAGCGCGGCCGGAATATATCCCTTGGCTAAAAGCGCGGTTCCCTCGGTGAGCAATTTTTCAATACGAGCGGAAGCTTCCGCGGTATTGCCTTGCGACATGGCTTCCTGTTTCACTCGCGCGGCATCATTGTCCTGCGCCTTGCCGCAGCCGCTCAACACAAACAACACGACCAGTCCATAAAACAAAGCTTTCATCTTCGCTCCTCCCTGCCCCGCCACAAGCGGGGCTTATTATTTTACAACAGCCATCAAATAACGATGCACACCTTCAGCGGCGGCGCGTCCTTCGTTGATCGCCCAAACGACCAGCGACTGTCCCCGGCGCATATCGCCCGCGGCGAAAACGCCCGGGACGTTCGTCATTCGATCATTATCCGTTTTCACGTTGCCCCGCTCATCCAAGGCAACACCCAGATCCTCGATCATCCCCTTTTTTACAGGGCCTAGAAAACCTAAAGCGAACAAGACCAGATCCGCCTCGACGGTAAATTCCGAACCCGGAACTTCGCGCATGGCGCTGCGGCCGGTGGCCGGATCTTTCGGCCCGAATTCCAGCCGCACCGCGTGCAGTTTTTTCACCCGGCCGTTCTCGCCGGAGAAACTCTTGGTCATGATCGCGTAATCGCGGCCGCATCCTTCTTCGTGCGATGTGGATTTTCTTTCGATAAACGCCCAATTCGGCCACGGGTTGTCCGGGGCGCGGTTCTTCGGCGGCTTGGGCAGTAATTCAAAATTCTTCACAACAGCGGCACCCTGGCGGTTCGCCGTCCCGACACAATCCGAGCCGGTATCCCCGCCGCCCAAGACAACAACCTTTTTGCCCCGCGCTAAAATCCGTTCGGCGTCGTCAATTTTTTGTCCGGCGTTGACGCGGTTCTGCTGCGTTAAGAATTCCATCGCAAAATGAATCCCTTTTAACTCGCGTCCGGGAACAGGCAAATCTCTCGGCTGTTCGGCGCCGCCGGCCAAAATGACCGCGTCAAATTTCTTTACAAGGTCTTTAACGGAAATATCGGCCCCGACGTTCGTCTTCGTGCGGAATTTTACGCCTTCCTGTTCCATTCTTTTGACACGACGCTCGATGACCCATTTCTCCAATTTAAAATCCGGGATGCCTAAGGCCAGCAATCCGCCGGCGCATTCGCTCTTTTCAAAGACGGTCACGACGTGGCCGGCTTTGTTCAATTGGTCGGCGCACGACAACCCAGCCGGGCCGGACCCGACGACAGCGGCCTTAAGGCCCGTACGATGACGCGGCGGCTGAGGCTTGATCGTGCCGTCTTTATACGCGCGCTCAACAATAGCAGCTTCGATATTCTTGATCGTAACAGCCGGTTCGTTAATGGCCAAAACGCAGGAATTTTCACAAGGGGCGGGACAGACACGGCCGGTAAATTCCGGGAAATTATTGGTCTTGTGAAGGCGTTCAATAGCCTCCGCCCAATTATCGCGGTACACAAGGTCGTTCCAGTCAGGGATGATGTTGCCAATCGGGCAGCCGCTTTGGCAGAACGGGACGCCGCAATCCATACAGCGGGCGCCCTGTTTACGCAGTTCTTCGCCGGGCATCTCAAGCGCGAACTCTTGCCAATGCTTAACGCGCTCCGGAACAGGCTGTTTGGAAAAATCCTGCCTGGGGTATTTCATGAAACCTTTAACGTCACCCATAATTATTCCCTGTAGGTTTAAAAGTCAAACGTCAAAAGGTCAAAAGTAGCCCTAAAAAGGACTTATGACTTTTTGACCATTTGACCTTGTGACCTGTGTTGTTTCTTCCCCTTCCAAAACACGACGGTAGTCTTTCGGATATACTTTCACGAATTCACTCACAACACCGCTCCAGCGGTCCAATATCTTCTTCGCCACCGTGCTGCCAGTATAACGGCTGTGGTTTTCGATCAATTTTTTCAATTCAGCAGCGTCAGCCTCGCGTTCCACCGGAAAAAGGTCGACCATGCCCAGGTTGCAGCGTTTTTTGAAATCACCGTCCTTGTCCCAAACATACGCGATACCGCCGCTCATCCCGGCCGCAAAGTTGCGCCCCGTCGGGCCCAAGACCACAACGCGCCCGCCGGTCATATATTCGCATCCGTGATCGCCGACGCCTTCGACAACCGCGTTCGCGCCGCTGTTGCGGACCGCGAAACGTTCCCCGGCCAAGCCGCGGAAATAAGCTTCCCCGCTGATCGCGCCGTAGAGCACGACGTTCCCGATCAGAATATTTTCTTCCGGGACAAAGGCAGCTTTCTTCGGCGGATAAATAATGATCTTCCCGCCGGATAAACCCTTCCCGACATAATCGTTCGAATCCCCTTCCAAAGTGAGCGCGACACCATGCGCCAAGAACGCGCCAAAACTCTGACCGGCTGATCCGGTGAATTTGATCTGGATCGCATCTTCCGGCAATCCCGCCAGCCCGTGACGGCGCGCGATCTCGGAGCTCAGCATTGTCCCGACGGTGCGGTTGACGTTCTTGATCGGGGAATCAAATTTGACCGGCGTTTTATTTTCGATCGCTTCGCGGCAATTCTCGATCAAACGGTTGTCCAGGGCCTTTTCCAAACCATGCTCCTGGCGCGACGTATGACGGATCGCCACATAGTCAGGGACATCCGGCTTGTGCAAAATATTCGTTAAGTCCAGCCCCCTGGCTTTCCAATGATTGATCGCGTCCTGCGTCTCCAGCATATCCACGCGGCCGACCATATCTTCAAATTTTTTAAAACCTAACTCCGCCATGATCTCGCGCGCTTCTTCCGCGATGAAGGTAAAAAAATTCACCACGTATTCCGGCGTGCCGGCAAATTTCTTGCGCAGTTCAGGGTCTTGGGTGGCGATCCCGACGGAACAGGTGTTCAAATGGCATTTGCGCAAAAGGACGCATCCCAAGGAAACCAGCGCTGCCGTCGAAAAACCGAACTCATCCGCCCCCAGCATCGCGGCGATCGACACATCGCGCCCGGTTTTTAATTGTCCGTCGGTCTGCACGCGGATGCGGCCGCGCAGGTCGTTCATCACCAGAACCTGCTGTGTTTCGGCGATGCCCAATTCCATAGGCAGGCCGGCGTGTTTAATCGAAGTTTGGGGCGACGCGCCTGTGCCTCCTTCAAAACCGCTGATCAAAACATGATCGGCTTTTCCTTTGGAAACACCGGCGGCAACGGTTCCAACGCCGATCTCGGAAACAAGCTTCACGCTCACATCGGCGCGCGGATTAGAATTTTTCAGATCATGGATAAGCTGCGCCAGATCTTCGATGGAATAAATATCGTGATGCGGCGGCGGAGAGATCAATCCAACGCCGGGCTT
>CAYING010000076.1:0-9893 GCA_964364715.1 uncultured Planctomycetales bacterium
GTCGGCGATGACGCCGTCCTTCATCGGACGGATAGCGATGATGTTGCCGGGCGTGCGGCCCAGCATCTTCTTTGCCTCATCCCCGACCGCGATAACGCGGTTGGTATCTTTCTCTATCGCCACAACGGAAGGTTCACACAGAACAACCCCCTCCCCTTTGACATACACCAGGGTCGTGGCAGTTCCTAAATCGATGCCGATATCATTGGAAAAAAGTCCGAGGACGTAATTGATGAGCTGCTTGATAATTCTGAAGATCTTCTGTAGCATAGGGCCTCTTAAGTTTGGGAGAAAAAGTTTATAAGTGCCTCAAAGAATTAAATTTATACTATAGAAAAAGAAAATAAGTGTCAAACGCTATTTCGTCTTTTTAACGGCCGCGCCGATTCTTTGGAAATCTTTTACAAAGCCGGGATACGACTTATGCGTACATTCTATATCCTTAATCCGGGCACCGATTTTCAGCCCAAGAACACTGAAGGCCATGGCCAGCCGGTGGTCATGGTGAGGATCCAAAAGGACATGCTTTTTGTAATCGGCCCGCGGATGGATGATCAGCGCGTTAGTGCTTTCTTCAATGGACGCCCCGATCTTCAAAAGCTCAGTCCGCAGATCGCTGATGCGGTCCGATTCTTTGGCCCGGGCGTGGGCGATGTCGCTCAACCGTGTCGTTCCCTTGGCGAACAAAGCCAAAACCGCCATGATCGGAACAAGATCCGGACAATCCTTCAGGGAAAAATTTCCACCGCGCAATTGAAACGGCCCCTGGATCGTAATAGCGCTATCTGTCTTTCTGAATTTCACTCCCATCTTCCGCAGGTAATTCAAGATCGCCCCATCCGCCTGAATAAGATCGTCTTTCAAATACCCTTTTAATACTACTTCTGAAGGAAAAAGTGACGCTGCCGCCAGCAAGAACGCCGCCAAGCCGTAATCCGAAGGGACAGTAAAATTCTTCAATCCTTTAAATTTTTGTTTTCCCGGAATATAAAATTGCCGCTCCGACTTTCGATCGACCCGGATGCCGGCTTTTTTCAAGACCGATTCCGTCATCGTGATGTAATCACCGGAAACATTTTTTTTCCCGGTTATTAAAAGTTCAGTATCTTCGGCGAGCTGGGGGCAGGCGATCAATAACGCGGAAATAAATTGCGAACTCAGACTTCCGTCAATGAAATGCCGCCCGCCTTTAAACGTTCCGCCGGAGATCGTGATCGGAATACTTTCCTTGGGCCCTTGGCCACGCAGAGCAACTCCCATGGAGCGCAGCGTTTGAACCAAGTGATGGTTCGGCCGGCCGCGTAATGTGCCGCGGCCTTCAACAATAATTTTTTTAGGATACAGCGATAACAACGGGAGAAGGAAACGCAGAACAGTCCCGGATTCACCGACGTTGACGCGGGAAACGCCGGGAACATTCTTTACACGGACGACGCGATACGAGTTCTTTCCGGCTTTCTGAATTCGGCAACCCAAGACTTTAGCGATTGACATCGCGACGAAAGCATCATCACAATCCGACGGATGATGGATCGTTGAAGTCCCTCCGCACGCGGCGATGAGCGAGGCTCGGATGGAATAAGATTTCGAGGCAGGTAAAAAAACTTGCCCGCCTAAACATTCAGCCGGACTAACGGTCAGGATCATTGCTTTCGGACAACCCGGTCATTTTTACTGATGTTCTGACTGGCTAACGGCGGGATAAAATCTGCGGCGGACATATCCGGCTGGACGCGGGTCACTTTAATATCACCGACATATTCCTGGCCCCTGAAGATCGAAAGTGTTGTCCCCTCGGCAATACCATCTTTTTGGCCCAGATTGACGATCACGAACTGGTTCTCGGTGTCAACGGTCAAAACGCGCCCTTCTTCTTTGGGGGATTTGGAATTACTACCCGACGGAGAAACAACGATCTTGTCGAGCTCGATCTGCGGTGCACCCGACTCCAACTGCTTGACCCTTTCTTGCAGCTTCAGGGTCAATTCATCCAATTCGCGTGTCCGTCCGGCCGCTTGCGCGAGATGAGCTTCCAATTCCTGAACACGTCGCTGAGATTCATCCAGCTTCGCGGTGAACTCCTGAGAAAGTTCTTCTTTCATCTTCGCTTCAGAACCTAAGGATTCGCGCAGGGTCTTGACCTCATTTTTCATTTCTTCACGAAGCCCCTTCTCAAGCTCAACTTCATCCAAAAGGCTGTTGATCTTTTCATCCGCTTCTTTGTTCTTGGCTTCAGCAATAACAAGCTGTTCCTTGGCGGTCTTCAATTCTTTTTCCATCGTCGACTGACTGGCCTGAGTCTGAGCTAAAAGAGTTTCCGCCTCTTTACGGCGCTCGGCTTCTTTTTGGAAAAGAAAAACAGCGATGGCGGTGGTTGAGACAAGCAGAATGGCAAAAATGACCGTGAAGATCGTCATCACTTTGCCGGAACGGTTCTTAACCATGCAGCTTTCTCCCTGCCCCGCCGTCTACCCCGCCACAGGCGGGATAGACGGGGCTTAATTAAATTTCTATGATTAATAATATTATAGGTAAAAAGTTTTGCAAGTAAAGGGCATTGTGGATTTTAAATTTCAAATCAGAAACTCTTTCGGCGGGCGGCTGGAGAACTCGACGAACTTCCCTGTTTTCGGATGGACAAACCCGATCGATTGCGCGTGCAGGGCCAAGCGGGGGAATGAATTCAATTTCCCATACTTTTCATCGCCCAGGATCGAGTGGCCTAAATGCGCCATATGGATACGCAGTTGATGGGTCCGCCCGGTCTGCGGAAAAAGCGCGATCAAGGTCTTGCCCTTGACGCGTTTGACGACGCGGTAAAAAGTCGTTGCTTCTTTGGCGACGTCTTCATAAGAAATTTTCTGGCGGTCATGGTAACGCGGATGGCGGCCGAGTGCGGCGTCGATCAATCCTTCATCAAACTGCACTTCCCCTTCAACAAGGGCCAAATATTTCTTCTTAATCTCGTGATGTTCAAATTGTTTGGCGAGCTTGGCGTGCGTCTGGTTATCCTTGGCGACGACCATGAGGCCGGATGTCTCGCGGTCCAAACGGTGGACGATCCCGGGACGGACTTCCTCATTAAAATCAGAAAGCGATTTGCAATGATGCACCAGCGCGTTGGCCAGCGTTCCGGAAACATTTTTCTCATTCGCCGGATGGACCAAAAGGCCCGGCGGTTTATTGATAATCAAGAGGCTGTCGTCCTCATAAAAAATATCGAGCGGAATGTTTTCCCCGGCCAACCCCTGATCTTTCAGCGGCAGAACGAGGTCGACAAAAACTTCGTCTCCTTCAACCACTTTATAATTCGCCTTCACGATCTTTTTGTTCACCAAAACTTTCCCGGCTTCGATCAGTTTTTGGACGAACGTCCGCGAAGGGACATCGGGAAGCGTCTGCGTCAAATAAACATCCAGGCGCAGCTGGCTATTTTCGTGATCGATTTTTAAGATGTGCGTAGACATAGGCTCCTGACAAAAATACAACGATGCTGACCCACTGAAAAATGCTTAACCCCGACCAGACAATAAAATGGTCGGCGCGGAAAAACTCGATGATGAACCGCTGCGCTGAAGCCAGCATCAAGTACAAGACAAAAATGCTTCCGCCGGCCTGATTCCCTTTTTGCATTCTCTTTAAAATGAAAAACATGATCAATAGCCCGACGGAATCACAAAGCTGGGCGGGATGCAGACGCGCGTCGTGGACCGGAAAATAAATTCCCCACGGAACTTCTCTGCCGTAACAGCAGCCGTTTAAGAAACACCCGATCCGGCCGATCGACTGCCCCAACGCCGCATAAGGGGCGATAGCGTCGAGCATTTTTCCCATCGGCCATTTCTTGCGTTTGATAGTAACCAGCGCCGCCGCCAGGCCGGCGATCAGGCTTCCCTGCCAGGCGAGCCCGCCTTTCTGGATCATGATCGTCGCAACAGGATTCTCACTAAAATACGCGAGATTCAAAAAGATGAAAAATATCCGCGCCCCGATAATCCCGACGAGAACGACCCAAAAAACAAGATCATAGATCTCTTCAGCCGTGATCCCCATAGCCTTTGCATCGCGGCTCAGTAAAAGCGCGCAAATAACCACCGCCAAGGCCAGCATGACACCGTAGGAATAGACCGTTAAAGGACCGATTGTGCAGAGGATGGGGAACATAAAAAGTTAAAAGTGAAAAGTCAAAAGGCAAAAGTTTTAGGTCGCATTGCGACACCATAATTTTGCATTTTTCATTTTAAATTTTTCATTTAGCCGATAGGCGAAGACATTTCACCGCGATGATGCATGCCCCGATCGTGATCGCGCTGTCGGCGATGTTAAAGACCGGCCACACCCGGAAATCAATAAAATCGATCACGCAGCCGACCGCGATCCGGTCGATCAGGTTGCCGATCGCCCCTCCGAGGATCAGGGAAAATCCGGCAATGTACGTGCGGCTCAATTCTTTATTATTGCGGTAATAAAAAATATTAAAGACAAGAAGAAAGATTGCGATAACCGGGATGATGATAAAAACTATGCCCTGGTTCTTGAATAACCCGAAGGCGATCCCGGTATTGTGCACCAGCGTCATGTGAAAGACGTTGCGGACAATGGGAAAACTTTCGCCGAGCTCCAAGAGCCCCGTGAAAAAGATCTTGGTCACCCGATCCAGGATAATTATCGTGACAACCGTAAATAACGCTAAAAAAATATCGACTTGGGACCGGGATAGACCCTTCATATCGGACAACCCTGATTAACCTTTGCGGGAACGCGGACCGTTTTCCATACTTTCCTGGCATTTCAGGCAGTATTCGGCGTAAGGAATGGCCTTCAATCTGGCCACGGCGATAGATTTTTTGCAGCCCGCACAGGCGCCGTAGGTGCGGTCTTTGATACGTTTCAAGGCTGTTTGAATGCGGGAGAGAAGTTCGCGGTCATTAGAAGCGAGCCCAATATTAAATTCCCGGTCATACATGTCGGTCGCGACATCCGCCATATGCAGCGCATGGCTGGAAACGTCGACGGAAGAATCTTTCGCGGAAGAGGATTCCACCGCGCTCATATTCTTTATATCGTGGACAATGGTTTCCTGCAATTTTAAAAGCGATTTGCGGTAAAGTTCCAACTGTTTTTTATCCATTTTCTTGTCAGGCATGATGCGTTGTCTCCTTTACAATTGATGCGCAGCGGTCACACAGGGCCGGGTGTTCCTGATCCTTTCCGACCGTCGGACGGTAATTCCAGCAGCGGCCGCATTTTTCACCTTCGGCCTTATGGATCTCGATCTGCGTCTTACTGAAACTTTCGCTTAAACCTTGCGCGACATCGGCGATTTTTCTGACTTCCGCCTGCGAAACAATAAATGCCGCCGGCAGTTCTTTTTGAAATGTGCTCAGGCATTGAAAATCCTTGTCGCTGGCGGTTTTAAAAACGAGTTTGGCTTCCAGGGAACTTCCGATCTCTCCCCCGCGCCGTTTTTCTTCCAGGGCCTTCAGGACATGCGGCCGGATATCCAATAAATTTTTGTATTTCTCGGCAATTTTAAAATTTTTCCAGAGATCCGGGACATCCAGCCAGTCCAAAAGATGAACGCTCTTAACATCTTTTAACACTTCCGCCTTGGGCATCATCGAAAATATCTCTTCCGACGTAAAAGTCAGTATAGGCGCCAAGACCCTCACCAAATGGCTCAAAATATGATAAAGAACGGTCTGCGCCGACCGGCGTTCCGGCGATTGAGCTGGGAAAGTATACAGCCGATCTTTTAGGATGTCAAGGTAAAAGCTGGACAGGTCCTCGTTGCAGAACGAATAAATCGCCTTATAGACCGCCACAAAGTCATAATCATTATAATTTTGCTTAATGGCGTCGAGTGTTTGCGCCAAACGCTGCAAAGCCCACTGATCAATCTCTAATAATTCCGCATACGGAACCTCATCCCGGGCCGGATTATAGCCGTGCAGGTTCCCCAAAAGGTACCGGGCGGTGTTGCGGATCTTGCGGTAGGCGTCAACCAGGCGGTCCAGGATCTCTTTGGACACACGGACATCATCATGATAACTGCTCGCCGCGACCCACAAACGCAAAATATCCGCGCCGTTATTTTTGATCACATCCTGCGGGGCCAGTACATTCCCTAAAGACTTTGACATCTTGCGGCCTTGGCCGTCGACCACGAATCCGTGGGTCAAAACGCCCAGAAACGGCGCGTTCCCGTCGATAGCGACCGCCGGGATGATCGATGACTGGAACCATCCGCGGTGCTGGTCAGAGCCTTCCAAATACAATTGGATCGGGATCGGCTGATGCATCCGCGCTTTCACCACCGCCTGATGGCTGACGCCGGAATCAAACCACACATCGAGAATATCATTCGTCTTTTTAAAATCAGATTTGTTGCAAGTCGGGCATTTAAACCCGGCAGGGATCAAATCTTCAACGTCTTTCGCAAACCACGCATCAGTCCCTTCCTTGCGGGCGATCTGGGCAAAATGCTCAATGACATCGCTGAACAATTTATGCTCTCCGCCGCAGCCTTCGCAGGCCAGCGCCGGGATCGGCACACCCCAATGCCGTTGACGGGACAAACACCAATCCGGACGGGTGTTGACCATCCCCAAAATTCTTTCTTGGCCTGCCGGCGGGAACCACTGCACTTCTTTTTCAATGATCTTCTTTAATTTATCGCGCAGATTTTTGTGATCGATCTTCAGGAACCATTGCTTCGTCGCGCGAAAAATGATCGGCTTCTTGCATCGCCAGCAATGCGGATACGAATGTGTAATATTTTCTGAATGGAATAGGATCCCCTGGGCTCTCAAGCTTTCAACGATCTTCTCATTCGCCTTAAATACATACTGCCCGGCAAACTCTCCGGCCTCTTGCGTAAAAACCCCGCGCTCATTCACCGGCATTTTAACCGGTAAACTATATTTTAATCCTGTCTGAAAATCTTCTTGCCCATGACCAGGCGCCGTGTGAACCAAACCCGTGCCGTCTTCTTTGGTGACATAATCGACGGTGACTACTCGACAAGTTTCTTTCGTGAATGGTTGCTCATAGATTAAATTCGTTAAATCACTCCCTTTCACTATTTCAACCGATGTTTCTCGCCCGTCTGTTTTGTCACGTAACCGCTGAGTCCAACATGTCCTTTCGGCAATTAGAACTTCCTTATGATTACCAATTAAATAGTATTCATAATCCGGATGAACAGCCACCGCCGCGTTAGCCAATAGAGTCCAGGGAGTTGTAGTCCAAATTAAAAGATAAACTGGCTTATATTTATTTTCGCGTTTCTTTACAATAACTTCCGGATTGTTAACCTTGAATTTCACATACACCGACGGCGATGTATGATTTTCATATTCCACTTCGGCTTCAGCCAAAGCGGTTTCACAATTGCCGCACCAGTTCACCGGTTTCAACCCGCGGTAAACGTAACCTCGACGGGTCAATTCCGCGAAGGACCTTAAAATCCAAAATTCATATTCCGGGTCAAGCGTCAGATACGGATTTTCCCAATCGGCAAAAACACCGAGGCGCTTAAATTCTTCCCGCTGGATCCCGGCATACTTCATCGCGTAATCGCGCGCCTTCTTGCGGAACTCGACGGTGTCGACTTCGGATTTATGCTTCTTCAAGTCTTTAAAAAGCTGATGCTCGATCGGAAGGCCGTGGCAATCCCAGCCCGGGATATAATGGCTGTCGAATCCCTGCATCGTTTTCATTTTCACGATGATGTCTTTGAGGATTTTGTTCAACGCGTGGCCGATATGGATGCTGCCGTTGGCGTACGGCGGCCCGTCGTGGAGGATAAAAAGATTTTTGTCCTTGGATTTTGCGCGGATCGCCTGATAAAGGCCCTGCTCTTCCCAACTTTTAAGCATCTTGGGTTCTTTTTCAGCCAGGCCGGCCTTCATCGAAAAATCGGTCTGCGGGAGGTTAACGGTTTTTTGGTAATCCATAACAGAGACTAGTGACTCGTGACTCGTGACCAGGGACCCGAGACTTTCCGAGTCACCAGTCACTAGCCACGGGTCACTACTTCATATATTTCCCAATCAATATCTGCAGTTCTTTTTTCTTATGTTCCGGGATCGCTTTGGGGTCGGTCAAGACGGCAAATTTTAAAGCGCCCTGCGCGCTGAACTGTGTCAACTTCCCGATCTCCGGAATAGCAAATTTAAGGATCTGCTTCGCATTATCGATATTCTTGTTGAGATAATTGATGATCATTTCAATAGTGACCGAAGCATGTTCCGGATGCCAGCAGTCGTAATCGGTCACCGCGGCCAACGTCGCGTAAGAGATCTCGGCCTCACGCGCCAATTTCGCCTCAACCATATTGGTCATCCCGATAATATCCATTCCCCAGCTGCGGTAAAGGTTCGATTCCGCTTTCGTCGAGAACTGCGGGCCTTCCATATTGATATACGTTCCGCCGTCGTGGACAGTGAGCCCGGCCTTTTTCGCGGCCGCGGCCAATATCTTCCGGATCTCCGGGGACACCGGATCAGCGAACGCCACATGAGCGACGATCCCGCCGCCGAAGAAAGTCGACTCGCGGGCATGATTGGTCCGGTCAACAAATTGGTCCGGCACCACAAAATCCATCGGTTTCAATTCTTCTTTTAAACTCCCGCAGGCTGAAACAGAAACGATGGCATCGACGCCTAACTTCTTCATTCCAAAAATATTCGCGCGGTAATTGATCTCGCTCGGCGTAATCTTGTGCCCCTTGCCGTGGCGCGGCAAAAAAACAACATTGATGCCTTCCAATTTCCCCTGAATATAATTCCCGGACGGCTGGCCGAACGGAGTGGAAATCGAAATCTCTTCGACATTCTGGATCCCCTCGATCTGATACAAACCGCTTCCGCCGATGATCCCGACTTTGCTCATAATGATCTCCTTGATTCGTGACCAGTGGCCAGTGACTTGTGACTTGTGACTTGTAACGTCTCACTCGAGCCACAAGTCACCAGTCACAGGTCACTGCTTTGCTAATTCCCCCGCCCTTTTCTTCGCCGCTTCCAGGGCTTCGATGAATACCTTCTCTATATTATGGGCCGTGAAGACATCGGCCGCGGCCTGCGTCGTCCCGCCTTTGGACGTGACTTTGGCGCGCAATTCGGCGGCTGAATCTTTGCTCTGCGCCAAAAGATGCGCGCTGCCCAATAACGTCTGATACACCAATTCTTTCGCCGTCTTTTCGTCAAAACCGAACGAACCCGCCGCCCTCATCAGGCATTCCACAAATAAAAATACATACGCCGGCCCGCTTCCGGAAACAGCGGTCACCGCGTCGATCAGACTTTCTTCCACGATAATGGTTTTACCGACGCAGTTAAAGATCCTCTGCGCCAGTTTAATATCAGCGCTTTTAACCGACTTCCCACCGCAAACGGCTGTGATGCCTTCACCGATCTGGGCCGGCATGTTCGGCATCGTCCGGATCACGCGCGCACCGGCGCCTAATTTCTTTTCCAAATAAGGCGTCGTGATCCCGGCCGCGATCGAAATGACCAGTTTTTTCCCTGCCCAAGCGCTCATGCATTCCAAAACGCCGTCGATATCCTGCGGCTTGACCGCGATGATAATAATATCGGCTTTTTTGACAGCTGTTTCAAAATCCGCACAAGTGACTTTGTATTTACGGCGTAAAAATTGGGCGCGCTCCGTGTTCTCTTCGCACACAATGACCTTGTAGGCCTTGGCTACGCGCTCCAGGATCGCTGTCCCCATATTCCCGCCGCCGATGATAGATATAGTCTTCATAAATTTGCAATGTGCCTTGTCGCTCGTGGCCAGTGACTAGTACTGGTCACAAGTCACCGGTCACAGGTCACTGAAAGATCGCTCTTCCAATCCTCACCATATTCGACCCTTCCGCGATGGCC
>CAYING010000077.1:0-9779 GCA_964364715.1 uncultured Planctomycetales bacterium
CCCCCCCCCCCCCGGGGGCCCCCCCCCCCCCGGCCGCGCCCGCCGCGCCGCGAAATTCGATGGCGTATGGCGCGGCCAAGGCCGGGATTGAGTGCATCACCAAAGGTTTGGCTCGTGAGGGCGCCAAGCACAATATATTGGTCAATGCCATTGCCCCCGGGCTGATTACATCAAAATTTCACCGAGACCAAATGAAGAGAGATGAAAAGCACTTCAAAGAAAGAGCTCAACTGGTCCCTTTAAAACGGGCTGGCGACCCTCAGGACATCGCGCATATGGTTGTTTACCTTTTATCTTCGATGGCCGGTTATATTACCGGACAGGTGATCACCGTCAGCGGCGGTGATTGGCTATGATCGTTATCCTTTCTAATACCCCCGATGTTATCATCCGACGTCTCGCGCGGCAGCATTCCCTGAAACGCTGGGTCTATTTTGGCAAGAAACAGTCCATCTTAGACAGACTGAATGCGGCCTTAGCCCCTTATGCCAGTTCCATTGATTATGCCAGAAGGCTGTATTCCTTAAGCCAAGAAAACAGGAGCCGTTTCATTGATTGGATTGATGAGATTTCTCTCTCCGGGGCCGTGCATAAAGAATGGTTGTTTTCCGTTCCAGCGGTCAAAAACACTTATACGAGCAATCTCTTTCTATATGTTTGTTATTTTTGTGTCCTAAAAGAATGGCTTAAAGAAAATGAAAAGATAGATCTCATCATCGTTGATTCGCCGGCCTTAGGGTTCACTATGAAAAGATATTTTTCTCCTTGGGCGACTTTTCCAAAAATGAATTATCTTTTCGTAATAATTTTTTATTTGGAAGTTTTTCTGCGGGCCATCTTTCGTTGGGCCCGTTTTGGGGCAGGAGCGGCAAAAAAGTATTTCGCCGCTAAGCGTGTTTTCAAATCGAGAATAAAAACATTATTCAAGGATAAGGAGTCAGTCGTCCTTATCAGGAATTTTATCGCTGAAGATTTCTCCAAGACCAATTGCGGCATTTTTGAGCGGCATTTCTTTCCGGGTTTGGATGATTATTTAAAGAAGCATGATGTTATCCCCGTCTTTTTGCCGATTACCCTTAAAATAAAATCATTCCAAGGGTTATTTCGAAGGGTTCTAGAGAGCGAGAAGTTGGTTATTTTTGCCGAGGAGTTTTTAAAACCCAGTGATTATCGTTATACCCTATTCACCTGGTGGCGGGCTTTATGGTATCAGATCACGCCGGCCTTGTTTGATGGGTACGATTTATCCGTTCTTGTGAAAGAAGAATATTATTCAAACCTGACGGAGGACGGTCTCATGTCCGCGAGTTTGTTGTCAAGGCTGGGGAAGCGTTTTCAAGAGAGCGATTTTGTTCCCCAAGGGGTGATCAATTGGAATGAGAATCAGGCCATGGAAAAGGGGCTCATCAGCGGGCTTAAGGAAATCTTTCCGATGATCAAAATTGTTGGAAGTCAGCCTTTTGTCACGCCGCCCAATTATTTGTCCAGTATCCTCTCAAGGCAAGATCGTCTCCTGGGATTGGTGCCGGATAAAACTCTCGTCTTGGGGCCTGTGGGGCGAGAGGCGGGAAAGGAGTTCATTAATGATATCCCCATTGATTATAGCCCCGCCTTTCGGTATGTTAATTTGCTTGAGATGAATCATCGCAGCTGCCCCAATAATAATTTAATAGTACTCTTAGGGTTTGGGTTGTCTAATTCGGTCCATATTTTGCGGGCTTTATTAAAGGCGAACGGAAAATTAGGGAAGGGGCATCAAGTTTTTATCAAATTGCATCCGGCGGGTTATTTTGATGAAAAAAGATTAATTAAAGAGCTGGGTCGGACGTTGCCGGAGCATTATTCATTTGTTCAAGGCCCGTTAGAAGATTATTTTGATCAAGTCTCCATAGGGGTTTGCGGGGCAACCGGCGCGGCCGTTGATCTCGTCGTCAGCGGCATTCCGACTATCATGATCGCCGATACCCATTCCTTGACCATGAATTATTTATCATATAAAGAAGACCTCTCGATGTGGAGGTTATGTTTTAGTGAAGAGGAAGTGGTGGAAGCCTTAGATCAATTCCGTAAAATGGTTTTGGCGGAGCCTCAAAAGTTCTGGGGAAGGGCCGAGGAGTTCCGCCGGGCTTATTTTGCCGAACCGGACAGCCGATATTGGGAAAATTATCTCATCACAACCTCATCGGAAATCAGCTGATGTTCAAAAAAATTGCTATAACGACCAGTTCATTCGGCCGATATGACAAGCAGCCGCTCAGGCTTCTTCAGGGGAAGAAGTTTAGCCTTGTTTTTAATAAATTTGGAAGAACATTGACTCCCAAGGAAACCCTTGAGCTTCTTGCGGGCTGTGTCGCCGCTGTTGCCGGTACCGAACGTTATGATCAGAAAATATTGGGAAGGTTGCCGCGGTTAAAGGTGATTTCGCGTTGCGGTGTGGGCACGGATAATATTGATTTGAAGGTCTGCCAAAAACGACGGATTAAAGTGTTCACGACCCCCGATGCCCCGACGCGGGCCGTGGCTGAATTGGTCATGGGCTTTGTGCTCAGTCTTTTACGGAACATTCATCTGATGGACCGTTCGGTAAGATCTCAGCAATGGCAAAAGAAAATGGGGGGCTTATTTCAAGAAAAAAAGGTCGGGGTGATCGGCTTCGGCCGGATCGGCAAGGAAGTGGCCAGACTATCCCGGGCTTTAGGGGCCGAAATTTTTTATTTTGACCCTTATGTCAAACAGGCTCCCCGGTTGTTGGCCCATGCCAGGAAGTTAAATCTTAAAGACCTTTTAAGAAAATGCGATATTATTTCATTGCATTTACCTCTGAATCCCCAGAATAAACATTTGATAAGCGTCCAAGAGTTCAATTTGATGAAAGAGAATGCCATCTTGATAAATTGCTCGAGAGGTGGTATTGTTGATGAGCCTGCCCTGTACCAGGCTTTGAAGAAGAAAAAATTAGCGGGGGCAGGGTTGGATGTCTTTGAACACGAGCCCTATCGCGGATCTTTATTGAAATGTGACAATGTGATTCTTACTCCGCACGTCGGTTCCTATGCCAAGGAATCCCGGGTGCGAATGGAACTAGAGGCTGTTTCTAATCTGATTAAAGGGCTTAAAATAGATAAGGATTTAAAAGAGGAGTGAAAGGGATGAATATAACGGTATTTGGCGGATCTGGTTTCCTGGGAAGCCACGTCGCTGACGTTTTGACCGATCAGGGTCATAATGTCCTTATTTTTGATCAGGTTAAATCGCCTCACTTAAAGGGAAATCAGTCGATGGTGGTCGGCGACGTCTTAGATGAGAAAGCGATTGACAAAGCGGTTAAAGACGCGGACATCGTTTATAATTTTATTGCTTTGGCCGATCTCAACGAAGCCAACGAAAGACCGCTAGAGACCGCCAGGGTTAATGTGCTCGGGAATATGCATATTTTGGAAGCATCCCGCAAGGCGGGGATAAAAAGGTTTATTTTTTCGAGTTCCATTTATATTTATAGTGATAAGGGCTCCTTTTACCGAAGCAGCAAACAATCCTCTGAATTGTTTATCGAAGATTACCAGAAAGTCTATGGACTCCCTTTTACCATTTTGCGTTACGGCTCGCTTTATGGGCCCCGCTCCGATGAGCATAACGGCATTTACCGAATGCTTAAGCAGGCCTTGCTGGAAGGTAAAATCTCTCGGGAGGGGGACGGTGAAGAAATCAGAGAGTATATCCATGTCCAGGATGCCGCGCGCTTGAGTGTAGAAATCCTCAAAGAGGAATATGTGAACCGTTGTGTTATCATTTCGGGCAAAGAACAGATTAAAATCAAGGACTTGCTCATCATGATTCAAGAGATGTTAAAAGGCCAGGTCGACATTGAATACATTCCCATCAAGCACCGTGAGCATTATGAAATCACCCCCTATGTCTTTAACCCTAAACAGGCAACAAAATTATCGAGTAATGAGCATCTCGATATGGGGCAGGGGATTTTACACATCTTAGGCACCATTCACAAACAATATGTGGTGGGAAGCCAACCCACGGTCTCTTCTCAAACGTTTTATCGATAACCGGTATGCTAAAAGCCATCATCTTTGACTTTGATGGAGTCATCTGTGAATCGGTTGATGTTAAAGTAGAGCATTCCGGAAACTCTTCTCGGGTCACCCCAAACATTTAAAGAATATCATCGATTATCATATCCGTGCCGGTGGCATCAGCCGCTATGAGAAATTTAAGGTCATCTATCGGGATATTTTAAGAAAAGAACTTACCCCCGAGGAATCAACCGTACTAGGGAACAAATTCACCGCATTCCTGGATTTTTCCGGAGTTCATTCCTCCTGATTAACTGACATTAACTAACATTAACTGACATTTTTATCGACAAGCAAGAATGAATTGTTATAATATCCATAATATCAATAGCTTTTTTAACTTGAAATTTAGATAAATTTAGCCCTACTGTTTATTCTAAGCTGTGTAAGCCTGCCTACCGGCAGGCCGGGAGAACAGGATTGTGAAAGGAAGTTGTGATGAAGGATTTTAAAGTATTATTGATTTACGCCAACACTCCGATGGAACCGCTTGTCCCGTTAGGTTTGTCCTGTATTTACACAACTCTGATTGAGGCTGGTTTCCCCACCAAAATTTTCGATAACACTCTGTATCTTCCCAATGATAAAAGCAACAGCCAGGCCGCTCGGGCCACCAGCATGCAGGTTAAGCAGGTGGATTATACGGCGGTCGGCCTTGTCGGGATTGAAAAAGATCCGACCGAAGATTTTGTAAAAATGGTCAATGAATTTAAACCGGGTTTGATCGCCCTGTCCTGTGTTGAATTAACCTATCTAAAGGGATTGCAGCTTCTCGAAGCCGTTAAGCACCGGAATATTCCCACGGTGATCGGGGGGTGCTTTGCGACATTCGCTCCAGAACTATGCATTAAAAACGAGCTGATCGATTTTGTCTGTACGGGGGAAGGCGAACTCACTATCGCTGAACTGGCGGAAAAATTATCCAAGAAACAACCGGTCAATGATATCGCCGGCTTGTGGGCGAAAGAAGGGGAAACGATTTATCGCTCAAAACAGGGTGAGCTGGTGGATGTCAACAACATGTGCATCCCTAAATTTGACGGCTTTGCCCCGGAGCGCATCTACCGGGCCATGGCCGGGAAAATTTACCGCATGGTTCCCATTGAAATTTCCAGAGGTTGTCCCTACCAGTGCACGTATTGCTCGGCCCCGATGTATCAAAAGACATTTCAGAAGCTGGGGCGATGGCTAAGGTACAAAACGATCGATACCATTATGAAAGAAATTGATTATTACGTCAGTGAATATGATGCGGAATATTTTTATATGATTTCGGAAACGTTTTTGGCTATGACCCCCGAGGAGAGACAAGAATTTTATACGAGGTATAGTAAATACAATATTCCGTTCTGGTTTAATACCCGTCCTGAAACCATCACCGAATATGATATGAAATGTTTGGAGGCGGTCGGCTGTCACCGCATCAGTATTGGGATTGAAAGCGGCAACTATCAATTTAGGAGAACTTTACTCAAAAGAGACTATACCAATGAAACGGTTATCAAAGCCATTGAAATTGTTAAGAAGACCAAGATTCAGGTTTCGGTGAATAATATGCTTGGATTCCCTGATGAAACCCGGGAAATGGTTTTTGATACCATTGAGCTCAACCGCCAGTTTCACGCCGACAGCCATTCGATATCCATCTTTCAGCCTTTCCGGGGGACAGAGCTTTTTAATTATGCGGTCAAAAAAGGATATTGGGATCCCGCTAAACTCTGCACGGATTCTTTTTCTGTGCCTGTTCTTAACATGCCTACCATGTCAAAAGAGGAAATCAAGGGACTTTACCGAACTTTTAATTTATACCTGAACATGGATAAAAGCATGTGGTCGAAGATCCGGGATGCCGAACGTCAGGATAAGGAAGGCGATAAAGCATTTGCCGAGTTAAAAGAGACCTTATTTGCCTAAAGCGAAATTTTCGGCAGAGTACTTTTTCATATTTTCCTATCCCAGAAAGACGATCTCGACCGGGTTGTGCCATAGCGCAACGCAGTTTATGCAACCAGTTCCAAGCAGTCCGATAACTGCGGTGTTGAAATCGCGAACATCGAAAGCCTGCAGGCCACCGAAGCTCAAACAAATATTCTCGGCACGTCTTTTTCGGGGCAAATCGTTGCTCGAGTTCCATAAGATTTCGTGGGTAGCTTTCCATACCCACCTAGACGATATTGCAGGGTACTTCAGCCAAGTGCACAACCATATATTTATATGTGTAGATTATTTCTAACAAAATAAGAAATAATAGGGAGATTTCATTATGGCCCTCAAAGTTTTAATGGTTTATCCGAATTTAAAAGGCATGAACATGTTGCCGCCCTCCGTTGGGCTTCTATCCGCTATTTTGAAAAGAAGCGGGTTTACGGTTAAGCTTTTTGACACCACTTATTATGAAAGGCTTGATGAGATCAATGATGATTCTGATCAACTCAAGGCAGAGAAATTGATGGTCCGCCCTTTCAAAATGCCGGAGCAGATTACTTTAAAGACAACCAATGTCTTTGAAGACTTTAAGAAAGAGGTGGATTCTTTTCGTCCTGATTTGCTGGCCATGTCTTGTACCGAGGATATGTTTTTATTAGGGATAAAGCTCTTAGGGGTCGTTAGGAGTTCGAAAATTTTAACTATTTTAGGAGGAGTTTTTGCCACATTTGCCCCGAAATTAGCGTTAAGTTATCCGGAAATCGATATTGTTTGTAAAGGCGAGGGGGAAGATGCCCTTCGAACTTTGTGTGAGCGTCTGGAAAAGGGGCAATCGTATGACGATGTCCCTAATTTGTGGATCAAAAAGCCGGATGGGGCGATCAAAATCAACCCGACCCGTATGGTGGATATGGACGCCAATCCCCTGATTGATGTCTCCATTTTTGAGGAAGCGCGTTTTTATAGGCCTATGGGAGGAAGGGTTTGGAGAATGTTCCCGGTGGAAACCCATCGCGGGTGCGCCTATACGTGTACCTATTGCAATTCTCCTTCTCAGCAGGAATTGTATAAAACGGAGGAAGGCAAGTCTTATTTGCGTCGTAAATCACTTGAAAATATGAAAAGGGAGCTTCTTTTTTATAAAGATGTTATGAAAGCGGAATTCCTTTATTTTTGGGCGGATACTTTTTTCTCATGGAAAAAGGGAGAATTTGAAGAGTTTTGTGAGATGTATAAGGACATCGGTTTGCCATTTTGGTGCCAGACGAGGATCGAAACGATTACGGCGGAGAGGCTTAAAATGTTAAAAGAGATCGGTTGCGCGCGTTTAGCCTTCGGCCTTGAACATGGCAATGATGAGTTCCGAAAAAAACACCTCAAACGAAACGTCTCCAATGAGCTCATGATAAAAAATTTTAAAATAGTCAATGAATCAGGGATCCCCTACAGTGTGAATAATATAATGGGATTTCCTTATGAAACATATGATTTAGCTTTGGATACCATCGAATTAAACCGGCAAATTGAAGCCGCTGACCGTAACGCTTATTCGTTTACACCGTTTCATGGGATTCCCTTGCGCGCGGTTTGTGAACAGCTCGGGTTTTTGAAAGATGCAGATATCGTGCAGTCAATGTTTGTAAATGGCTCTGCCTTAAATATGCCACAATTTCCCAAGGAAAAGATTAACGGGCTTGTTAAAACTTTTAATATGTATGTCAAATTTCCTAAATCCCGCTGGCCACAGATCAAGCTGGCCGAAAAAGAAACACCCGAAGGAATACAGATCTACAAAGAATTAAAGGCGGAATTTATGGAGCGTTATTGGCAACAGACCGATAACTTTGAGGAGGCGGCCCAAGAAAAGACTTTGGGGGCGCCGATGAATTAGCACTTCGCGAAAGCCCCTCTTTCCACTTTCCTTTGCTGAAACAGGAAGGCATTGATTATATTTTTGCCCATAAAAATGTTCCGTGGCCCGGTTCGGGAAATATTCTTTATCAAAACGATGCCTTTGTGATTTATGCTGTTCGGCAAAAAGATCAAGGAAAGAATTGATGAGTATTCGCGGTAAGAAAATGTTAGTCACCGGCGGGCTGGGATTTATCGGTTTTAACGCCGCCAGTCATTTCGCCAAGGAGAATCATGTCCATGTGGCGGATGACTGCAGCCGCATCGGTGTTGAGCGCAATATTGAGCGGTTAAAAGAGCTTAATATCGGTTTTAGCCGGGTCGACATCAGTTACTTCAAAGAATTCCGCGAAGTTTATCATTCGTTCCAGCCGGACGTTGTGGTCCATATGGCCGCCCAGGTAGCGGTGACGTTGTCCATCACCAATCCGGTCAGGGATTTTCGGTCCAATCTTTACGGGTCTTTTAACCTTTTGGAATTGGCCCGCCATGCCAAGAAAAAACCGGTCATCGTCTACGCCTCGACCAATAAGGTTTACGGCCATAACGAGCAGGAGCTGGCCGAGGAAAAATCCCGTTACAGTATGAAGAATACCTCAGGGTTGTCCGAACAAACTGCCCTATCGTTTGAGACACCTTACGGCTGTTCCAAGGGCGCTGCGGAACAGTATTTTCTCGATTATTGCAAAACGTTTAATATTCCCACGGTCGTTTTCCGTCAGTCTTGTATCTACGGTCCGCATCAATTCGGAATGGAAGACCAGGGCTGGCTGGCCTGGTTTGTGATCTGCACTGTTTTCAACCGTTCAATCACGATTTTCGGCGACGGCAAACAGGTTCGCGATGTATTGTTCGTGGATGACCTGGTGCGGCTTTATGAAATGAGCATTGAAAAGATCGATACCGTGAAAGGCGAGGTTTTCAATATCGGCGGTGGGCCGGTCAATACGTTGTCTCTTCTGGAACTGATCGAGATTTTGGAAAACAAAACAGGGAAGAAACTTAAAGTATCCTTCGATGATTGGCGGTTGAATGATCAAAAAGTTTATGTCTCAGATATTCAAAAGGTGAAACGCGCCTTGGGCTGGGAGCCGAAGGTCGGCCCGGTCGAAGGTGTTTCACAATTGATGGATTGGGTCGAGAAGGAAAAAGATTATATTGCGTATGTCAACGAACAACAGCAGCAAAGCCGTTCGCAGTTCGATGTCTCCATCGTGATCCCCGCTAAGAATGAAGAGGCGAATATCGATTCGGTACTTGATGAGGTCGAATTCTTTATGGCGAGTTCACCGTTTACTTATGAGATCATCGTTGTCAATGACCGGTCAACGGACAGGACAGCCCAGGTGTCCAAAGAATATTCTTCGATCAAGGTTATTGATAATAAGAATAATCCCGGGAAGGGCGCGGCTCTGCGTTCCGGCTTCGATATCGCGACCGGAAAATATTTAATTATGATGGACGCGGATTATTCGCATGATGCTTCGGACCTCCCGGCTATCATTGAAGAAGTCCGCCGGCATAACGGCTTGGTGATCGGGTCCAGGATCGTCGGAGGAAGCGAGGAGTATACCCGATTGAGGGCGTTCGGGAATATTGTTTTGACATGGTTGTTCGGTTTTTGCCACGGACGGTATTTGTCGGATGCTTTGAACGGATATAAGGCTTTTCATCGGGATGTTTACGAAACGTTTGAATATACTTCCGATGCCTATGAGATCGAGATCGAATTGTTGGCCAATACTCTTCGGCTCAAGCGGCAGGTCACGGAGATTCCTTCCCGTGAACGTGCTCGGCGGGGCGGTAAAGCAAAATCTTCGGTGATCCGCCACGGGACCAGGTTTGCCGTCCGGG
>CAYING010000078.1:0-9715 GCA_964364715.1 uncultured Planctomycetales bacterium
ATCAACTCTTGGATCTTCGCGCGCTCGTCCGGCTTTTGAAAGCACAAAAGACGCTGGAAGCGCGGGGGATTGCGGCCGTGCC
Organism: uncultured Planctomycetales bacterium; assembly: GCA_964364715.1. Classification (GTDB taxonomy): domain Bacteria; phylum Omnitrophota; class Gorgyraeia; order Zapsychrales; family GWA2-47-8; genus CAYING01. The sequence goes on from CAYING010000078.1 coordinate 83, forward strand.
CAAGATGTACGAGCGCGTGAACAGATTGTCGCGGACGCTCGCGGTTGAACCGGATATTATTTTGTATGACGAACCGTGCTCGGGATTGGACCCGATCTCAACAGCGAAGATCGAAGCGGCGATGATCCGTTTTAAGAATAAATATACCCAGGTACTTGTTACCAATAATACCAAGCAGGCAGCCCGGGTGAGCGACCGCACCGCATTTTTTTTGATGGGCGAACTGATTGAGATCGATCAGACCGGCATAATTTTTACTTATCCGAAAGATAAACGCACCAACGATTATATTTCCGGGAGATTCGGCTGATGCCTATTGTCAAAGTTGAAAACTTAAATCTGCATTACGCCGATTTCCATGCGCTGAAGAGCATCAACGTTTCTTTTGAGCGCAACAACATCACGGCGCTGATCGGCCCTTCGGGATGCGGGAAATCAACTTTTTTACGTACTTTGAACCGTATGAATGATCTTATTGAAGGGGTCAAGGTCACCGGAAAACTTTTGATCGACGGTCAGGATATTCAGGATCCTAAAACAGATTTGGTGTCGCTGCGGAAAAAGGTCGGGATGGTCTTCCAGCGGCCGAACCCTTTCCCGCTTACGATCGCGGAGAATATTCTTTTCGCGCCGGAGATCCACCGGACCGCCAAGAAGAGCGAATATCCCAATATTATAGAGGATTGCCTCCGTTCTGTTCTGCTTTGGGATACACTCAAGGAGAAACTGCATAAAAATGCGTTAAACCTTTCCCTGGAACAGCAGCAGCGGCTGTGTATCGCGCGGCTTTTGGCGGTCAAACCGGATATCCTGCTGATGGACGAACCGTGTTCGGCGCTCGACCCGATCGCTACGGAGCGCATCGAAGAATTAATGTGGATTCTTAAGAAGAATTATACTATTGTAATTGTGACCCATAACATGCAGCAGGCCGCGCGCGTTTCAAAGCAGGCTGGATTTATGCTGTTGGGCGAGCTGATTGAATTTGGCCAGACGCAAGACATTTTCACCAATCCCCGGGATCAAAGAACCAACGATTATGTCACCGGACGTTTCGGATAAAGACGACCACCTGAAAAAATAGAAGGGAAAGAACATGCAAAGACATTTTGATGAGGCCTTGGAGCAGTTAAAAGAAAAGCTGCTGAAGATGAGCAGCCTGGTCGAGCAAAGCATTGGCTCGTCGATCAAGGCCTTGAGCGAGCGCAACTCCGAGCTTGCTTATAAAGTCATCAAATCGGACGATGCTATTAATATGCTGGAGATCGAGATCGACGATCTTTGCCTGAAATTATTGGCGTTGTACCAGCCAACCGCCGGCGATCTTCGATTTATAACATCGACTATGAAGATCAACAGTGATCTTGAACGTATCGGAGATTTGGCCGTCAATATCGCGCAGAGGACATTGGATCTGATCAAAGTCCCGGCGTTAAAATTAAAGATCGATATCCCCAAGATGGCTGCCGCGGCCCAGGCGATGCTCAAAGACAGCTTGAACGCTTTCGTCAATAAAGACTCCAAACTCGCGTATGAAGTCTGCAAGCGTGATGATGAGGTGGACGACCTCAACCACGAGATATTTATGGCTTTATTAAAGTGTAAGCCTGAAGAGCTCACTCCGGTTGAACGTGTTATTGACCTGGTTTTGGTCGCCAAGAATCTCGAACGCGTCGCTGATCACTCGACCAATATCTGCGAAGATATTATCTATATGGTCGACGGCAAAGTCATCAAGCATCACATCACGGATTAAGTCTTTTTAAATATTTCACTGCCTGCTTCCTTGTTAGTACTGCGTTACCTAAATTTTTATATGTAGAGGAACGCAGTACTGTACCGTGTTCTCCCGAATATGATTTAGGTAACACGGTACTAGAGGCGTATTCTCTTCTACGTATTTTTACCGAAAATTCTAAGTAGTATCCCTAATTCCTGATTCCCTTAAAAGGTATAATAATACTACCGCTAGATATAAACCCCTGTTAATACACAACATTTAGTGAGGCGCGATGCATTCATTCAAATACATTTATGGTCCGGTTTATTCCTGGCGGCTGGGAAGGTCACTCGGTATCGATCCGCTGTCGGCCAAGGAAAAGATCTGTAATTTTGACTGTATTTATTGCCAGCTCGGAAAAACCCATCGTTTCGAGAATGAGCGCAAAGAATTCATTCCTACTTCGGAAATTGTCCGGGAGATAAATTTGATCCAGGCTTCGGAAAAGATAGATCATTTGACATTTTCCGGCCGGGGAGAACCGACCTTGGCGAAGAATTTAGGGGATATGATCAAGGCCATTAAAAAAATTCGTCCCGAGCCCATTGCCGTTATCACCAATTCCGCTTTGATCCATTTTAAAGATGTCCAAGAGGACCTTGCGCTCAGCGACTTTGTTTTGGCCAAACTGGACGCCTGCTCCCAGGATTCTTTATCCATCGTCGACAAAGCGATGGGGCAGATCACATTTACCGATATTATTGAGGGGATGATAAGTTTTCAAAAGATTTTTAAAGGGAAACTGGCGTTGCAGATCATGTTCATGAAAGAGAATTTGGAATTCGCCCCGCAGATCGCGCAGCTGGTCCGCAAGATCAGCCCGGATGAAGTGGAATTGAATACCCCGACCCGCTCTTGCGCTATCACTCCTCTCGGGAGAAGTGACATTGAAATCTTGAAAAGTGATTTTAAAGGATTGAATGTGGTGAGTGTTTACGATGCTCCGGTTTGTCGGACTGCCTCATATGATGAGAAAGCGACATCCCGGCGTCACGGGAAATCAAAAAAGGAGACAAGTTTATGCACACCAAAGCACTGTTGACAAAAATCATTAAACGCGACGGACGTGTGGTGGATTTTGAGCCGCAGAAAATTATTGCGGCGATCACAAAAGCCGGCGCGGCGGCCCAGGAATTCGGCCCTGAAATGGCGCAAAAATTGACGATGCGTGTATTGAATTTGGCTCACCAGCTCGCTGGCCAGCATCATCCGGCTGTCGAACAGATCCAGGACATTGTCGAGGACGTGCTTTTGACCTCTCCTTACAAAAAGACCGCTAAGGCGTACATTATTTACCGCGATCAGCATAGCAAGATTCGTGAATTAACGTCCAGGGCGCAGGTCGATCTGGTGGACCAGTATCTGAACAAGATCGACTGGCAGGTCAATGAGAACAGTAATATGTGCTATTCCCTTCAGGGTTTGAATTATTATGTTTCTTCCGAGATCAGTAAGGTCTATTGGTTGAATAAGATTTATTCTCCGGCGGTTAAACAGGCACACCAGGGAGGGGAGGTTCATCTTCATGACCTGGGGGTCTTGGGCGCCTATTGCGTGGGATGGGATCTGGAAGATGTGTTGATGTCTGGTTTCCGCGGGGCGACGGGGAAGGTTGAATCCCGTCCGGCGAAGCACTTGCGCAGCGCGTTGGGCCAGATCGTTAACTTTTTTTATACGCTGCAGGGCGAGGCGGCCGGAGCGCAGGCGTTCTCCAATTTCGATACACTGCTTGCGCCGTTCATCCGTTTTGATAATCTTAATTACAAAGAAGTTCGTCAGGCGCTTCAGGAATTTATTTTCAACGTCAATGTCCCGACCCGCGTCGGTTTTCAAACTCCTTTCACCAATCTCACGATCGACCTGACGCCGCCGTCTTATTACGCGAGCCGCGGGGTCATCATCGGCGGAGAGATCCAGGCTCAAACGTACAAGGAATTCCAGGCAGAGCAGGATATGCTCAATAAAGCATTCCTGGAAGTGTTGCTCGAGGGAGATGCCAAGGGGCGGGTATTTACATTCCCGATCCCGACGTACAATATCACGAAGGATTTCGATTGGGATAACCCGAATATGGACCTTCTTTGGAAGATCACGGCCAAATACGGGATCCCGTATTTTTCCAATTTCATTAATTCTGATATGAAACCCGAGGATGCGCGCAGTATGTGTTGCCGTTTGCGTTTGGATAACCGTGAATTGCGCACCAGGGGCGGGGGGTTGTTCGGGGCCTCTCCCTTGACGGGATCCATCGGAGTTGTGACGATCAATATGCCGCGGCTCGGATACCGCTCAAAGGATGAGAATGAATTTTTGAAGAATCTGGGCGAATTGATGGAGATCGCGAAAGAAAGTCTGGAAACCAAACGGAAAGTTTTGGAACAATTCACCGACCAGGACCTTTACCCGTATATGAAGTTTTATCTGCGTAATGTGAAAAAGCGTTTTGACCAGTATTGGAAAAATCATTTCTCGACGATCGGCCTGGTGGGAATGAACGAGGCCTGCCGGAACCTCTTCGGAGAAAATATCGCCTCGGAGCGCGGGCATGCCTTTGCCCAGGCGGTCTTGGAATTCATGCGGGGTAAACTGCTCGAATTCCAGGAAGAAACAGGGAACAATTATAATCTTGAGGCCACGCCCGCCGAAGGCGTTTCCTACCGTATGGCCAAAATGGACAAGGTTAGATTTTCCCAGATCATCTGCGCGAACGAAGACGAATTTAAAAACGGACGCGAACCGTATTACACCAACTCAACGCACCTGCCGGTTAATTACTCCGATGATGTCTTTGAGGTCCTGGAACTGCAGGATGCGCTGCAGACCCGTTACACGGGCGGCACGGTCCTGCATGGTTTTGTCGGAGAAAAAATCGATAACGCCGAAGGGCTCAAACATTTGATCCGGACGATCTGTGAGCGATTTCATCTGCCGTATTTCACGATTACGCCGACGTTCAGCGTATGCCCGAATTGCGGGTATGTCGCCGGCGAGCATAAATTCTGTCCTAAATGCGAAACCGAATGCGAAGTGTATTCGCGCATCGTCGGTTATTTACGTCCGGTTCAGCAGTGGAACAAGGGGAAGAAGGAAGAGTTCAAGCAAAGGAAAACATACAAAGTATGCGGATAGGCGGACTGCAAAAGTTTTCGCTGATCGATTATCCCGGCAAGATGGCGGCGGTGATCTTTACGCAAGGATGCAACTTTCGCTGCCGCTATTGCCATAATCCGCAATTGGTTTTGCCGGAGTGTTTTCAGGAGTCTATACCGGAGGAGGAAGTTTTTTCGTTTTTGGAAAAGCGCCGCGGGCAGCTGGAGGCTGTGGTCGTGACCGGCGGAGAGCCGACCATCCATATCGGACTTATCCCGTTCTTGCGAAAGATCCGGACACTCCACTATTTGATCAAGTTGGATACCAACGGCAGCAACCCGGCGGTGCTGGAGAAGGTTTTTGATCAGCGTTTGGTTGATTATGCGGCCATGGATCTGAAGGCGCCATTGGAGGAGTATTCCCAGATGGCCGGGCGTTTTGTTGATGAGGACCGGCTTAGAAAAAGTATCCGCTTGATCATCGAGTCCGGGGTCACCTATGAGTTCAGGACCACTTTGGTTAGACCATTTTGCGAAGCTGAGAAGATCGCTAAGATCGTTAAGATTATCCCGGATGCCGCACGATATATTCTGCAGCCGTTTGTCCTGAGTGAAAGGGTCCTGGATCAACGATTGTTGGAGGAGCCCCAGTACACGGCTCCGGAAGTCACGGCGTTAAAGCAAGCCTGGAGCCGTGATGCCTACCGCTAAGATTTGAAAAGTCTCTGAATGATCCGCGCCATCTTTCCCTTTATTCCCTAAACGCAGAATGCTATAATCTTTTCACATATGTACTTGTTTTTTCTAAAATAATTCAGATGAAACAAGTACTTATCCCAATCTCATCTAATAATAATTGGGATTAATTAAGGAAAATTGGGATGTACTTGTTTTCTCCGGATATTTTTAGATGAAACAAGTACTTATCCCAATTTCATCTAATAATAATTGGGATTAATTAAGGAAAATTGGGATGCCCCCGCGTAAGAATTTAAATGTTATCGTCCAGACCGAGGGAGCTCTTGAAAAGACGCTGAAAGAGCTGGCGGATATCAAGTTTGCCTTGGATGTCTCGACGATCGTTGCCATCACCGATGCCAAAGGAAACATCATCTTCGCGAACGACAAGTTTTGCGAGATCTCCCAATATTCCCGTGATGAGCTCCTCGGACAGAACCATCGGATCGTTAATTCCGGTTATCATCCTAAAGAATTTTTTAAGGATATGTGGAACACTATTGCCGCCGGCAGGGTATGGAAAGGCGAGATCCGCAATCGTGCCAAAGACGGCAGTTTTTATTGGGTCGACACTACCATCGTTCCATTTTTGAATGAAAATGGAAAGCCGTATCAATATATTTCCCTTCGTTTCGGTATCACCAAACGTAAGGAGATGGAACATGCATTAAAGGAATTGCCTCAACGGATCATCCAGGCGCAGGAGCTGGAGCGGGAGTCGATCTCCCGCGAGATTCATGACGATCTTGGCCAGTCGCTGGCAACACTGAAGATGCTGGTGCAGTCAACGCTGCCTGTTTCTAAAACGGATAAATCCGGCGGGGAGAATCCTCATCCCCGGATTATTAAATATATTGACGTGATTATTTTCAAAACGAGAAGACTTTCAACCGGATTGCGGCCGCCGACGCTGGAGGTGCTGGGACTTTCAACAGCGCTTAAAATCCTGGTTGATGAATTCTCGCTCAATAAGAATCTGAATATTATTTATAAACCGGCGGATTTAGATAAATTATTTTTTGAAGGAGATCCGATCAACTTTTACCGGATCATTCAAGAAGCCTTAGCGAATGTGCTCCGTCATGCCCGGGCCAAAAAAGTCCGGGTGAATATGAAGCTGAACAACGGCCGCCTCACCGCGACCATCCAGGATAACGGTATTGGTTTTAAAGGGCGCAGAATTCACAAGGACAATAAACTGGCGCGCGGCATCGGGTTGTACACTATGGACGAGAGAGCTAAATTACTCAACGGTAGTTTAAATATTTTTTCTAAGCCGGGAAAGGGCACAACAATCACTTTGGAAGTACCCGTCGAAATGAAGAAGGGGGAACAGCATGTATAATATTATTCTGGCGGATGACCATGCGATCTTCCGGGCCGGGCTCAAAGGGCTTTTGGACAAGGATCCGCAGTTTAAAGTTATTGCCGAAGCGCAGAACGGTGAAGATCTTTTGTCAAAATTAAAATCGGTCAAGTGCGACCTGATCGTTTTGGACCTGTCCATGCCCGAGATGGACGGGATTTCCGCTTTAAAGGCCATCCGGCAAAAATATCCCAAGATTAAGATTCTGGTCCTCACTATGCAGAAGGATGTAGAGCATTTTAAACATGCTATGGCGGCCGGCGCCGGAGGATATTTGTTAAAGGACGATGCGTATGAACAATTGCCGTTAGCCGTTAAGATCGTCCTGAAAGGCAAACAGTATATTTCCCCGGCGATAGCCGAATTGACGACCGACCGATTTATCCGTTCCTTGGATGACCTGGAAGGGCCTTCCCTGGAGATCCTTACCAAACGCGAATTGGAGATCCTGAAATTGATCGCCAACAGTTCTTTCAATAAAAATATCGCGTCCAAATTGAAGATCAGTATCCGCACCGTTGAGACGCATCGGGCTAACTTGTCGAACAAGCTGGGCATCAAAAATACCGCCGGCCTCGTGAAATACGCCATTTCCAAGGGTTTAGTTTAATTCCCCCAGTCTTCTTTTCTTCCCGTATAAATACGTACGGCTGTCGGTGGTTTAGCGCATTGTGACTTTCCTCTGATGTAGATATATTATTAGTAGTAATAAATTATTTTATTATTAAGGATGCCTATGCCGACAAAAATTCTTATTATTGAGGATCACGACGATTTCAGGGCGATGGTGAAATCCTACTTGGAAAAGCAGGATATCCAACTGCAGGTCTTTGAGGCGCCAACGGGCGAATCAGGGGTGATCAAAGCCCTTCGGGAGAAACCGGATATTATCTTAATGGACATTCGTTTGCCGAATATGAACGGCATAGATGCCGCCGGCAGGATCAAAAAGTATCTTCCGGAATGCAAGATCATTGTCTTGACAATGTTTGAGACCGAAGCGTTCCGTAATGTTTTTAAAAGCCAGGATATTGAGGCGTATATCGGTAAAAGCGAGCTCTATGAAAAATTAGTTCCTCTCCTTAAGGAGATTTTGCTCCGGTAGTGCTATACTGAAAGAAAACGGATAAAAAGCCCCGCCTGTGGCAGGGCAGGGAGGGACACTTGATGGAGAGGAAACTCAAATACAGTGAGAATTATTATGTAAAGATCTTGTTCAATAAGGTGAAATTGAGCGAGATTATGACAGCACCCGTCATCACGGTCAGCGAGGATGCCGCGTTTCACGAAGTGGCGGAGAAGATCCAGAAGAACAAGATCAGGCATTTGCCGGTAGTGGATCAGGATAATAAATTGGTCGGCTTGATGACGGAGCGGGGCCTCTACAAGATACAATCTCCCCGGTGGTTGGAAGACGGGACTTGGTATTATGATGCTGAGATGCTGGATAATTTTATCCTGAAGGATGTTATGATCCACAATCTTTTTACTATGTCCCCGGACAATTCCGTGTCGGAAGCGATCCTTAAGATGGTCGATAAAAAATACGGATGCATCTTGGTGGCGGACAAAGACAGGAAGCTCTGCGGGATCGTGAGTTATGTGGACCTTTTAAAATTGGCGGCGCAGATCATCCAGGAAAAGTAGGAAGCCCTGTCGCAATCCCGCCTTTACAAAGCGGCGGGATCAATTCCCCCGCCTCTGCGAAGCGGCGGGGTCATTGAGGAGGCGGCCATGAGCTCAGGATATATTGCCAAAGAAAAAGAAATTAATTTGCTGTATCCGGATTCCCAGGCTATGTTCCGTAAGCTTGTCGAGACGCTCAAGGTGGGGATCTATATGGCGGATGGGAAAGGAAAACTCTTTTACATGAATCATGCTTTTGTCGCGCTGTTGGGGTATTCTTCCAAAGAAGAACTGCTCGGCCGGGATATTGCTAACGAATTGTACACTCAGCCCATCGACCGAGAGATTTTCTTGAACGCAATGGCAGAACATGGCGGGTTTATTCGGGATTATGAAGTGAAGAATCTTCGCAAGGACGGTTCGGTTGCGATCCTGTCGGCGACCAGTAATTTCATCAGAAATGACAGCGGAGATATCATCGGGGTTGAAGGCGTTGTTCAGGATATTGCCGAGAGGAAGAAATTAGAAGAGAAACTGCAATTCGAGAAAAATAAACTGGAACAGCTTTTGTTCTTCGATGAAAAGGTCGGCTCTATCCATAAATTTGACGAGCTGGTGGATTTCATTGTGAGGAAGTCGACCGACATTCTTAACGCGCGGAAATGTTCCTTGATGCTGTTTGATCAGGCGGCGAAAGAGCTCTGCATCCGTGCCGCCAAGGGGTTGGAGGCGGAGATCGTCGAGAAGACCCGTGTCCGCTTGGGAGATCCGATCGCCGGCCTCGTTGCCCAGAACGGCGAGAATGTCTTGGTGACTAATTTGGAATACGATAAACGGTTTAAGCGCAAGAACAGAAATTCTTACGCGGGCCGTTCCTTTATGATCGCATCGATCAAGGTCGGCGGCAAGCTGATCGGGGTGATCAATGTGGCAGACAAAGATTCGTTACAGGGAGATATTTTTACGGAAACGGACATGAAGGTCCTCTCTTCCATAACGCGGGCGGCGGCGGTCGCTCTAGAGAACGCGAAGCT
>CAYING010000079.1:0-9534 GCA_964364715.1 uncultured Planctomycetales bacterium
AACACATCTGGATCAACCGGTGTCGTTGAGGCATAATCAAAATATCGCAAAAAAAGTTTACTCATATCGTGTTTAATATACCGCCCCCGAAAGCCATTGTCAACCGGACCCTATAGATTAGTTTACAATAAAAGGCGGATCGGAATCCGCCTCGTTGACAAATAAAAGTCGCGATGATATAGTTGAGGACATTTCGGGGGTGATGGAATCGCAGGGTTATTGACGGGGCTGTCCCGCGCAACACCCGCGGGACATGCTCCCTTGATCTTTCTAAATAATATTTGTGGTAATCAAGGGGCTGTAGCTCAGCTTGGGAGAGCGCCTGCATGGCATGCAGGAGGTCAGGGGTTCGATCCCCCTCAGCTCCATGAAATAATAGCTTTCAGCAATCAGCTTTCAGTTATCAGTAAAACCTTTTGCTGAGATCTGATGACTGATGACTGAGAGCTCACAATTGCTGGAGTGGCGGAATGGCATACGCGCCGGTCTCAAAAACCGGTGGCTTCACGGCCGTGTGGGTTCAACTCCCACCTCCAGCATTAATTTCTCTTATGACAACTTTCCGAAAGAAGTCCTTCCTTATTCCCCTTATTTTATTTATTTTCAGTTTTATCCTGCGCCTCTCGCTGATCAGTAAAGGGGCTTTCAATGTAGACACGCTGTTCATTCTCACGCAGGCCGAAAAAACACTCCAGACCCTGCAGCTGCAATATTCTTACGGATTCGGGTTCCCCGGGACCGTTATCCTGGCGTCTATCTTCATCTTTACTCTCGGACTACTCTCGGTCCACGATTCGGTATTTGCGTTTAACTTTATGAGCGCATTCTTCAGTTCTCTTTCAATTCCTGTTCTTTACCTTATTGTCAAAAAACTGTTCGATCCCCTCACCGCACTCCTCGGCGCCGTCCTTCTTTCTTTTCTTCCAAGCTTCTTGGGACTATCCGTGTACGGGAACACCCACACACCCTGTTTATTCTTTTTACTTTTAGGGATCCTTCTGCTTTTGCTCTATAAAGACAGCGGGGAAAAGGGCCACATCATTTTGAGCGCGATCAGCGTCGGATTAATGGGCGGGAGCCGGCTTCAAGATATGTTCTTTATGCTCATCCCATTAGGGTATCTTCTTTATTCTATTCACAAAAAGAATACACAATCATCTCTCACAAAGAACTTGATCCTATTTTTACCTTTGTCGCTCGGTGTTGCTTTCGCCCTGCATATCCCTATCGCTATCGACAATCTCTCAAATTATCAAGGGAATTTAAGCTCCTATTGGGAGTTGGGTGTTACAAATTTATACAAGGGATTTTATCCCAAAGCTCTGCAGCACAGCCTCAACATTGCCCTGTTTAATTTCACTGCACTTGGCATCATCGGCTCCGCGCTGGGACTATGTTTATTATTTAGGAAATCATTTAAAACAGCGGTCTTTTTATTTCTCTGGTTCCTTGTCCCTTATTCTTTTTATGGGAATTTAAGTTCAACGACCTCGCGCTTTCTCGTCATAAGTTTTCTTCCGATGGCCATTGCCCTGGCATTTTTATTGGGAAATGCCTTACAAAATCGCCGCTTGTTGAAATACGTCTATATTTTAATCTTTGCGTCGATCCTTCTGATCCCCTTTAATCGAATTTACCCTGTCTTAAACTTCCGCCACCATTATGACCCTATCGGAGATTTCGCGCGGTGGGTAAAGGATAACACCCCGCCCGGCTCAATCATCATCACCGCCGATGACGGGCCGTTCCTGGGGTATTACGGGAAAAGAAGGTTCATCTACCAGCTTGCGTCGGTTTATTCCCCCATCAAGGCGGAACAGTTCGCAAACTTCAAGAGCGCGATAGATAAGCTGCTGCTGGAGGGGAAAAACATTTACGTAACGGGGACCGGGATCTTTGCGAACAATCCGGACGATCGGTTTTATAAATTCTTACTTGAAAACTACGATCTTTTCTTTGTCGGCGGGAGAATGATAAATAATTTTCACCTTGGAGAAATATATGAGGACCTATTCTTTAATGAATTGCTCCGGATCAAACAAAAGAGCTGATCCTTATCACACTTTATTTCTTCGAAGAATGCCTCAGCTGTCCGCAGGCGGCAGCGACATCCGGCCCGCGGGGAGTGCGCACGGTCGCGTGAATCCCATATTCTTCCAGTTTATCGCGGAATGAGTAGATCTCCGAACGCGAAGGGATTTCGTGATCAAATTCCTCCACCTTGTTGTACGGAATAAGATTCATCTTGCAGATCAATCCTTTTAAAAATTTCCCCAGCTGCCGCGCCGCTTGATCACTGCACGTCACATTCTTAATTAAGATATACTCGAACGTGATCTGGCGTTTGGTCGCTTGGGCATATTCGCGGCAGGCGGCGATAAGGCCTTCAAAAGGATATTTGCGGTTCACCGGCATCAAAACATCGCGCGACTCATTGTCAAACCCGTGCAGCGAGATCGCCAGCTCCACCTGCAGCCCCTCCTGGCTCAACTGCCGGATCTTCGGGATCACCCCGCAGGTCGATATCGTGATCCGGCGGGCGGCAAAATTCATTCCCTCCGGTGAATTGATCAGCCGGATAGCTTTCAAAAGATTATCATAATTATCCAGCGGCTCGCCGACGCCCATAAAAACGATATTGCTTAACGGAACATCGCCGGCCGCTTTCTTGGCAAAAAGGATCTGGCTGACGATCTCCGCGCAGGAAAGATTCCGCATCCAGCCGCCGATGCCGCTCGCGCAGAATTTGCACCCGAATTTGCAGCCGGCCTGGGTAGAAACACAAACCGTCGTCCGTTCGGTGGTCGGGATCAAAACTGTTTCAACCTTCTCTCCGTCGGCTAAAGTGAACAAATATTTCTTGGTGCGGTCAGTGGATTTTGCTTCGGTTGCAAACGTCCGGGGGGCAAAGAAAAAATCCTTCTTCAATTTTTCGCGAAGTTCCGCAGAAAGATTTTTCATCCCATCAAAACCGGTCACATCTTTTTTATAGATCCAGCCGAAGATCTGCGCGGCGCGGAAGGGCTGCTCGTTCTGAGCCTTGAGATATTCGGATAACTCGGGGAAAGACAGGTCGCGGATGTCTTGGTTATTCATTAAAGTCAAACTGTCAAATGGTCAAATGATCAAACGTAAAAAAATTATAACAATTTTTGACGTTTTGACCTTTTGACTTTTTGACCTTTATAAATTTTATCTAATTTTCCTTAAAATGCCCCATCTGGCGGTATTTGTCGTAACGGGACTCCAGGAGTTCCTTTTTGGAAAGGCCTTTTAATTCTTTCAGATTTTTTACGAGCGCTTCTTTGAGATTTTCCGCTACTTCCTGCGGGCCGCGGTGGGCGCCTCCGGGAGGTTCGGGAATGATTTGATCGACAAGGCCGAATTTCAAAAGTTTTTCGCTGGTCAGCTGCAAAGCCGCCGCGGCATCCGGAGCCCGGACACTGTTCCGCCAAAGGATCGAGGCGCACCCTTCGGGAGAAATGACCGAATAATACGCATTTTGCAAGATCAATACACGGTCGGCAACGCCGACGCCTAACGCCCCGCCGCTGCCGCCCTCGCCGATAATGACCGAGACGATCGGAGCGGCGATTTTACTCATATCTCTAATATTGGTCGCGATCGCCTGCGCCTGGCCGCGTTCCTCGGCGCCGATCCCGGGATATGCGCCGGGTGTATCAATCAGCACCACGATCGGGACCTTGAATTTTTCCGCCATCTGCATCAAACGCATCGCTTTGCGGTATCCTTCCGGATGAGCGCAGCCGAAATTCCGCATCAAATTTTCTTTTGTGTCGCGGCCCTTCTGATGCCCCATGACCATCACCCGAATCTCATCGATCGTGGCGAACCCAGCGACCATCGCCAGATCATCCGCGAACAAACGGTCACCGTGGATCTCCAAAAAATCCGTCATAATAGTATTGATATAATCTAATGTATACGGCCGGCGGGGATGGCGCGCGATCTGCACCCTCTGCCAATCGGTCAGGTTGCTGTAGATCTCCGCCTTCATCTTCTCGAGTTTTTGCTCAAGCTTCTTGATCTCCGGCTCAAGGTCGATCTTTTTGCTGGTACCGAAATTCCTCAGCTCATTGACCTTTGTTTCCAGTTCAATGATCGGCCGTTCAAAATCCAATATGCTCATATACTTTCGCCTTTGTGATAATCAATTTCTATTTTTCTTTTGAGATTAATCGACGATGACGACTTCCGTACCCGTGGGAACGAGGCTGTAGAGTGCCTCGACATCTTCATTACGCATGCGGACACATCCGGCGGTCACCGGCTGGCCGATCTTATCCGGCTCGACGGTCCCGTGAATACCGTAACCGGGCAGATCAAAACCCATCCAGCGGCTGCCTAAAACATTGTCCGGGCTTTCAGGGGGAACGACCGCGCCCGGCTTGAACCAGACCGGGTCCACCAATTTATTCACGATCTTATATGTTCCGACGGGCGTGCTGTTATTTTCCCCGGTAGAAACTTGATATATCTTGATGAGATCATTGCCATCTCTTAAGATCAGGATATTCTGCGATTTGTCGACGTAAATATTAAATTTTCCGATCCAAACCTTGATCTTTTTGCCCAAGGGGATAGTATCACTCTTAAGATTGTTCATCTTTTTGATAAGATCGACCGTCGTGTTATATTTTCGGGCCAATTTACCCAAGGTGTCCCCGGCGACGACCTCATGCGTGATCGAATGCTCGGGATGCGCGGCGGAATAGATCATATTTAAATTAAGATCTTCAAATTCCTTCTGTACTGATTCCAAATTATCCATATTGGGGTAATCGGACATGATCTTCTGATAGGCTGCCCGGGCATCCATAATCTTCCCTTCTTGCTTTAGAGCAATCGCCTGCTGATAAAGTTCGCGCGCGTTCCGGCCGGGATTGACTTTTGGTGTGCCTGCGGAAGGGCCCGATGAAGACCGCGTGATCAATTTTATTAAACCGACACCGAGAACGATCACGACGAACACCGCAACACTGATTGAAAGGATTTTTCTGCTCACTCTGTTCCTCCCATGATTTGCCGAATTATTTCCAGACAGAATCAAAAATAACAGCTAATGATATCCCTAATACAGCCCCGGAAAAAACCTGAACCGGCGTATGCCCGATAAGTTCGCGCAGTTTTTCAGATTCGATCTTCCCCTTCCAATACATATCGTCCAGAATTTTGTTCAATATCTCCGCCTGCCGGCCGGTATGCCGGCGGACGCTCTGGGCATCGAACATCGTGACCAAGGCAAATGCTGCCGCCAAGGCAAAAACGAGCGAATCAAACCCCATACTTAACCCGCAGCTGGTCGCCAAGGCGCTGGCCCCAGCCGCATGGCTGGAAGGCATCCCGCCTGTCCCGATAAACCAGCGGAAATTAAAACGTTTCTCATTAATGACGCCGATGACCACCTTGACCCCTTGGGCAATAGCCCACACCGAGATGGTGATCATCAGGGTTTTGTTATGGATGATCGCCGCGAAGACGTCTTGTTTAAGCTGAAAACTGTCCAAAATGTTCCTGCGGTCTCAAAGGTTAAAATGTTGCGATGGAACGAAATGGAACGAAAAATTTGACGAAATTCCCTTCGTATGTTAAGGTACATTATAATCTTGAGTCTATAAAAAGCAAGTTGTTTCACCTCTGATTACCGCCTCGATTCCCCCTAATGAGCGCATGATTTATGGAGCGCAAGCGTCCGCCAGAGGCGGATCCGCCTCTGGCGGAAACATAAATCAAAGCGCGAACCTGCCTACCGGCAGGCAGGTTAGTCCCGTGCCGAAGGCATCGGGACCTCCCTGAAAACTCAATAATGCTTTCCAAAGTCTATAGTTGCGGTATTTCAGGCCTGGAAGCCTATCCTGCGCCAGTCAATAAGGAAGGAACATTATGACAAACATCATCGCTCAAAAAATAATTGAGAGCAAAATACTATTTATTCGGGGTCACAAAGTTATGCTCGACCGAGATTTAGCCGCTCTATATAGAGTTGAAACGCGCCAATTGACTCGTCAAGTCCGCAGAAATCCCGAAAGATTCCCTTCCACTTTTCTCTTACATCTTACATCTGAAGAGTTTACAAACTTGAAGTGCCAAATTGGCACATCAAGTTGGGGCGGAACCAGAAAGCATCCTATGGCCTTCACCGAACATGGTATTTTGATGCTTTCAAGCGTTCTCAATAGCAAAAGAGCCATCCAAGTCAACATTCAAATCATGGAAACATTCACAAAACTCCGCGCGATGTTGGTCAATCACAGAGAGTTAAAACTTAAGATTGATAAAATGGAAAAAAATATGATTACCAATTCAAGATTGTTTTTGACGCTATCAAAAGATTGCTCGAACCGCCTGAAAAACCTAAAGAACGTATTGGATTTCATCCTTAATCTTTTATAAGAAGCTAGAAATATTATGCTTGCAAAAATTGATAGTTACGGAATAAATGGTCTGGAAGCCTATCCTGTTACAGTAGAAGTGGATGTGGCCAACGGTCTTCCTTCCATGGTCATCGTCGGCCTGCCCGACAGCGCGGTTCGAGAAAGCAAGGAACGCGTCCGTTCCGCGGTCAAGAACAGCGGCTACAAATTTTCCCCCCAGCGCATCACGGTCAACCTCTCTCCGGCCGACATCAAGAAAGAAGGCTCTTCCTTTGACCTGGCGATCTCGCTGGGGATCATCGCGGCGACCGGACAGATCGAACCCTCACTGCTGAAAGAATTTATCGTCCTGGGCCAGCTCTCGTTGGACGGAACGATCCAGCCGGTCTCCGGAGCGCTGACGATCGCCTTGTCCTTGCCCAAGAACACTTATAAAGGCATCATCCTCCCGGCGGTCAACGCGGCAGAGGCTGCGGTGGCCAGCCACACCCCGGTTTATCCGGTGAGGACATTGAGCGAGGTCATCCATTTCCTGACCGCCCAAAATTCTCTTGAGCCGCTCAAGGTCGACATCAATAACCTCTTTCAAAACGCTCAGGCATACGATACCGATTTCTCCGATGTCAAAGGACAGGCCTTTGTCAAACGCGGCCTGGAAGTTGCCGCCGCCGGGGGACACAACGTCCTGATGATCGGGCCGCCCGGTTCAGGAAAAACCATGCTCGCCAAACGCCTCGCGACCATCCTCCCCGGAATGACATTGGAGGAATCTTTGGAAACGACCAAGATCCATTCGGTCATGGGGCTCTTGTCGGCGCACAAAGGGCTCATTGCCAGCCGGCCGTTCCGCTCGCCGCATCATACTTCTTCCGATGTGGCGTTGGTCGGCGGCGGATCCGTACCCAGGCCGGGCGAAATTACTTTAAGCCATAACGGAATATTATTTCTGGATGAACTTCCGGAATTCAACCGCAATGTCCTGGAATCTTTGCGCCAGCCGTTAGAAGATCATCACGTCACGATCGCCCGGGCGAGCAAAAGCCTGCGCTTCCCGTCCCGATTTATGCTGGTGGGCGCGATGAACCCGTGTCCGTGCGGAAATTACGGCAACCCCCGTGTGGCCTGCCGCTGCAGCCCGGCGCAGATCCAGAAATACCGTTCAAAAATATCCGGCCCGCTTTTGGACCGAATCGACATTCATCTCGATGTCCCGGCGGTAAATTTCCCTGAGCTAAGCGCCTCTATTCCATCGGAAAGTTCGGCCCAGATAAAAGAACGGGTTAACAAAGCACGGGCAATACAATTAGAAAGATTTAAGTATGAAAATATTTTTGGGAACGCCCAAATGAGCCACAAGCAAGTACGAAAATTTTGTGCCTTGGGAAAAGAGGAAAGCGAACTATTAAAAATGGCGATGACCGAGCTCAACTTCAGCGCGCGGGCCTTTGATAAGATTCTAAAAGTCTCGAGGACAATCGCGGATTTGGAAGGATCGGAACAAATTAAAACAGAACACTTGGCGGAAGCGATTCAGTACAGAAGTTTGGATAGGGATTGGTGGGGGTAAAGAAAGATAACAACGATGACGACTAAAATTGTTCCTCAAGAAATTATTCAAAGCAAGATATTCCTTGTGCGCGGCAAGAAGGTGATGTTTGATAAAGATTTGGCGGAGCTCTATGGAGCAGAGACAGAACAGTTAACCCGGCAAGTTCGTAGAAATATGGATAGGTTCCCTGAGGACTTTCTCTTACAGCTTACACGCGAGGAATTCAGAAACTTGATCCGCCATTTTGGCAGATCAAGTTGGGGCGGTACGCGTAAACTGCCTTTTGCTTTCACGGAGCACGGCATCCTTATGCTTTCCAGTGTATTAAACAGCAAACGGGCCATTCAGGTCAATATCCAGATCATGCGGACATTCACAAGATTGCGTGAGCTGCTGGCTGGTCATAAAGAACTGAGACGCAAAATCGAAGAGATGGAAAAGAAATACGACTACCAGTTCAAAATGGTGTTTGATGCCATCAAAAAGTTATTGGATCCTCCCCGGAATCGAAAAGAGCCCATCGGTTTTAGGCCAAAAGCCTAAGCGGAAGGGATATTTTATTTCTCAATCGGCCAAACGGTCGGGGATAAGCAGGCAGGATTCGGAAAAGATTGTTGCCCGCGGGCTATAATCTTTTGAAAGACCAGGCAGACACAAAAAAACACCGGCCGTGCCGCAGAGAAGCCATTTCCTCCGCCCGCAAACCGGCATTCAAACCCAGTTCAACCATGAACCAATTGCGGATCAAAGAAAATTTCTTAAACTGAATGGGGTATTTTGGGGGAATTACCGACGGGGAATATTCAATCGTGCGGATAAAAAAAATTTCAGAAATGGTTCACTTTTCCGATGAATCGTGAACCATTTTTATTTTAGCCGATAAGCGCGGGAGTCAATAAGAATGTTTAAAGGCATAGATGCGTCGTCTATTTTCTTAATTCTTGAGTTCACCTTTTTTAAAACTTTACCACTCAGCATAAAACGCTGGAGGAATCTCCATAGCTCTTTCCCAAAGCCCAATAGTGTTGAGGTCACAACCGACTTGCGCGGCCGGATCTTTAGCTATCATGTGTCTCTCAAGACGGGTCTTTTTAAGATACCGGCCTAAAGTCTGCGGAGTTGAGGGACAAACTCTAATTCAAAAATACCGTTCCAAAATATCCGGGCCGTTCGTTATTGGACCGGATCAATATTCATCTCGATGTCCCGGCGGTAAATTTTCCAGGACTAAGCGCAGCCCAGCCGGCGGAAAATTCCGCGAGAATCAAACAGCGGGTTGATCGGGCCAAAGAACTTCAGATCAAAAAATTTAAAAGTAATAACGAGATAGTTTCAAACGCGCAGATGAACCATAAGCCGGTGCGGGAGTTTTGCACACTCGGGAAAGAGGCAAGCGAACTCTTGAAAACCGCGATGAGCGAATTAAATTTCAGCGCCCGGGGTTACGGCAAGATCCTCAAGGTCAGCCGCACGATCGCGGACCTGGCAGGCTCCGACGACATCACGGCCGAGCATCTCGCCGAGGCGATACAGTACAAAAGTTTGGATAGGGATCGGCGGGGGTAAAATTATAGCAAAAAATATTTTAAT
>CAYING010000080.1:0-9516 GCA_964364715.1 uncultured Planctomycetales bacterium
CCGGAAATGGTCAAGTTAGGTTTTTGTACCGCCGGTTTCGGCTGTTTTGCCGGAGTAGTTAGAGGAGCCGGTATGGCGTCCGCAGGAAAACCCTGCGGTGTAACAGCGGCGGCCGGTGCCGGCGGTTTCGGAATTTGGGGCATGAATGGGTCATTCAGCGGATTTGAAATGATTTCGGTCGCAGGCTCGCCGGCTTCTTCCTTGCCGGCATCTTTTTTCTCCGTGTCCAGCTTCAATAAATCGGTGAGTTGCTGACCGGCGAGATTATGTTGTTCTTCAGTGATCCTTACTTTAAACGGTGTATTAGCAGCCCAGCCGGAGGGGCCGGCGAGTGAAATAATTACTGAAGCTATTATAAGAGTTGTTTTCATAATTATTTCTTAATCTTTACCAAGGCAATGTCAATATTAGAACGGATCGAGTTTGTCGTCTCAGGATTATAAGCCAGCGGTGACTCAATCCGGACCGACCATCCGTCAATCCGGAGCGGAAAAGGTGAATTTTCTATTGTTTCAAAAAATGAACGCATATCGGAAATATTGCCGGCGATGACGCTTAGATTAACTGTGGTTAGATCATAGTTTTCGTCCCTGTTTTGCTGCAACGGTGAAATTGTCAGGATTTGAATATTATGCTTGTCTGCCATCCGTGAGATCTCATCGATCAGTTCATCGCCGGGTATCGGGTCAGGAAATTGCGCGACATATTCACCGAGTTCTTTCTTCGCTGCCTGCAGGTTTTGTAAGGCCGTTAACTTTTTTTCCAATACAATCATAGACTGAGCCAGCGCTTTTGCCTCTTTATTTTTTTCTGAATAAATGAAAAAACAGCCGAGCGGCGTCAGAACAAGCAGGACCGTTATAAGGAACGTGTCATTTTTCCGGAAGATGTCATCCCGGGCTTGCCTCCAGTCTATATTTTTGATGTGCTCAACATCAATTTGTAATAATTCGGATAAATTCATCCCAATTTTCCTTATATAATCCCAATAATCATTAGAGGAAATTGGGATAAGTACTAGTTTCATCTAAACATATCCAGGAAAACAAGTACACCCCAATTTTCCTTCATTAATCCCAATTATGATGTTGAGGGAATTGGGATAAGTACTTTTTACCGCTCTATTTGATATGGAAAAAAAGCACATTATCGGCACTCGATCCTGAATGTCGTCACGTTATATTGCTGTAGAGCTGTTCTTTGTACAGAACCAAGTTCAATTCTATCAAATAAATTAGAAAATTCTTTATTGTTTTTGAAATTTAACAGCAGGGTGTTCGCAAGGGGAAATTGTTTTCGCGGGTCTTCGGTATAAATATATCCGCTGAAGCTCAGCGTCACTTTTGATGCCTTAACGCGAAATGACCCTTCGTTTTTAATTATGTCGTTATAGCGGATGTCCAGGTCTTTGAGCCACGCTCCTTCCGGCAATAACGCGGGGACAAGTTTTAAGAAATAGGATACTTTGCTGCCGATGCGGATATTTCTGTATGCGGCAAGCTTACCCTTTGATTCCGTTGTCTGCTGCTCCAAAAGTTCGGGAGTGGACGTCGCATAGCTCCCGAATTTGGATTGAAGTTCAGCCGTTTTGTTTTGATATTTTTTTATAAGGCCATTGGAAAAATTTACAGTCAGGGCAAAGATAGCCAAACAGAAAATTCCGACCAAAGCGACCGCCGCATAATTTGGACCGCTGACTTGCACCGGTGCGGTTTCTTCGACCGGCGCGGTTGCGAGCGACTGCCGGGGAAGACTAAAATCAAAATTCATCTGGACGGCTCCCCGCAAGGAGCTCCCGTAGGCATGGATAGCGCCCATGTCCACCGCATCATTTTTGAAAAACGTTTTTGTGGTGATGACGGTGCAAGACAAGTTGAAATCCTTGCCGAGGTTTTTCAGCATCGCATCATCTTCCGATCCCGACAGGGCGATGATCCGCTCAACTTTTTTCTGATTATATTGACGGCCGTAATATTCAAAGGAAATTTTTATCTCATTGAAAAGCCGTGCGCTGAGGATATCTGAGGCCAGGGACGATGCTTCGGCGCTTGTCGGGTAGAGCTGAAATTCCCGGACAAATTGGGGGATGTTTTGGTCCACAATGATGATCCTGCCTTCGTATTGGTGGATCTCAATGATGGCGGTGTTCTTTGCTTTTTGGATGAGTTTTTTGTGAGTTAAGGCGCGGACAAAACTCACCGATGATGGTTCAACACATTCCACGCGTAACCCGGAATGCTCCAGGATGCCGCAATATCCCTCCAAAATATCTTTACGGACAGCGACTAGAATAATGCGGATGGCTTTTTTCCCTTTATCGACAAACGGTACAGGATGAAATGTAAATGCCAGGTCTTCCATCCGGAATGGAACAAACTTCGCGGCTTCGAACAGCACCACGTTCTTTATTTCGGATGGCTGCAGATACGGGATGACAAACGAGCGGAAAATAATGTCTTTGGCGGGAAGCGCGAGGTTGATTGCGCTCTCAAGGATGCGTTGATTTTGAAGCGCCTGCTGGATGATCGCGGTAAGCTTGATTCCTTCAGTCGATTCGGTCGTTAGGTTCAGGTAAGTTTTGCTGCCGAGGTTAAACGGCGCGGTAAAAATTTTTTGCGGGATATTGCCCGCAGTCTCGACAAAGGAGAATGAATTGTTTCCCCAGAAGATTCCCAGTGTATTTTTAGTGGTCATGATAAGGGTCGAGAATTATTTGGTGTGATTGCCTTTTTCGCCTGCGCTTTAAGCCACCGGTCGATTTCCGCCTTGTCAAACCGCCACACCCCGCCGATTTTAATTCCTGAAATTTTATTCTGATTCAGCCAGTTGTAAATTGTCTGCTTTTGTAATTTTAAATACTGCGCTAATTCTTCAACGTCGAGTAATCTTTTCATGCGCTTGTCCGCCTATTGTGAGGTTAGCGAATTTGCCGGTTGATCAGCTATGCGAAACTGTATTTATAAAACAGTGTCATTTTTTACTGTTTACTTCCTTAGACTTCATTAAACTATAATGAACTTACTTTGTCAAATAATTTCTAAGTTTTTTAATTGCTTGATAATCTTGGGGTTACGGCTAATAGTTTACGCTGATAGTGTAATTCACTGTGGTGGCGGGGGGAATGGTCTTTGCGGTAATAGCGGCTGTATATGTTGTGCCATCAAGGGTTTGTGTCGCAGAACTTGAAATTGGCCGATTTGCCAGATTGTTGTAATAAATCATCCACAAGATCATCCGGGCGAAATATTCCGCGACTATACTTCGTGTAACATCTTCGCCGGTCATAACTTGCGAAACATTAAGGCTTAAAATGCCGACCGCAAGGATCGCCATGACCAGGCTGATGATCAATACGGTCACTAAAATGATGCCGGATTTGTTTTGTCGCAGTTGTTTGAACACTGTTAACTTTCGTGGGTTTCTTGTGTTATATAGCTTTTACAATTCGGGCAAATTTTAATATTAGACTTTTTATAATCAAAAAAGACAAAGGTGCAATAGGGGCATTGCGCTAAGAATTGCTGCTGCTCAGCCAATGGCTTTTCTGTACCCCAATTATAAAATATCCAACCGGCCATTACAAGCACAACTGTGACAATTAGATATAGCGCTATCGCGGAATAAAGATCGATGATCATTGTTTATAGAGCTTCAAGCTCGGCCGGGGAGGAGCGTTGAGGTCTATTCCCAGCAATTTTTCCGTGTTCTTTTCCCTTTCCTTATCCTTGGGATTTATCGCATTCAGGCCCGGTTTATAGTCGAGCTTATTCCCGGCGCGCAGTTGAGGGGTATAGTCCGGTTTCAGGATGTTGCGTTCGTCGGTCAGTTGTTTTGATTTCCTTGTGAAATTTTCCGGGAGTGTGTGTAATTGTATGACAACGGATGTTTGTTTTTGTATCGGCGAAAAATCTTGTTCCGTTAAAATAGACCCGATAAAATAAAAAACGGGTAAGTCCCGGGTTGTTCTATCCGGGAAAGCAATGATGATGCTTGAAAATACGGCAAAATGAACTCCCAGGGAAAGAAGAACCATTCCTGGGAAAAATTTTCGCGGGTTAATTGAGAAATGCCTTGTCATTTTTCTTGCGAGGTCGCAATATTGATGCGCTCAATGCCCAGATTGCGGCAAAGATCCCAGACATCGACGATCCGTCCGACGGAAGCGCGGCGGTCGGCTTTGATCAACAGCGGCCGCGATTTCAGATTGGCTTTGCTTAATTCCTTTTGCAGGTCTTTGATCGTCACGACCCGGTTGTTGAGATAGGTGATGTCTTCGCTGGTGATGGTCACAACGACGTTCTCATCTTTAACGACATCGCTGGTTACCGCCTTGGGAAGCTTTACCGTAATGCCGGATTGGAACGTGAACGACGACGAAAGCATAAAAAAGATCAACAATTGAAAAATAACATCGACTAACGGAGCGATGTTGATCGTTTCCAGGCCGCTTTCAATTTTTGTATGGCGTTTGAATTTCAATTGGCCCCCTCCCCGGTCAATGTCCGTGTTTGGTTAGATCGGTTTCCGCGAGATGACAGAGGAAGTTCGTCAATTCCGTCGCTCCTCTTTCCATTTCCAGAATGAAGTGATTGACCCGGTTAACACAGTAGTTGTAGGCGACAAAGGTCGGGATGGCGACCATCAAACCGGCAATGGTGGTCAGTAAAGCCTCCCAGATGCCGCCGGCCAGATCACCGGGGGTGACCGGATTCATGGCGGCGGAACGCACTTGGATCGTATGAAAGCTGCCGGTCATCCCGGTAACCGTCCCCAGAAGGCCCAAGAGCGGAGAAATGTTGGCGATCGTCGCCAGGGCGGAAAGTCTTTTTTCAAGTTTAGGGATCTCGAATAAGCTGATATCTTCCATGGATTCTTTGATCTCTTCCCTCGGGGATCCGAATTTTGCGATGCCGGCTTTAAAGATCTTCGCAACCGGAGACGGATTGCTGTCGCAGAGGTCCATCGCTTCCTTGATCTTGTTGTTCTTGACCAGTTCGAATATCCGCGCTTTGAAAGATTGAACGTCCGTTTTCAACGACGCAAAATAGATGAGTTTCTCGATGAATACTCCGACCGCGAAGATCGAACACAAGATGATCGGATACATGATCGGGCCTCCCGCCGCGATCAGCTGGAACGCGTTCATTTCCCATATTCCCATTCTTTCCTCCTCAATGACGGCTCAACTTATGGACGTCGAAGACGGAACATAAGTTGACCGCCGGAATTGATCCCGTCGGCCTAAGGCGGACGGGATTTGTTAAAGGCAAAGTTTAATTCGTTTTGTGCTGTTGTTCGGTATTTTCGTTGAGCCATTCAAGCCGTTCGTTGGCGAAAGCGGATTCCTCGATGTTCAATTCAACGATCTTTTTGTAAATATTTTTGGCATCTTCCCAGCGTTCTCCGTCTTCAAAAATGCGTGCCGCGCGCAAATTGGCCTTGATTACCCAGGCTTTTTCATCCGGATAAAGATACGGGATTTTCAAATATTCCTCAAGAGCCTTGTCGTTTTGACCGGCCAATTCGCAGACATCGGCGATCTGGAACTGCAGCTCCGGGTCGCCGGCCTGGCTTGATTTTTGTTCCGCCGACAAGGCCCGCTGATATGTTTCCACGGCTTTTTGATATTCCTGCTGTCCTTTATAAACGTCAGCGATCTTGACGAAAGCGTCCCGCTTGAAATCCGGTGAGCGGCTGATGATATTTTCGTAGGTTTGGATGGCGGTCTGCGAATCAAGTTCGCGGGAAAAGATGTCGGCGATCGCCAATTTGGCCTTGGCGTAAAGTTCATCCTCCTCGGGGGCATTGACGCTTTTGTACTGATTCAGAGCTTTTTCGAATTCGCGCCGGTTTTCATAAATTTTGCCGAGCTGGTAATGCGCTTCATTAATTTTTTCGCTATTGGGATACCGGGAAAGAAATTCTTCGAATTTTTGCGCGGCCGTCGGGAAGTCCGCAGTTTCCATATAATAATTTCCCAGCCAGATCATTGATTCTTGGGCGATGCTGGAATCCGGATGGGTTTGAATGATGCTGTTGAATTTTTCAACGGCGGCCTTCGTATCGCCGATCTTATAAAGGCATTCGGCGATCCCCTTCTCGGAATTACGGAGGATGGCCGGTTCATCGGGATACGTTTTAACGACCTGTTCAAAAATCTTCAAGGCGCGCTTGGGGTCGTTAAGATTGAAGGCGCAGAGCGCCAAAACGTAATTTGCTTCTGCCGCGAACTCCATAGGCGAGTCCTGGGAATTTTTAAGGTATTTTTCAATATACTCCTGGGCCGTTGCCCAATTGTCCTTTTTGAAATAAGCCACGCCCAAAAAGTATTTGGTGTCGTTCAGATATTTGCTTTTCGGGAAATTGTTTTCAAGGCTTTTGAAGGAAATGAGCGCGGCGTCGACATTTTCCTGTTTCATAAGCACAATTCCCTGCCGGAATTGCGCGTAATCCACGTAAGGGCTGTCGGGGTAATCTTTCAGGATATGGTCATAAATCTCGACGGCTTTTTCAAGATTATTTATATCATGATACGCGTCCGCTATCTGAACGAGCGCGCTGACTTTGACGGTTTTGCTTTCGGATTGGTCCATGATCTGCTGGAAATGCGCGATTGCCTGTTCAAGCTGTCCGGATTTCAGGTAAGTCCAGGCTAAACCAAAATGGGCTTTTTCGGTCAATTCTTTCCGGGTGGGACTAGAGGAAAATTGGTCCAGAATTTGCTGGTATTGCGTGAGGGCGCTCGGATAATCCTGTAAGAGGTAGGAATTGTTCGCTTGCCCTAAATAGGCTTCGACTAAACGCGGACTGTTGGGGAATTGTTCAATGAGCTGGGCGTAGAATTCATTAGCTGTTTTGTGGTCACCCAAATCGTTGTAAAGGCTGGCTTGGCCTAAGAGCACGTCGTCAAGCAGTTCGTTGCTTTTGTCGGCAAGCCCGCGGGCTTCTCCCAATGTTTTCTGCGCGAGTTCGAACCGCTTGAGCTTGATATAGCACCATCCAAGGTTGATCTTGGACATCAGGATGAGTTTCTGGTCGGTGCTGACCTCCGCGGCCTTGGCATAATAGGTGCTGGCGACCAGAAAATCTTCCAAATAATAATAGGATTCTCCGAGATAAAAATAAGCCTGGCCTTGTTTGGGAGATTGCGGAAAGGTGCTGGTGAAATCCCGGAAATGTTTGATGGATGCTTCATATAAACCTTGATTGAAATGCGCTTCGGCGATCTTGAAGCGCGCGTCTTCCCGTAACGGGCTGTTCGGAAAAAGTGAAGCGACCTTCTGAAATGTGATGACGGCATCCGGATAATTTTTCTGTTCAAAATAAGTCCAGCCCAGCGAATTGTAGGCCTGCGGAAGGTATTCCGAATCAGGGTAAATTTTGATCAAATCCTGATAATGTTTTTCAGCCTGCTTGTAATCCGCGCCTTTAAGATACGTTTCCCCCAGCCAGAACAATGTCGCGTCTTGGAACTCCGCGGCGTTGACCAGGCTTTGAAAGATTTCATAGGCCTTGAGGTATTGGTTTTGAAAAAAGTAGCATTGTCCCAGAAGAAGTTTGGCCTGGATCTGCTTGGCGGATTGAGGATACTGCTGGGTGAACTGTTCGATGTAACGGACGGCAATGTCGTAAAAACCGTCCTCAAAGGCCTTTTGGGCGACGAAAAAAAGTTCCGCTTCGTTGATCTGGGCGAAGGCCTTATCGTTCGCGCTGAAAATGATGAGGCTCAGGCAAACGGCCAAAGCCGTGATTAGCCGATAGAATTGTTGGAAGGGTAAAAGCATGGATTTTATTATATCAGCAGATGCTGCTTTTTCAATTTACTTAACTTACTTAACTTAAAGATAATTTTTTAAATAATGGCCGGTGTGCGATTCTTCGGAGCGGATAATGTCTTCCGGGCGTCCGGCAAAGACGACTTCTCCCCCACGGTCTCCCCCTTCGGGCCCCAAATCGATAATGAAATCCGCATTTTTGATGACTTCCAAATTATGTTCGATCACCAAGACAGTATTCCCTTTGTTGACCAGAAGCTGCAGGACGCTAAGAAGTTTGTCCACATCGGCGAAGTGCAGGCCGGTTGTCGGTTCATCGAGGATGTAGAATGTCCGGCCGGTCGCGAATTTACACAGTTCGCCGGCTAATTTCACACGCTGCGCTTCCCCGCCGGAAAGTGTGGTGGCCGGCTGTCCCAATTTGATGTAGCCGAGGCCGACGTCGTTCAAGGTTTCCAGGATTTTTTTGATGCGCGGGATATTATCAAAAATTTGCAGAGCATCTTCGACCGACAGGTCTAGGATCTGGGAAATATTCTTTCCTTTAAACTCCAGATCGAGCGTTTGATCGTTGAATCTTTTCCCGCGGCAAATCTCGCATACCACATAGACATCGGGCAGAAAATGCATTTCGATCTTTTTGATACCGTCGCCCTGACAGGCCTCGCAGCGTCCGCCTTTAACGTTAAAACTGAAACGGCCCGGCTGATAGCCGCGCATCTTTGCCTCCGGAAGCCGGCTGAAGATGTCGCGGATGTGCCCGAAGACGCCGGTGTAGGTCGCCGGGTTGGAACGCGGTGTCCGGCCGATCGGCGATTGGTCCACAACGATGACCTTGTCGATGCGCTGTATTCCTTCGATTTTTTGATGGCTCCCCGCCTTTTCCCTCGTTCCATAAATTTTTTGCGATAGGGCTTTAAAAAGAATATCTTCGACCAGGGTGGATTTTCCGGAACCGGAAACGCCGGTGACGCAGACAAAATTCCCTAATGGAATAGAGACGTTGATATTTTTTAAATTATGCTCTTTCGCGCCGAAGATATTGATCTGTTTTTGCGGATCGATGGGGCGGCGCTGATGCGGTTTGGGAATTTTAACGTGCCCGCTTAAATATTTTCCGGTCAGTGATTTTTCATTTTTTAGCAGGCTGGGGACATCTCCGGCGTGGAGGACGTATCCGCCATGTTCTCCGGCGCCGGGGCCGAGGTCGATGACAAAGTCGGCTTTGCGGATTGTTTCTTCATCATGCTCCACAACGATCAAGGTGTTGCCGAGATCTCTCAAGGAATGGAGAGTTGACAGCAGGCGCTCGTTGTCCCGCTGGTGCAGGCCGATACTCGGTTCATCCAGGACGTACACAACCCCGACGAGCCCGGAACCGACCTGTGTGGCTAAGCGGATGCGCTCGGCTTCCCCGCCGGAAAGGGTCGCGCTTTTACGGTCGAGGGTCAGGTAATCCAGTCCGACGTTGATGCAGAAGTCCAGGCGGCGGATGATTTCTTTTAATATCGGTTCGCTGATTTTTTTTTCAGAAGGATTTAATTTAAGGCTGGTAAAAAATTGTTTGGCTTCTTTGATCGAGATCGCGGTGGCTTGAACGATATTGCTGCCGCCGACCTTGACGGCCAGAGATTCTTTTTTGAGGCGCAGGCCTTGGCAATCCGGGCACGGAAGTTCCGACATATATTGGGCAATTTCATCTTTCAGCCAATCGTTGTCAGTTTTTCTAAAAAGTCTTTCG
>CAYING010000081.1:0-9490 GCA_964364715.1 uncultured Planctomycetales bacterium
CCTTTGAGATGCTCGTCGGAAAACAGACTTGTTTCGACTGGGAAGAGCCGCTTGTGAGGATTCTTGATGAAAGAGATGTGCAATAAATAAGATTTTGGGCAATAATAGTCAATCGGGAGAAGTTAATGATCAGTTATATTATCGTTGGATCGATCATAGTTCTGGCGTTAGGTTACCGTTTTTACGGATCATTTCTCGTCAAGGAAATGAAGCTGGATGATTCGCATCCGACGCCGGCCTGTCAGATGAATGACGGGGTTGATTTTGTTCCGGCGAGGCCGTTCCTGTTGCTGGGCCAGCATTTTTCCGCGATCGCGGCTGCCGGCCCGATCGTGGGTCCGATCATGGCCGGGATCTGGTTCGGCTGGCTGCCGACGCTTGTGTGGGTCATTCTGGGGTCTATTTTTGTCGGCGGGGTTCATGATTTTTTAAGCCTTATCGTTTCCATCCGCCATAAAGCCGCCTCGATCGGCGAGATCGTAAAGGAATATATGTCGCCGGCCTCCTATATATTGTTCCTGAGTTTCATCTGGCTCTCTCTCCTTTATGTGATCATTGTCTTCACCGATATCACCGCGCAAACTTTTAAGGTTGTTTCGCAGGAGAATTCTTTCGGCCCCGGGGTGGCGGCGTCATCGTTCTTGTATATTTTGATCGGGCTTGTGATGGGTGTCTGCCTGAAGAAATTTAAAATGAATCTCACGCTCGCGACAGCGGTCTTTTTGCCGCTGGTCCTGCTGATCGTCTGGGTGGGACCGAACCTGCCCTCGTCGATCCTTGCCGTGCTGGAGGACATTTCTGTCAAGAAATGGCATATCATAATCTTATTGTATTGTTTTGTCGCCTCGGTCATTCCGGTGTGGATCCTTCTGCAGCCTCGAGGATATCTGGGTGGGTGGCTTTTGTATTTGACCATGGCTGTCGGGCTGATCGGCGGGTTGTTCGGCGGTTTTTCGATCCAGTATCCGGCGCTGAACATTGTAGGATTGGCGAGCGCAGTGAACGGAAAATTGTTATTCCCGATCCTTTTTATCACGGTCGCGTGCGGGGCCTGCTCGGGTTTTCACAGTATCGTCAGCTCAGGGACAACGTCGAAACAATTAGAAAAAGAATCGGACGGCCGGGTGATCGGTTACGGGGCGATGCTGATCGAGGCGCTGGTCGCGGTCTTGGCATTGGCGACCGTGATGATGCTTCCGAAAGGTGACCCAGGCTTAAACAGTGATCCGAATGTGATCTATGCCAATGGCCTGGCGAAATATATGGGGATGATCGGGATCGGGATCAATATCGCGCTGCCTTTCGCTCTTCTTGCGTTTTCGACGTTCGTTTATGATACGCTGGATGTCACGACCCGCCTGGCGAGATATATTCTGGAAGAGCTCTTTTCAGGACTGGGAATGAAGATCGGAAGTTATATCGCGACCGCCGTCAGTTTGATCATCCCGTTGATATTTTTGTCTCTCACCGAGGAGAAAGGGTATATCGTCGCCTGGCCGATCTTCGGGATCAGCAATCAATTGTTGGCGAGTTTGGTCCTGATGGTCTTGTCAGTGTGGCTCATCAAGACAGGGAAGAATTCCCTTTATGCGATCCTGCCGATGATCTTTATGCTGGTGATGACGGTCTGGTCGCTGGTTCTGCAGATGATGCCGTTCTTAAAGATAATGATCTTCAATCCCTATGCGGCCGGCATCAAAACAGATCTTTATGTGTCGGGAGTTTGCGCGGTCGTTCTGTTTATTATCAGTGTTTTATTGATCATTGAGTCTACGCGGGTTTTGTTTCTCGCTAAATCGAAATTGTAATGGGGAGGTAAAATGGCGACGATATTCACGAAAATTGTTAACGGTGAAGTTCCGTGTCATAAGATCCTCGAGGATGAAAAGTATCTGGCCTTTTTGGACCTTCGCCCGATCAACCCCGGCCATACGCTGGTCATTCCGAAAAAAGAGGTCGATTATATTTTTGACGTCGAGGATGAACTCTTAGGCGGATTGATGATCTTTGCCAAGAAGGCCGCGAAAATGATCCAAAAGGAAGTCAAATGCAAAAAGGTCGGCGTCATGGTCGCCGGGATCGAAGTTCCTCACACTCATATTCATTTGGTCCCGATCCGCGACGTGATGGACTTGAATTTTGCCAAGGCCAAGCCGACGCCGAACGAAGAATTGGCCAAGGTCGCGGAAAGGATCCGGGGCCAGGCAAAAAAGTAAACAAATATATTTATAAGTGATATAATTATTTTCTTATTTTAGTTCTTAATACGGCCGTTATCCGCCTAAGGCGGATGACGAGCCTCGTTCCGCAAGAGTTGCGGCGGATGAAAAAGTGACGGGAGAAGACAATGGATTGGGGAATGAAAAATCGATTAGATCAACTGATGCCGGGAGGCCGTTGTTTTTTTATGGCCATAGATCACGGGTATTTCCAGGGGCCGACGACGGGTTTGCAGAATCCGGGCGAAACTATTAAACCGCTTCTTCCTTATGTCGATGCCTTGTTTTGTACCCGCGGGGTGCTGCGCGCGGCGATCGATCCGGCCAACACCAAACCAATTATTTTAAGAGTATCAGGCTGCACGAGTATGGCGGGAAAAGATCTGGCCAATGAAGAGTTAACCACTTCTATTGAAGAGGTTATCCGGCTTAATGCCTCGGCGGTAGGGCTTTCGGTTTTTATCGGCAGCGACTATGAAAAAGAAACGCTCAAGAATTTGGCAACCCTGGTCAATCAATGTGAAAGCTATGGGATCCCGGTGATGGCGGTCACCGCCGTGGGAAGAGAAATGGAGAAACGGGAGGCGCGCTATCTGGCGCTCTGCTGCCGCATTGCCGCTGAATTAGGCGCCAGGGTGGTTAAGACTTATTGGTGTGAAAAAGATTTTGATAAGGTTGTTAAAGGCTGTCCTGTTCCGGTGGTGATGGCCGGCGGGCCCAAATGCGAGACCGAGCTGGAAGTTTTTGAATTCGTTCATGACGGTATGCAAAGAGGGGCGGTGGGTATTAATTTGGGACGCAATGTCTGGCAGAATCCTCACCCCGCCGCCATGGCCAAGGCGCTGCGCAGTATCGTTCATGAAAAAAAGACCGTCAAGCAGGCCTATGAAATATTTAATGACACGAAAAGCGCCGGTAAAAAGATCATGGTTTAATTATGCAGGTTGCCCGTTATTACAACAATCGCGATATACGCCTGGAAGAGCACCCCACGCCGCAGATCGGCCCGGGAGAAATCTTGGTCAAGGTCATCGCCAGCGGCATTTGCGGCACGGACGTGATGGAATGGTACCGCACCAAAAAAGGCCCCCGTATCTTGGGCCATGAGATCGCCGGCGAGATCGTCGAATCAAGATCCGCTAAATATAAAAAAGGCCAGAGGGTTTTCGTGAGCCATCATGTCCCTTGCAGCCAATGCAAATATTGCCGCGAAGGAAATCATACCG
Source organism: uncultured Planctomycetales bacterium (assembly GCA_964364715.1). Lineage (GTDB taxonomy): Bacteria > Omnitrophota > Gorgyraeia > Zapsychrales > GWA2-47-8 > CAYING01. The sequence continues at coordinate 3,446 of CAYING010000081.1, forward strand.
CCTGTGAGACCTTGCATACGGGTAATTTTGACCCCGGCGGCTACAGTGAATTTGTCAGGGCCCCCAAGATCAATGTGGATCATGGGGTGTATGTTTTGCCGGACAATGTGTCTTATGAAGAAGGCACGTTCATTGAGCCTTTGGCCTGTGCTGTCCGCGGCCAAAGAATCATCGGTGTCAAAAAGAATCACACCGTCCTCATTCTCGGCAGCGGCATTTCAGGGATATTAAATATTCAACTGGCGAAGTTAAAAGGAGCCAAGGTCATCGCGACGGACATCGATGAATACCGTTTAAAAAAGGCCAAAGAGTTCGGGGCCGATGAAGTCATCAACGCCGCCCACCAAGACCTTTCCTCCTTTAAGGCGGAAAGAATCATTGTTTGCGCCGGAGCCCTGAAAGCAGTGGAGCAGGCATTTCAGTGCATTGATAAAAAAGGTGTTATCCTTTTGTTTGCTATCCCCAACGTGGACATCAAAGTCCCGACGCTCGATTTCTGGAGAAATGAGATCACGATGGTATCTTCCTACGGGGCAGCCCCGCAAGATCTAGAGGAATCTCTGGAGATTATCCAAAAAGGCAAAGTCAATGTTAAAGACACCATTACCCACCGCCTGCCGTTGAAAGACATTCAAAAAGGTTTTCAAATCGTTGTTGAGGCCAAAGAGTCGTTGAAGGTTGTTTTGAGCCCTTAAGCGGCCGCAATTGTGTGACCGGTTAGGTTCGCAGATCGTTACCGACGGGGAATAGGATTATTTAGTTCTGGTTAAACCGTTCGCCATAAAGGCGATGAGGATGAGATAAAGCGGTGCAGCAGGAAGCGCGTAGCGCGGCAATACCAGGAACAAAGAATGCGCGGCGATGTAGGCAAGAAGAAATAGGAAGATACAGAAGATCGTCGCGGATGATGCGGATGCTGGAGATGAAGAAAAAAGGTCTTTCCGTTTTCTCCAAGTGAATCCTGCCGCAGTGAAGAAAGCGACGATCGTCATCGCCCCGGCCATCCAGCTGAGAGCTCGGTTTAAGATCGCAGATTCATATAATCTGGATATCCAGTCCGGATAGACCACCGACCCCATGGATGTCGACTCCCAAAAGAACAGCTTAGATCCTTCAACGATCCTCAAGAGAAAATATTGCAGGGGATTTTTAAGGATCTCTTTGGCTGCCAGAGAAAATAATAAACGGTGTTGTTCGTTGTTGAGGATGCTGCCTTCGATCATTTCCGCGACTTTTGTTTGGCTGATGGCGTCGGATGTTTTATAAGACCAGAAAGTGCATCCTTCTTTTGGAAGAGTGTCGAGGCAAAATTGCCCGGCGGCATCCGGAATGTAGCTTAAGGCCGCTGTGATGCGGGCAGGATCCAGTTTTTGTGCGGCGCGGACCGTATTGCCGTAAAAGGCCGCTGACCCGCGGTTGGTCAGAACGAAATTGTTGTTATAGGCATTGTTCAGAAATTTATATCCCAGGATGGGAAGAAAAAAAATCAGGGCGAAGACAGCGGCAAAGACGGCGGTTTTAGGGCGGGATTTTTTTTGCATTGCCAGCAGGAATAAGAACGGGAGCATAAGCAGAGGAGTAATAAGCTCAAAGATCCCCTTGGTGAATGTCAGCAGGAGCATCACAAGGCCTAAGGCAACCGCCGAGAGTATCGTTCCCTTTGGTTTGCCTGCAGGGAGCGATTTCCATATTTCGGTGAGCAATAAAACAGCGAGCAAGACCAGCGGATAAGTTGCGATCTCCGAGTATAGAGAAAGGGCGGAATTTGTCAGCGCCGGAGAAAATCCAAGGTAAAGGATACACAGGGCTTTTAAGCCGTCTCGGATATTACATTTGTCCAGGACTTTCAGGACAAGGATTTGTGCGGCTATAAGGAAAGATATTTGGATTATTTTCTGCACGGTCTGATAGGATAAAGAGAAATTTTCCCCCAGGCGCATCGACCAGGAAATGATCAGAGGGTAAAGCGGTTCGCGGTTGGGTCCGGTCGTGAAATACTCTTTCCAGTGCCCGAGCGATAAAAGCCGGCCGAGGCTTTCATAGCCCATGGCGTCGTTGATCATGAGCATTTCGGTGACGAGCAGAAGATATGTCCAGGTGACGGCGCAGAGGATGAAGCTGATCGTCAGCCACGGGAAGTTCGGTTTGTTCGTTTTAGTCATAGGCATCTATAGAATTCTTTAAAAAGATTTTAGACGAAAAAAAGCAAAGCGACAATGTATATCTTGGGTATCAGCGGTTATTCGCATGAGTCAAGCGCGGCACTCTTAAAGGACGGGCAGGTCCAAGTTTTACTCGAGGAAGAACGCCTCAACCGCGAAAAGCACACCTGGAAATATCCCCGCAATGCGATCGAGCAGTGTTTGCGCAGTGAAAATCTCACGATTAAGGATATCGATAAGATCACTTTCTTCTGGCAGCCCGGCCGGGAAATTTCCGAAAATTTTCAGCACGTCGCGCGCCATTTTCCCGAAAGTTTGAATCTTTTGCGGAGCGGTTCCGGCAGCGACGAATTATCATTCAGTTCCCGCGTTAAATCAATGGTGAATATCGGCAAGGAAATTCAAAAGCAGTTTCAGCTTTCCAAACCGCCTCAAGTATATTTTTGCGAGCATCACCTGGCGCATGCGGCGAGCGCGTTCTTTGTTTCTCCTTTTGAAGAAGCGGCGATTTTGACGATGGACGGACGGGGAGAAGCGGCATCAACGCTGTTATCCCGCGGCCGAGGCAATAAGATCGAGAAGATCCTCGAGATCAAAGTTCCGCATTCCTTGGGGCATTTGTACGCGGCAGTGACGGATTATTTGGGATTTACGCCGTTCTTTGATGAATGGAAAGTGATGGGGATGTCGGCGTACGGGAAGGGTAGTTATGACGAAGCCTTCGACGAGATGGTACATCTTCTTGATAACGGAGGATACCGGCTGAATTTAAAATATTTTCAGTTCCACACACACGGCCGCGCTCAGTGGGTCAGCAAAGAATTCTTAAAGAAGCTGGGACCGAAACGTAAAAGGTCGGACTCTTATGATCAAAGGCATTTTGACATCGCGTATGGATTGCAGAAGGTCATTGAAAAAGCAGGCGTGCACCTGGCCCGCCATCTTCACAAGGTCACGGCATCGCCGAATTTGTGTATGACCGGCGGGGTGGTCTTGAACTGTTTGATGAATAAGAAGATCGTTGAAGAGACTCTGTTTAAAGATTTTTTTATCCAGCCGGTCGCCAATGATGCCGGAACATCGATGGGCAGCGCGCTGTATTATCACCACCAGGTGATGGGCAGCCCAAGAAAATATCGTTTTAAATCCCCTTATTTAGGTCTAGAATATTCTGCCGAGGAGATCGAGAGATCTTTGAAAGAGCATTCCTTGAAATATTCACAGGTCAATAACATTGCCGCTGAGACCGCCAGGCATATCGCGCAGGGAAAGATCGTCGGCTGGTTTCAGGGAAAGATGGAGGCCGGCCCGCGCGCCTTGGGCAACCGAAGCATCGTGGCTGATCCGCGGGACCCGTTAATGAAGGACCGTCTGAACGCCCGGGTGAAGCGGCGGGAGTATTTTCGTCCGTTCGCGCCGTCTGTTCTGGAAGAAAAAACGCTGGAATATTTTTTAATGCCTAAAGGGCAAATGTCGCCGTATATGATTCTCGTCGGTGATGTCCGTCCGGAAAAACAGGCGCTGATCCCGGCGGTGACCCATGCGGACGGCACAGCGCGCGTTCATACCGTGAGCCGCAAGACGAATCCCCGTTACTGGGAATTGATCAGTGAGTTCGAGAAATTGACCGGCGTGCCGGTCATTTTGAACACATCCTTTAACGAGAATGAACCTGTTGTCTGTATGCCGGAAGACGCGATCCGCTGTTTTTTACGTACGGAATTCGATGTCCTTGCTATCGGGAATTTTCTTGTCACTAAAAATTGATAATGGCTGACCTTGTCCAACACTATAATGCCCTAGCTCCCCGCCGCGACGCTTACCGCCGGAAAAATAAATATTATTATTCACTCCTTTTTCAGCAGTACCGTTATCTTGTCCCGCCGGGGAAGAAAGTGCTTGAGGTCGGATGCGCGACCGGAGACTTGCTGGATTCTCTGAAGCCATCCGTTGGAGTCGGCCTCGATCTCAGTCCTGAGATGATCAAGATTGCTGAGAAGAAATTTCCGCATCTCAAATTCCGATGCGCCGATGTCGCCGTATCCGGCCTGAGCGAAAAATTTGATTATATCGTTTTAAGCGGAGTGCTGGGTGAATCTGACGATGTTCAGAAACTTTTGGAATCGCTTAAACTGTTGTGCCACACGCATACCCGGGTGATCATCGAATATTACAGTTATCTTTGGCAGTATATTCTGAAATGGGGAGAGAAACTTAATCTGAAGATTCCGCAAAAGCTTCAGAATTGGCTGGTCAGTCATGATATTGAGAATTTTTTGACCATTGCCGGATTTGAGCCGATCAAAAAGGATAAAAGGATCCTCTGTCCGGTTTTTATCCCCGGGGTCAGCTTTTTACTGAATAAATTTATCACACCTTTGCCGGTCTTCAATGCGTTAACCTTGAATCATTTTATTGTTGCCCGTCCGGCTGCCGCAGGTCCGCAGAAAGAATTTTCTGTCACGATTTTGGTCCCATGCCGCAATGAGAAAGGGAATATCGAACAGGTGATCACTCGCACGCCGTCGTTCGGCACCAGTCAGGAATTCATTTTTGTGGAAGGCTTCTCCAAGGACGGAACGTATGAAGAAGTCGAGCGGGTGATAAGGAAGTATCCGCAAAAAGATATTAAATTGTTCAAGCAGCCGGGGAAGGGAAAAGGCGATGCGGTGCGTTTTGGATTCAGTAAGGCATCCGGCGATATCCTGATGATCCTGGACGCTGATCTGACCGTTCCTCCGGAAGAGCTGCCGAAATTTTATGCGGCACTTAAGACCAACAAGGGGGAATTCATCAACGGCAGCCGGCTGGTGTATCCCTTGGAGAAAGAGGCGATGCGTTTTTTAAATCTGATCGTTAATAAATTTTTCGGTGTGTTCTTCTCATGGCTTTTGGGACAGCGGTTCAAGGACACACTGTGCGGGACAAAGGTTTTATTCCGGAACCACTACGAAGAGATCGCGGCGCAGCGTTCGTACTTCGGCGATTTTGATCCGTTCGGCGATTTTGACCTGATCTTCGGCGCTGTGAAATTAAACCTAAAAATCATTGAGCTCCCTATCCATTATAAAGAGCGTACCTACGGAACAACGCAGATCCAGCGTTTCCGCCATGGGCTTCTCTTGTTCAGGATGTGCTGGTTCGCGATGAAGAAAATCAAATTCAGATGATTTGATGATAAAATCAAACAAAATCCTTTTTGGCGCAACAGTTTGTCTCACCGCCATACTTTTTTTCACCGGCATTCTTTTGTCGCAGCGCAAACCCCTCTGGAACGACGAGCTCTATACTCAAAAGGAAAGTGTTGAACGGCCGTCGTATTTTGAGATTCTTTCCGGCCGTTTGGCCGAGGGGAATAATTTTCCGCTGTTCTATCTGATCCAAAAGGCTGTCTGTGATGTGGGCAGGTACCGTTTGGGTGATCAATGGCACAGCGAATGGCAGATCAGCGAACCCCGCGGCCAGGTCATCCTCAGGATCCCGTCCAATATTTTTATGACGTTGTCCTTGGTCTGTATTTTTTATTATTTTGCCGCTCAATTTTCGTTGGGAGCAGGGATCTACGCGCTTTTGGTAGCTTTGTCGTCGGTGATGGTGTGGGGATATTGGGCTGAGGCAAGGCCGTACGGGTTATGGTTCTTTTTGACGACACTTCAGTTGCTGCTGGTTTTGGGCAAAGGCAATCTGAGGGCATTGCTGGGCGTTAATCTTTTACTGGCCTTGACCGTGAGCTTCGGGATCATTCAGACGTTCTTGGTTTCAGCTTTGTTATGGTTGGAAAAAAAATACGGGTGGAAAAAGTGCCTGGCGCTTTTTGTTCCGCCCTTCCTTGTTTTTCTGTTTTATTTTATTCAGTCCCCGCGGTTCCGGTTCCATCTGCCGG
>CAYING010000082.1:0-9314 GCA_964364715.1 uncultured Planctomycetales bacterium
TTTAACCGGCATGCGCTGAAGCAATTCCGTTCTTTGATCAATAAGACTGCGTTTATGTCTGCCACCAGCATGGTCGCCGCGGTTGCCGTCGGGAATGGCGGGGCAGCGCTGGTCCAGTTGGGGGTCGCGTCATCGATCTACGGATATTCGCAGGAGGTGGAGTATGAGGCGGACGAGGCCGGCTTTCAGATGACCTTGGCGAACGGTTATGACCCGCGTGAATCCGTTAAAGTTTTTGAACACCTCAAACTGAACATCGAGGAAGAGGAAATCAAGCAGCCGTTTTTTTTCTCAACGCATCCGAATGTAGTTTCGCGCGTCAAGAAATATACAAAATTAGTCGAGGTTCTCCCTGCGGAAAAGCAAAGCGGCACATTAAACACGGAGGAGTTTCAGGCCAAGGTCAAAGCTGTGGTTGTGAACAATATCCGCTTATGTCTGCAGACGGGAATGTTCAAGACTGCGGAACGTAATATCGAAAAGTTTGTTCAGACCTATCCCCAAGAGGCAACTGGATTTTATTACAAAGGGGAGTTGTACCGTCAGAGACAGGACCACGGCAAGAAGGAAAAGAAACGCGACAAGGCGCCTGATTACGGCGAGGCGCTGAAAGCGTACGAGCAGGCGGTGAATTTGGATGATGGATTTGCCTTAGCCTACAGGGGGAAGGGGCAGATTCTGCAGAAGAAGGGTATGTTGGACGAAGCCAGGGCATCGTTTAGAAAATATTTGGAAGTAAACCCTCAGGCGGATGATAAAGAGTATATCGAACAATTTTTAAAGAGCTGATTATGAAAAAAAATTTACTATTAATGTGTTTTGTGGTGCTGCTGGCCGGGTGCACGTTTTGGACTCAGCTGGAAAACCGCGAGTATCAGGAGAAGGGCCGGGGCTTTAAGGCGGAAATGTCCAAAGATTGGATGCGCTTCAATTTAGGCCCGCATTTTATGATGACCAAGGACGGGACGACGCTGGATATTATTTCGGTCGCGCGCCTGAAGCATGATGCCAAGTTGGAGAGTACCAAGAAAAAATATTTTGAAGGGATGACCGTTCAGGAATTGGCGGAGATCGAGATCGACAATATCCGCGCCGACAGCAATATCGATAAATTTGAGATCTCTTCAAACCGTCCGGAAACGATCGACGGTCAATCGGGATTCCGCGTGGAATATTCGTACGCGATGATGCCGGGCGGCTTTAAGATCCGGGGCGTTCTCGCAGGATTTATGAATGACCAATGGATCTACCGCATCCGTTTCGAGGCTGCCGAGCAGTATTATTATGGCAAAACGCGCCCTGACTTTGACCGCTTCATAAATTCTTTCAAACTCCTTTGATTTTTCCTCTCTCCTTTGTCACAATACCCCTATGCATTCCCGCGCATTTTATGATTCCCGCAAAGGTTCGATCTTAGTCGAGGTTTTACTTACCGTCGTGATCCTGGCCGTGGGCCTGACCGCGATCATTCAGGCGATGAACACGAGCGTGCGCGGGGTTTATCACACGACCGGCTACACGACCGCGGTTTTGCTCGCCGAGAACACGATGTTCTCTTATGTGTCGAAGGGGTTTGTCCGTTCCGGCCTCTCGGAAGATACAAAGTTTTCTCCGCCGTATACCGCTTACCGTTACCATCTGCAAACACACAATGTCAGCGACGAGGGATCTAGCGGAAAAAAGAATGAGGTCACGCTCACGGTCCTTTGGGGCCGCGAAGGTAAAGAAAAGAAGCTGGCGCTGGTCACGTATCTTTTTGACGAAAGCGAAAAAAATGAAACGAAATAACTGCGCGTTCACTTTGCTTGAAACTATTTTAGGCCTCGCGATCTTTGCGGTGATCGGGGTGAGCGTGTATAACACCTTTGCCGCCGCGATCCGGTTGAACCGCCAGGCAGACAGTATTATGCAGCTTTACCGCGACGGCGCCGGGACGATCCACCAGATGGCCGCGGATTTGGAATCAGCTGTCCCTTATGATCTCAGTACGTCTTACCCTGAGAAAAAAATGTTCGCCGGGGACGCCAATAGCATGGAATTCATTGTCCCGACGGGGAAAGGGTTGCGGACGGTGAAATATGGTTTGAACAAGCCGGACGCGAGCAAGGTGCACACGGTCAGGATCGGCCGGCGGTTCAAGAAAAATGTTTCGCAGGTGGTCAACGAAACGCAGAGCGGGGAATTTTATGATCTGAGCTACGGCGAGCGGCCGCTGGCGGAAAGTTTGAACGGCGCGGCAGAGTCGTCTGAAAGCGAAGCGCTGATCGCCTCGGTCAGGGAAAAGGATATTCAATTTTCGTACGCGTATCAGGAAGGGAAAGGCGAGAACGTCAAGATCGTCTGGAAGGATTCGTGGAAAGATAATTTTATTCCGGCCGGCGTGAAAATTGTTTTAACCCTGCCGAATCCGCAGAAGGCAACAGCGCAACCAGTGACTTTTGAGCGGCTGGTCTTTATCCCGACCGGATCGTGGGGAAAGAGTGAAAATGAAAAATAAACGCGGCGTGGTGTTGATCATTGTGCTGTGGACGCTGGCGATCTTAAGCATCACAGCCGCCGGGCTGGCGCGCACGACCAGCGTCGAGATCGCCCTGGCTAAATACCACGTCAACAAACTCAAGGCAAAATATTTCGCCTGGGCCGGGTTCATCACCGCGGTCGATCAGATCCGCAAGGACACGGAAGACCAGAATACTGCAGGCACTGACACGCTCGGCCAATGCGCGGTCAGCCTGGACAAGGGGAAGTCCGCCGCGGATCTTTTTGAAAAAGTCCCGGCGGGAGACGGAACTTTTGAGGTCTCGTACACAACGCCGGACGGAGCGAAGATGTACGGACTCGCGGATGAAGAGCGCCGGATCAATGTGAACGCGCTGCAGCCCTTTAACTATCTTGTTTTTCGGAATCTTTTGGTGCTGGCCGGCGTCGATGAGGGTGTGTCCGAGGGGATCGCGGCTTCGGCCGTGGATTGGCAGGACGCGGACGATACCGTGACGGGAAATACTCTGGGCGCCGAGAATAATTATTACAATAGTTTGCCGGCCGGGTATAACTGTAAAAACAAGCCATTTGACCATAGCGAAGAGCTTTTGCTCGTCAAGGGAATGACCCCGGAGATTTTCAAGAAGATAAAGGATTTTGTGACGGTTTTCCCGAAGGGCGGGAATCTCGCGGTGAATTTTGATACCGCGCCGGAGATCGTGCTGAAGGCGCTGGCACGCAATCTGAGCGGCGCCGCGACCAATACCGAGATGAGCGATGCCGACAGTCTGGCCGGGAAGATGCTGAATTACCGCGCCGGCCGGGACGGCCGGGAGGGGACGGCGGATGATGTCCGGATCGATGCCGGGATGCCGGTGAACCAAAATGAAAGTGTGATCTTTCTTTCGATATCGCTGAACCGCGCCGCGTCTTCCCAATATCTGCGGGTGCGGGTCAAGGGCACTGAAAAGAATTCCGGCGTGAGTTCAGTGATCGAGGCGATCGTGGAGCGGGCGAGCCTGGGGGTTGTCCAGTGGATCCGGAATTAACGTTTGATATTTGCGGGAAAGAACGTTAAAATAACTACTCAAATAAAGCCTGCCTGACGGCAGACAGGGAAAATTATGTGGCATAAGATCTCAGGATTATTTAACGGGAATAGTTCCCGGCATTCGGAATTTTCAGGGAAGTCGATCTTGGTCGTGGACGACGCCGAGATTGATCGTCGGACGGTCCGGCGGATCCTGGAACAGTATGGGTTTAAAGTGACCTGCGCGGATGACGGCGAGAGCGCGTATCAGATCATTGAGCGGGAATTGTTTGACCTTTTGATCCTGGACTGTCTGATGCCGAAATTGTCGGGACCTGATCTGTGCAAACGCCTCAAACTGAGCGAACGTACCAAGAACATCCCGGTGATCTTTTTGACCGGGTCTGACACACCGACGAACATCATCAATTGCTACGACCTGGGGGCGGAACAATTTCTGGCCAAACCCGTCAACGCGAAATTATTGATCAAGCAGATCGAGGGAATTTTTCAAGAACATCCATAATTTTTCTTGAATGACGGCAAATGAAATTAGGATAGGTGCGCATTTCCGTCAGGATAGAAATAAAGGAAAATGCGCCCATGTTTGACATCAAGATCATCCGCGAACACCCGGATAAGGTTCGCAAGGGCCTTGCCGCCAAGAACACCGCCGCTAACCTCGACCATCTCATTGAGCTGGACCAGAACCGCCGCCGGATCTCCGTCCAGTTGGATGATCTTCGGGCTCTCAAGAATAAAGCCAACGATGAGATCACCCAGGCTTTGAAACAGAAGCGGGACCCGAAGGAAAAGATCGCCGCGATGAAATCAATCGCCCAAGAGATCGATCTTCTGGAACCGGAGGAGAAAGAGATCGGCCGGGCATTGAACGAAACGCTCCTGCGTCTGCCGAATTTGCCGCATGAATCCGTTCCGGCCGGTGATACCTCTCACAATAAGGCCGTACGCAGCTGGGGCGAACCGAGGGAATTTGATTTCAAGCCGAAAAATCACATCGAGATTGCCGAGCATTTGGATATTATTGATTTTAAACGCGCCACGAAAATTTCCGGGTCGAACTTCATTTTATTTAAAGGCGACGGCGCGCGGCTGGAACGGGCTTTGTATAATTTTATGCTCGATCTTCACACCAGCGAGCACGGCTACACCGAAGTATTCCCGCCGTTTCTCGTTAACCGGGCGTCGATGACCGGGACCGGCCAGCTTCCGAAGATGGAGGAAGATATGTACCGCCTGCAGGACGATGACCTTTTTCTGATCCCGACGGCGGAGGTGCCGGTCACCAATATCCACCGCGACGAGATCTTGAACGAAGAAGACCTGCCGATTTTTTACACGGCGTACACGGCGTGTTTCCGCCGGGAGGCCGGCTCGTATGGAAAAGATACGCGCGGCTTGGTGCGCGTGCATCAATTCGATAAGGTCGAGCTGGTCAAATTCGTCAAGCCGCAGAATTCTTACCAGGAGCTGGAGACCTTGGTCGGGAACGCGGAGACGGTTCTTCAGCTTTTGAAATTGCCGTACCGTGTCCTGCTGCTGGCCAGCGGGGATCTGAGCTTTGCCGCGGCGAAATGTTATGACCTGGAGGCCTTTGCCCCGGGTGTCGAAAAGTGGCTCGAGGTCTCGAGCTGTTCGAACTTTGAAGATTTTCAGGCGCGCCGGGCGAATATCCGTTACAAAGGGAAAGAAACTCCCAAGCCGGCATTCGTCCATACCTTGAACGGTTCCGGCATCGCTCTGGCGCGGGCGGTCGTGGCGATCCTGGAAAATTATCAGACCCCCGACGGCGAGGTGACGGTGCCGGACGTCCTGCGGCCGTATATGGGGGGGCTGAAGGTGATTAAGAAAAACAAAATACAAGATACAAGTAACAAATAACAAACAAATCCCAAGATACAAGAAACAATGACCAAACAAATTACAAATCACAATTTACAACCTAAAACTTGGAACTTGTTGCTTGGAATTTGTTTGTATCTTGGAGCTTGTAACTTGTAATTTGGGAACTCAACTATGCGCGAACAATTTTTATATTTTCTAAAGATCCTCGGGTTTGTTGCGTCCTTGCCGCTGGCCGCCGGGACGACGATCAGTTTTTTTCAGCAGATGGACGCGCTCACGGCGTATAATCAATGTTTTATGTGGGGTGTGGTGACGTATGCGGCCCTGCATATTTTCGTGTACGAACCCCGGACGGTGTTTCAGATCGGCAGGGGACTGGCCGCCGGGATTTTTAAGTTTTCGCCGTTATTTTCGGAGATAATGAAATTTATCCTGCCGTTGTACACGCTGGTCCTTTTGATCGGCCTGTATGTACTGGCGCAAATGATAAAAATTTCACCGGCGTGGATCCAGGTGATGGTTTTTTCCGTCGGGCTGTTCGCGGCGATGCACATTGTGCTGACCGCGCGGGAATTGTATGAGGAAGATACAAGCCTCTTAAAGCCGCATTATTTTCTGGTGACCGGATGGGTGCATGTCTTTGTTTTGGCCTTGGTCGCCGCGGGTTTAAGCGTAAGTTTTAAAGAGTTTTCTTTAGTTGAATTTTTCAGGGCCGCCGCTAAAATTACGGTCGGCGTTTATGTCGATGCGTTTACCCAGTTATTCGCGGTGAAGGGGTAGCGGTGGTACTGTTCTATCTAAATGGACTGGAGGAAAACAGTACAGCACCTCTCCTCATTCTGACGTACTTGATTTGAAGGTGAAGCTGTAAGGAGAGGTGGCTGAGCGGTTGAAAGCGGCGGTCTTGAAATGCAATTTTGTTCCCAATCCCCATCACGTAATATCAATAAATATCACTTTTGTCGACGAGGATTAAAAAATAATCCAAAACTGCCTGATGGCACTTTATGGCTGAAAACGGCATCTTCAGCCACAATTTAGTCACAGTGAAAATATGAAAAAATGTTTAAAAAACAACTGGTATTCTTATTTGACAACCAATAAATTATGGAATATACTCCATATTAGTTGAACTATTATGGAGATAAAAGCATGAAAGAAAATATCAAAAGACTACAAAAGATTGAGCTCCCCAATGGCCAGTCTGCTTTTCTTTGGGGGCCGCGTAAAACAGGTAAATCCACATTTTTACGTCAACATTTCCCCAAAAGCCTAATTTACGATTTTCTGGACACAGATCTATACCATGATCTGGTTAAAAAGCCTTCTTTGCTTCGCCAGCGTTTGTCTGCTCTTGAGGTTAAGGGGCCTGTTATCCTGGATGAAGTTCAAAAAATTCCAGCTATTTTGAACGAAGTCCATTGGATGATTGAAAACATGGATTTATCTTTTATTCTATGCGGATCATCCGCTAGAAAATTAAAACGCGGCCAGGCTAATTTGTTAGGGGGAAGAGCTTGGCGATTTGAATTATTCCCACTAGTCTATCCGGAAATAGAAGATTTTGACTTATTGCATGCGTTAAATAATGGTTTATTGCCGGTGCATTATTTACAAAAAGATGCCAGAAAATCCCTCAATGGTTATGTAAAAGATTATATGAAAGAAGAAGTCTTTGAAGAAGGCCTCACCCGCAATATCCCGGCTTTCTCCAGATTTTTTGATTCTATGGTTTTTGATCATGGTCAAATGGTTAATTTTACAAACATATCCAGGGATTGTTCTGTAGATGTTAAAACAGTCCAGCAATATTATCAGATATTAGTTGATACGTTCCTGGGTTCGTTTGTCGAGCCTTATAAAAGGCGGCAGGATCGGGGGGTTATTACACGTACACCCAAATTCTATTTATTTGACGTTGGAGTGGCGGGGGCGATAATTCGCAGGCATCTTGTGCAGGAAGCGGGAACAGAATTTGGGAATGCTTTTGAGCATTTTATATTTATGGAGTTGACAGCCTATAACAGTTATAAGGAACGCGATATAAGAATCAATTATTGGCGCACTAAATCCGGATTAGAAGTTGATTTTATATTAGGTAAAGGTGAGGTTGCCATAGAGGTAAAAGGATCGAACAGGGTCGATTTCACGGACATAAAAGGCTTGAGGGCTTTTTATGAAGAATATAAGCCTAAAAAAGCGATAGTTGTTACTAATGAAAGGGCTTCAAAAGTTGAAAGAGGGATTCGTTTTCTGCCATGGCGTGAGTTTTTGCTTTTGCTATGGCGAGGAGATATTATTTAGACAGCTTCTTGATTTTTATATCGGCTGAAGGCACTACTTTCCGAATTAACTTTAACGTTGACGTTAAATAACGGTCGTGTATAATCGTTCAGTAGATAGAACGAAATCGTTCATTACATAAAACGTTATGAATGGGGGGGGCATAAAGAATGAAGATGTTTAAAAGAAGCATCACCAACACGATCATTGACCGGTTGTCTGAGAAAAGAAAGTTTATACAAATTATATTAGGGCCGCGGCAAGTTGGTAAATCCACCGCAATTCAGCAGGCCATGAAAGAACTCCCCTTTCCCGTTGTTTATGCTTTGGCTGATTTACCAGTACCCCCGGACCACAGATTTATATCACAACATTGGATGGAGGCAAGAAATTTGGCCAAAGGCGGGAAGAAAGTGATTTTGGCTTTCGATGAGATACAGAAAATAGAGGGGTGGTCAAATATTGTTAAGAAATCATGGGATGAAGATACGCACGAAGGCAATAATATCCATGTCGTTTTGCTGGGTTCCTCAGCGCTCATGATTCAAAAAAAACTGCCTGAATCTTTGGCAGGACGGTTTGAAATCATCCGGTTTCCACATTGGCCGTATCTGGAATGCCGCAAGGCATTTGGGTGTAATTTGGAAGATTATATTTTTTATGGAGGGTACCCCGGGGGGTATGAATTAAGAAACGATGAGGTGCGCTGGAAGCAGTTTGTGACAGATTCTCTTATTGAAACGGCGATTACAAGGGACATTATGATTTTAGCCGATGTTCAGAAGCCGGTGCTTTTAAGGAAATTATTATACTTAGGGTGTGAATATGGCGGCCAGATATTGTCTTATGGAAAAATTTTAGGCGATCTCAATGATGCCGGGAGCAAGGTAACCCTCATGAATTACCAAAAATATCTGGAATCGGCGTTTTTAATGGGCGGCCTTCAGGCTTGGAAGGGGAGCGGAATATATCGGCAGAAATCACCGCCCAAATGGATACCGTTAAATACAGCCTTAATGACGGCTCTGTCAGCCAAAAGCAAAAAGGAAATGATCAGCGACAAGAAATTTTACGGCAGGCTGGTTGAAGTGGCCGTCGGCGCCTATCTTTATAACCAGGCTTTGGTTAACCGATATGAAATCTACTATTGGCGTGAAGATCATGATGAGATTGATTTTGTTGTTAAGCATGGAGAAAAGCTGTTGGCGATTGAAGTTAAGACCGGCTTTGAATATGGAGGAAAGGCATTTGATGTTTTCAAAAAAAAATATCCCAAGGCACAGGCATTACTGGTAGGAGAGTACGGGGTCAGTGTAGAAAAGTTTTTGAGCACTCCCATCAATGATTTTATTTGATAAGAGTTAAATAAACGCTAGACTTTATTCTACTATGGTAGAAATTGGTAAAAAGGCACCAGAGGGGATATGACATTCTTGAATAATAAAAATATTAGAATTCTCGGGTTTGAGGCATTGTTATTCTCTGCTCTATATGGGGTAGCCTTTCGTTCTTGGGTTGTTTTTGGGGTGATGTTTTTGGGTTCGTTTTGGCTATTAAATAGACCTCGAGGAACGGTGCATATGATCTATGCTATGAGTCTCCTGTGGGGCTTTATTGCTTTCTCGGTTGGTCATAGCATAAGCTGGGGCTGGGC
>CAYING010000083.1:0-9142 GCA_964364715.1 uncultured Planctomycetales bacterium
CCGGCGCGGTCTCCAAGTTTATTCCCACGACCCCGAAAACAAATTTCAAGATCAGCGCTCAGCAGTTGAAAGAATATATCACCAGCCGCAGCAAGATTTTGATTTTAAATTCTCCATCCAACCCGACCGGGATGGTGTATTCAAGGAAAGAGCTGGAAGAGATCGCGGCCGTTTGTGTTAAGCACCAAATCTATGTGATCAGCGACGATATTTACGAGAAACTTATTTATGATCCTCAGCCGTATACCTCGATTGGATCGCTCGGCAAGGATATTTTTGACCTGACAATCACCGTTAATGGTGTTTCAAAAGCTTACTCCATGACCGGCTGGCGGATCGGTTATTGTTCCGGTCCTAAAGAGATCATGGAATATGCGAAACGTTTTCAGGAACATTCCACGTCGAACCCGGCGTCTATCAGCCAGGCCGCGGCTTTGGAGGCGCTGAAGGCATCGGATGAAACGATCGCCGCCATGCGCGATGAATTCAGGAAGCGCCGTGATTTTATGGTTTCTGCCTTTGACAAAATACAAGAGATTAGTTATAGTAAGCCTCAAGGCGCTTTTTACGTTTTCGGCGATATTTCGAAACTCGGTAATTCCGAGGACGTTGTTAAGAAGATCCTCGATGAAGTAAAAGTCGCCTTCATTCCCGGCGATAGTTTCGGGGCCCCTGGATATGCCCGTTTCAGTTTTTCGACGTCTATGGAACGGATCCAGGAAGGGACCAACCGGATCGCGCAATGGATCGCCAAGCATTTGAGTCGTTAAGCAGTATCTAATCAGCATCTTAAGCCCCCCCCGCCTTTGGCGGGGCAGGCGGCGGGGCAGGGAGCTTTGATGGATCTTCGCGATCTTCTTCTTATCACGATTCAGTCCCGCGCCTCAGACCTCCACCTCACTGAAGACAGTCCCCCGATCATCCGTGTCGACGGGGAATTACTCCTTACCAAAGTTGACCCGCTTTCGCGCGATCAATTGAAGAAAATGATCTACGGCACGTTGACCGATGCCCAAAAGGAAAAGTTCGAGAAGGACCGCGAGCTCGATTTTTCTTTGGCTCTTTCCGGGCTTGACCGTTTCCGTGTGAACATCCATATTCAGCGCGGTTCGGTCGAAGCCGCTTTCCGCCGGATCCCCTTGTTCGTTCCGAAAATGACTGAATTGGGATTGCCGCCGGTTCTGACGGAATTTGCCCGTAAACCCAACGGACTCGTCCTGGTCACCGGGGCGACCGGTACCGGAAAAACAACGACCTTGGCGTCGATGATCAATTTGATCAATGAAGAAAAGGCCAAGATCATCATCTGTATTGAAGACCCTATCGAGTACATCCATTACAATAAGAAATCAGTCATCAAACAGCGCGAACTTTACAGCGATACCAATTCGTTCGCTGAAGCCTTGAAGCGCTGCCTGCGTCAGGATCCGGACGTCATTGTCGTCGGTGAGATGCGGGATCTGGAAACCATTTCGACGGCTATTACCGCTGCCGAGACCGGACACTTGGTTTTGGCAACTTTGCATACCCCCGACGCCCCTCAAACCATTGAACGTATCATCGACGTCTTCCCGCCCTCTCAGCAAATGCAGGTAAAGCTTCAGCTTGCCTCTTGTTTGCAGGGTGTTGTTTCGCAGAGGCTTCTTCCCCGCGCTAACGGAGAGGGAAGAGTCTTGGCGACGGAGATCATGGTGGTCACTCCCGGTATCCGCAATCTGATCCGCGAGCAGCAGATCGAACAGATCCCGACCGCGATCCAGACCGGTCATCAGTACGGGATGCACACGATGGACAAATCGCTGCGCGATCTGTATACTCAGGGGGTCATCACTTACGATACCGCCATCGGCGAGGTCAAGAACGTCGAAGAATTCAAACAATTATTAAAACATCATAAGTGACGACTCAACTTATGGACGCTTACGCGGAACATAAGTTGATCGTCGGGATTAATTCCCCCGCCTCGGCGAAGCGGCGGGGTCATTAAGTCCCGCCACGGCGGGACAGGGAGACCATATGTCATACAAAATAACCCTTTTGCCGGGAGACGGTATCGGGCCGGAAGTTGCCGCTGCGATGAGAAAATGCGTCGATGCGACCGGTGTCAAGGTCGAGTGGGAAGAACAGCCCGTCGGAGAATTCGCCATCCAGAAATTCGGGACCCCGCTCCCGGACCACGTGATCGAATCCGTCAGGAGAAATAAAGTCGCTATCAAGGGCCCGATCGTTACGCCCGTCGGGACCGGTTTCCGCTCGGTCAACGTACAATTGCGCCAGGCGCTGGACCTCTTTGCCTGTGTCCGCCCGTGCAAATATTATCCGGGCGTCAAATCGAATTATCCCAAAGTCGACCTCGTTATTTTCCGGGAAAACACGGAAGATCTTTATGCCGGCATCGAATTTGATATCAACACCAAAGAAGCCGAGCAATTGATCAAAGAGATCAACGGCCTGCAGAAAAAACAGATCCGTTCCGATTCCGCGATCTCGATTAAACCGATATCGATATTTTGTTCCAAGCGGATCGTCCGGTACGCGTTTGAATACGCTTTAAAGCACGGCCGCAAAAAAGTCACGGCTGTCCATAAAGCAAACATTATGAAATTTACCGACGGGTTGTTTTTGCGCTCCGCCCGCGAGGTCGCCAAGGATTTTGAGGGGAAAATCGCTTTCGAGGATGTGATCGTCGATAATATGTGTATGCAGCTCGTGCAGAAACCGGAGCTGTATGATGTTTTGGTTCTGCCGAACCTTTACGGGGATATTGTTTCGGATCTGTGCGCGGGCCTGATCGGCGGTTTGGGGATCGCTCCCGGGGCCAACATCGGGACCGATTGCGCGTTGTTCGAACCGGTGCATGGTTCAGCCCCGAAGTATGCCGGCAAAAACAAGGTCAATCCCACCGCGACGATCCTTTCCGCAGTTCTGATGCTCAGACATTTAAAGGAAGATAAAGCCGCTGACCGCTTGGAAAATGCCGTCAAAGAGATCATTAAAGAAGGCAAATATGTGACGTACGATATGAAAGCCGACCGCAATGACCCGACGGCCGTCGGCACCCAGGAAATGGCTGAGGCGATTTGTAAACGGCTGTAAAATCTCCCCGTATGTTCAATTCATTGTTTCGGTTCGGATTAATAATAGTATCATGACCGATATATTTATAATAATGTTCGTTTTTTTGGTGGGTGTATCGACGGTATTCGTTGTCCCGGTTGCGCGTGGTTTCGGGGGAACCGGATTAATCAGTTCTCTTCTCTTAAGCCTTCCTCTGCTAGTGGTTGGAATCATCGCTGCTGGAATGTCCCGGCGAAAACGTTGGGCATTATGGAGCAGCATCATTCTTTTTTCTCTTATACTGCCGGTTTCTATAGCGGCGATTTGTGAGTGGTTTCTTCCGGATGCCTGGCATAATAAGATAACTGCCCGCCTCGAAGATGCTCAAAAATATGGATGGTGTGGATTTTTTATTTCGTTCAGCTTTGAATTATTATGGACTTTATTGCCACTGACTTGGTTAATTTATTTTACGCGTCCTGGTGTACGAGTACAGTTTCAAGGTAAACGATAAAAGCGATTTTTTTTGATTGCTCAATTGACCCCGTGTCTGTAAATTAGAAGTGTGTTTACGATACGGGGTTAACTATTAATAAGGATTGAAGTTATGAACGAGTTTACTCAAAATGGAATTAAAACTCTCGAGATCCGTGATCTGGAATTAATTTCCTATGCGGAAGCTTATAAAATTCAAATGAAAACTGTCAATGAGGTGATTGGAGGGGAACGTAATACACTTCTCCTGTGCGAGCACCCGGCAGTCCTGACGCTGGGCCGGATGGCCGCAGAGCAAAATATTCTGGTTTCTCTGGAAGAGCTTAGTAAGCGTAAGGTTGAGCTGATTAAGATCGACCGGGGCGGGGAAGTGACTCTGCATAATCCGGGGCAGCTCGTCGTATATCCGATCCTGAATTTAAACGAATACGGCCGGGATTTAAAGGCGTATCTGCATCAATTAGAGCAAGTCGCCATTGATTTATTGGGTGATTTTGATATATTGGCTAGGAGAATTGAAGGACAGAGAGGCGTTTGGGCAGGCAACCGCAAGATCGCTTCGATCGGTATCGGTGTCAAGAAATGGGTTTCCTACCACGGGATCGCGATCAATGTCTGTAACGACCTCAATCTGTATTCGATCATCCGGCCCTGCGGCCTGGATGTTCAAATGGCTTCGATCGAAGGCCTCAAAGCTTCCAAGATTAATATGACTGATGTTAAAAATAGATTTATGCACCATTGGTTGCGGAATTTCTAGATTAATAATCTCAGGAAAGAATTATGCCGCAAGTTATTCTGCCGGAATTAGGCGAGGGAATTGAAAAAGCCGTGATCGCATGCTGGCATTATAAGGTCGGCGACGCGGTCAATGTGGACGATGACATCGTCGAGTTAGTGACGGACAAGGCCTCATTCAATGTTTCCGCCGGAGGGAAAGGTATCCTGAAAAAGATACTGGTCGCCGAAGGATCGGAAGCCAGGATCGGTGAAGTTTTAGCCGTTATCGAGCCGCAGAACTGATGAAAAGACGCGTTCTTTTGATGTACATCACCAAGGTCTCCGGCCACCGCCAGGCGACCGTCGCCATTCAAAGGTCCCTTCGCGCCCTTGATCCCGGCATCGAAGTTCCTTCGGTGAACGGTTTCGGCTACACGTATCCCATCCTGGAAAAGATCGTCGGCAGCGCTTATATGGGTATTATCCGCCGCACGCCTAAAGTTTGGGATTATTTGTACGATAACCCGAATGTCTTAAAAAAATCCGAACCGATAAAAAAATTCCTGCATCGGACCAGCCATAAAAAAGTGGCGAAACTTTTGGAAATATACCGTCCGGATACGGTCGTCTGCACGCAGGCGTTCCCCTGCGGGATGGTCGCTGATTATAAAGTTGAACATAATCTTAATTTTAAGATCATCGGTGTCTTGACCGATTTCGCCCCGCATTCCTATTGGCTGAGCGAGGGAGTGGATTATTATGTCGTTCCGTCCCAGGATACGAAAGAGAGGTTCGTCAAAAAAGGCGTGAACCCCGACAAGATCAAAGTGTACGGGATCCCGATCAAAACAAAGTTCGCCAGCCAGCTGGATAAAAAACCGATCGCTGATAAGTTAGGATTAGATCTTAATATCCCGGCTTTATTGATGATGGGCGGGGGGCAGGGCTTAGGGCCGATACGTGAAGCGGCCCAGTCCTTGATGAATTTAAAAATGCCGCTGCAGATGATCGTCGTGGCCGGGACGAACAAAAGCCTTGTTCAATGGCTCAAGGCGTTCACCCCTGGACCGAATAAGAAGATCATTACGTGCGAATATGCCAAGAACATTGACGAGCTGATGGAAATTTCCACGCTGATCATCACGAAACCCGGCGGGATGACGACCTCGGAATCGCTGGCCAAGGGTCTGCCGATAGTGATCATCAACCCGATTCCGGGTCAGGAAATGCGCAATACGGATTTTCTTTTGAACAAAGGCATCGCCATCCGCGTGGATAAAACGAGCGATGTGGGGGAGGAGATCGAGCTGTTGTTGAAATCTCCCGAACGCCTCGCGGTCATGCGCAAGGCCGCCTATGAGAACGGCAAGCCTTACGCCGCTTTGAACATCGCGAAATTGATCCTGGGTCATCCTAATGAGGAAGAAGGGTAACGTCCCGGTATGGGAAAATTTATCTGCTATAAGATCGGCCAGTTCATCATCAATCTCCTGCCTCTTCAGCTTTCTTACCGTTTTGCCATGTTCGTTTCCGATCTGCAGTACTTGTTCTCGTTTCGCGACCGCCGGGCCGTGCGCGCCAATCTCAAGGTCATTTTAGGGACCGATAAGAATGTCGAACCTTTGGTGCGGAACATTTTCCGTAACTTCGGAAAATACCTGGTGGATTTCTTTCGGATGGAAAAGCATTTGACGCTGGAATATATTCAGAAGAATGTTAAGATCGACGGCATCGATCATTTGAAAAAGGCGCTGGAGCACGGCAAAGGCGGGATCGTGATCACGGCCCATTTAGGGAATTGGGAACTGGGAGGGGTGATGATCAGCATGCTCGGGTATCCTTTGATGGCGATCGCCTTGCCGCATAAGGAGCGTCCGGTGAACGATCTTTTCAATCATCAGCGGGGATCCAAGGGGATGTCGGTTGTTCCGATGAATGTCGCGGTCCGAAAGTGTATCGAGGCTTTACGAAACAATAGATTGATCGCGATCGCGGCCGACCGTGATTTCAGCGCGCACGGCGAGGTGATGGACTTTTTGGGCCGTAAGGCCTTGATCCCCAAAGGAGCGGCCGTGTTTTCATTTAAGACCGGCGCGCCGATCGTCCCGTGTTTTTGTATAAGGAATCCCGATGATACATTTACGCTTTCTTTTGAACCGCCGATCTTTCCGCCTTATGAGAGCAGCGAAATGATCGAAGAAAAGATACTGATGAACATGATGAGGCAGTATGTATCTATTATCGAAAAAAAGATTCGGCAATACCCCAATCAATGGCTGATGTTCCGGGAATTTTGGGTAAAAGACAATGAGGCCAAGAGATGAAGTTCGCTGTTTTGATCCCGGCCCACAATGAGGCCAAGGTGATCGGAAACCTAGTCAATGCGGTCAGGCAAAAAGGTTATGCTGTGATCGTGGTCGATGACGGCTCCGCGGATAAGACCGGAGATATTGCCCGCGGCCAGGGCGCGGAGGTTTTGACCAATGATCCCCGCCGCGGCAAAGGCGCCGCTCTGCAGAGAGGATTTGAGCACATTTTGGAACGCGGTTACGACGGTGTTGTCGCGATGGACGGCGACGGACAGCACGCGGTCGAAGACATTGAAACTTTTTTAGAGAAAGCTCGTTATTTCCCGGACAGCGTGATCACCGGGAACAGAATGGGAGATCCCAAGGGAATGCCGGTCGTCCGTAAGCTGACCAATATGTTTATGTCCGGGATGATCTCGTTGGTCTGCCGGCAGTCGATTCCGGATACGCAGTGCGGGTTCCGTTACATCGGCGCCAAGGTCCTTAAAAATATCCAGCTGAGCTGCCGGGATTTCGAGATCGAGACCGAGGTGCTGGTCAAGGCCGGCAAAAAAGGTTTTAAGATTTTTTCCGTACCCGTCCGGACGATCTACGGCGATGAAAAAAGCAAGATCCATCCGGTCAGGGACACCCTGCGGTTCATTCGGTATATCTGCCGGGAAATGATCAGGAAGTAATATGGATGCACGAATGTTTTTCCCGCGCCTAGACGACCGGAGCGCTGCCGAGGATAAATTTTTCCGCTGGGCGCTGACGATCTCGATCGTGATCCATGCCGCGGCACTTTTGAGCTTTTCATTTTCCGCTCACCGTTTTGACCGTAAAAATTTTAAACGTCTCGAGGTCACGTATCAGGTTTTCAGGCCGGCCGCCGATCAGGCCGGTGTCCGGGAAAGCCAGATCAGAATGACCAAAGAGGACAAACCGCTCAAGGATTCCAAGATTTCAGCGGCGGCGATCCCGAGTAATTTTATCCGCAACAAAGCCCAGTTGGGGGATGTCAATGTCCTGCGCAAACAGCCGAGTCAGGCGGGGTCGATGTACGGCAAGCCCAAGGCTTTGCTCGCGGTTTCGGCGATGGAGAAGATCAATAATCCCAAATATTCAACCTTCGAAAAGTCCGTCGGCGCGAAGATTAAACAGCGGGTCCAGATGTATCTCGACCATCCGGATTTCGCCGAAGGGTATATTTATTTGACCTTTTTGTTGTCCCAGCACGGCGTGCTTCAACAGATCCAGGTCATCGAGGAAAAAACACGGGCGAATGAATATCTGCGGAAGATCAGCGTCCAGAGCGTCGAAGAGTCCAGCCCGTTCACGATGCCGCCGGGCCTGAACTTTCCCCAGCTCACCTTCGCAGTCACGATCGTGTTCAGGAACCAGTAACAATAGTGAGGACAAAGGATATGCCGCAAAGATCAAAGATACAAATTCCCGCCGATTACCCTGACCTTTTGGTCCGGGTCAAGGCCGCCCTTATTGAAGGCCAACAGCGCATTGAGCAGGAGCGCGTCCGGACCTATTGGGAAACCGGGCGATTGATTCACATTCACATTTTAAAGCACAAAGCCCGCGCCGCGTACGGGGCACAGGTCATCCGGTTCATCGCGGAAGACCTGAATACCGATTACAGCAATCTGCAGCGCTGCGTTAAGTTCGCTAAGGCTTATCCGCGTTTATCAATTGTGGGCGGCCGCCCACAATTCAGCTGGACCCATTACCGTAAACTCATTACCATTTCCGACGACAAAAAGCGTTTATTTTTTGAAAAAGCCGCAAGCCAAAATGCCTGGACATCCGACGAGCTTGCCCTGCGGCTGAAAGGGATCCGGCCGCGGTCAACAGGCTCCGGCAATCTTTTAACCGGCCCCGGGAAACGGGCAGAGGCCCCCGAGCTGCTTAAACCTTTGCGCGGCCAGCCTTACACCTATCAAATCATTGACCGTCCTAACCTGACGACGGGGAAATCCGGCCTGAGGTTGGACCTTTACCTTAATATGATTAAGAAGAAATTAGGGATTGCCAAATTTCCATTTAATAGATAAAATGCTCTGAAATTAGAACTCAATTTTTTGTAAAAGAAAGGGAGTGCCTTATGAATCCGACAATGATGACACATCATATCGAACAATTTCTTATCAGCGCCGGCATCAAAGAGTGGAAGAATCTTTACTATAATCTCGCTTATGATGAATTTTTTAAGCACGAGACCGACCCTTCGTTGCAAGGTTTTGAGCGCGGGTTTGTGACCACGACCGGCGCGGTCGCCGTCGACACCGGTAAATTCACCGGCCGTTCCCCCCAAGATAAGTATATCGTTGAAGAACCTTCCTCCAAGGCCGATGTCTGGTGGTCGAACGATCCCTGCACCGGATCGAATAACAAAGCCCTTTCTTTGGAAGCCTGGGCACACCTCAAAGAAATTTCGATCAAACAGCTTAACGGTAAAAAACTTTATGTCATAGACGGTTTTTGCGGGTCTAACCCCGACACGAGGATCGCGGTCAGGCTGGTCACGGAAGTCGCCTGGATGGCGCATTTTTTTAAAAATATGTTCATCC
>CAYING010000084.1:0-9112 GCA_964364715.1 uncultured Planctomycetales bacterium
CAGACGACGTTATCCGTTGATGAAACCAAAGCGATCATTGAAAAATTAAAACTCAAATTTCCAAAACTTATCGCTCCTCCCCGTTCCGATATTTGTTACGCCACCCAGAACCGTCAGGATTCCGTCAAGGAATTGGCTAAGCTCTGCGACATCATTATCATCTGCGGCTCGCCGAACAGTTCCAACAGCAACCGCTTGCGCGAGACCGGCGAGAACGAAGGTGTCGCGAGTTATATCATCGACCGCGCCAGCGAGTTCGATGTGAAAGTCCTTACGGGAAAAAAGAAGGTCGGGATCAGTTCCGGCGCTTCGGTGCCGCGGCTGATCGTCGACGAATTGATTGATTTGATCAAAAGTGAATATCCAGAAACCCGCGTCCACACTTTTGACAATCCCGAGAAGAATATTGTTTTCAAACTCCCCAATTTCGCGGTGCTTCAATAATTATGGTACTTATTTTCCTTAAATTTATTTGCAGAAATAAGTACACATCCCAATTACACCTGAATGTATTGGGAATAAATTAGAGGAAAATTGGGATGTACTTGTTTTCCCTGGATAGTTTTAGATGTAACAAGTACTTATCCCAATTTCATCTGATGTTAGTTGGGATTTTATAAAGGAAAATTGGGATGGCAAAAGTGATCATCGACAATGTAGAATATACGATCGAAGACGGCCAGCAGATCGCGCCGTTGTGCGAAAAGGCCGGTATCCCATTCAGCTGCAACTCCGGTGTCTGCGGCACCTGCCAGATCGGGATTTTGGAAGGCGCGGATAACCTCGGAGAACTCAATCAGGAAGAAAATGATCTTGGGATGGACCGCAAACACCGTCTGGGCTGTCAGTGCGTCATCAAATCCGGCGTGGTCAAA
This sequence comes from uncultured Planctomycetales bacterium, assembly GCA_964364715.1. Lineage (GTDB taxonomy): Bacteria > Omnitrophota > Gorgyraeia > Zapsychrales > GWA2-47-8 > CAYING01. Next base: position 876 of record CAYING010000084.1, read on the forward strand.
ATCACCTACTAGTACTGCGTTACCTAAATTTTATATTTAGAGGAACGCAGTACTGTACCGTGTTCTCCTGAATATAATTTAGGTAACACGGTACTAGTCAGGACGAGAAATGTTTAAACTTTCCTCTATTCCTCTTGAAGAATTAAATCTTAAATCAACGATGCTCACTTCGGAGGCCGGCGCCTTTGCTTCCTTTGAAGGCTGGGTGCGCGATCAGAGTGACGGCCGTAAAGTTGTTTCTCTGGACTATGAGGCATTTGACAATATGGCCGGCAAAGAGGCGGAAAAAATTTTACAAGAAGCCAAACTGATGTTTAACGTGATCAATGTACAATGTGCTCACCGAGTCGGAAAATTATCGATCGGCGACATGGCAGTCTGGGTCGGCGTGACCGCCGCGCACCGGGACAGCGCCTTCAGCGCCTGCCGGTACGTGATCGATGAATTGAAAAAACGCGTGCCGATCTGGAAGAAGGAATATTACCAGGACGGCGAATCCGCATGGATCGGAGTGAAAAATTATGCCGAACAAAGATAACCTGTACCACTGGTCATCCCAGAACGTTGCCAAAGATTTTGAGATCATCGAATGCAAAGAGTATGATCCTTATAAAAGTTTCCGCCGCGACCCATCCGGTTATTATGTCCTGATCCGCCCGAATTTCAGCACCTACCGCATCGAAGCCGCGGTCTGCAACAAAGGCCACAAGATCGTCAAGGTGTTCAGCGGCCGCAAACCGCAGGACCTTTACGCCGGGATCCTGGACTATGAAAAGAAACATCATCTGGAATGGTTCAAGGACAAATCGCACATCGCCTATCTGGGGAAAGAACTTAAAAAAGCTGAGATCGCTTTGGCCGGCGGCAGCAACGCGTATTTTCAGGAATAGAATGCCTAAAGTCAGCGAAAAGCTCAATCTGATCGACAAGCGCGGCGACCGCGGGACCACTTCCCTGTTCTCCGGCGAGCGCGTTTCCAAAAGTTCATTGCGGACCAGTGCTTTGGGCGATCTGGATGAATTGCAGAGTATTCTAGGGTTGGCGCGGTATTTCGCGAAGAAGCCGCGGATCAAGAAGGAGATCCTTGAATTACAGCAGGACTTATTTATCGCCGGGTCCGAGATCGCGACCAGCGACGCGCAAAAAGACCTTTTGGCCCAGCGGGTCGATAAAGTCTGGCTCGGCCGGTTCGAACGCAAAGTCCAGGCCTTGCACGATGTGACCCAGATCCCAAAGAATTTTGTCATCCCTGGAGACATCCTCCCCTGCGCGTATCTGCATTTGGCCCGGGCCGTGGCCCGGCGCTGCGAGCGCAATGTCGTGAAACTGGCCGAAGAAAAAATAATTGAGAATGAAAATCTTCTGGCCTGGATGAACCGTTTATCGATCTATATCTTTTTGATGGCGCAGTTCGAGGGCACCAAACAAAGAATAAAAAAGAAATGAGTTCGAAGATCTCCTTTATTCCCCAACTTGTGATGATTCCGCAGGCCAAACTCCGTGACTATACGACTTTCCAGCTCGGCGGGCCTTGCCGCGGTTTGATCCAGTGCAAAACTCCGGAAGACCTCGAGACAGCCATCAAACAGCTGAATGATAAAAAACTTCCCTTTGTCCTGATCGGCGGCGGATCGAATTTGGTTGTCTCTGACGAAGGGATTGACTGCTACGTGGTTCGCTACGTCAGCGACCGGCCGATCGTGGAACGAGACGGCAATGACGTGATCGTTTCCGGCAGTACGTTGCTGGACGCGCTCGCGCAGTTTTCCATTGAACAGGGTTTGGCAGGTTTGGAATATACGTCCGGCATTCCCGGGACGGTCGGCGGCGCGGTCGTGGGCAATGCCGGCGCTTTCGGCCGTCAAGTCGGCGATGTTTTAAAATCCGCGACTCTTCTCTCTTCCCAAGGTGTGCTGACCAAAGTCGGGCCGGAAGCGTTCGGGTTCTCTTATCGTCACTCCAATTTGAAAGAGCGCAGCGATATGGTGGTCTCGGTGCGTTTTGCCTTGCGGCCGGGCAACCGTGAAAAACTTTTGGAAGAACGCCGGAATATTTTAAAGATCCGCCGCGAGAAACATCCGAATCTCACCGCTCATCCCTGCGCCGGAAGTTTTTTTCGAAACATTGAGCCCACGTCCAAAGCGGAAAAGCGTCAGGCGGCAGGTTGGTTTCTCGAAGAAGCCGGCGGCAAGAACCTGCGCGTCGGCGGGGCAATGATCTACGACAAACACGCCAATATCATTGTCAAAGGCCCGAACTGTAAAGCCAGCGACATCTATCAGCTGTCCTTAAAGATGCAGCAGATCGTGAAGAAAAAATTTAACCTGGATTTAGTGCGCGAAGTACGGTTCGTGGGGAATGTGGCTGATCAGACGCCTAAAGAGTTATTTTGGTAAATGAGCACGTGATTTACGGAGCGCAGCGCTCGTAAATCATATGTGCGAACTTATCCTGTGCCGCAAATGCGGCACAGGATGTTATATTTGATAGAATTCACCCGCCGATCTGGAACATCTCGATCTTGTTCGACGGGTTAGGCGCCGTTGACCGCAATTCTGAATACTGGTCATCTCTCTTCTGCCAAATATCTTGGATGATATTCAGCAACTCCGAATCGCTCGCTCCTTCACGAAGAGGTGTTCGTAAGTCAACTCCTGATGTCGCGAACAGGCAGGTGAATAGTTTTCCGTCCGTGGATAACCGGGCGCGCGTGCAGCGCCGGCAGAACGGCTGCGTGACCGAAGAAATAAATCCTATTTCTCCTTTTCCATCCAGATAACGGTAACGTTTGGCCACTTCCCCGTAATATTTGGAGCCGACCGGCTCGAGAGGGTAATCCCGGCTGATGAGATTTAGGATCTCTTTTGACGAAAAAACATATTTAAAGTTCCAGTGGTTGCAAGTGCCGACGTCCATGTATTCTATGAACCGCAGTACGTGCGGTGTGCCGCGGAAATGTTCGACAAGGTCAATAATGGTGTGGTCGTTCACACCTTTTTGTACAACGACATTGATCTTGATCGATTCGAATCCGGCTTGGGCGCCTGCGTCGATTGCGTCTAAGACAGTCTTAACGGATCCGTGTCGGCCGCTCATGTGTTTAAAGATCCTCGAATCCAGAGTATCCAAACTTACAGTGAGGCGTTTCAATCCGGCGGATTTAAGGTCCTTGGCATATTTTTTGAGCAAGGAACCGTTGGTGGTTAGGGCGGAATCGGATATCCCGTCGAGCGCATGAAGTTGTTTGAGTAAATTGGGGAGATCCGGACGTAGCAACGGTTCTCCACCAGTCAGGCGGATCTTGTTGACACCGAGGTGGGTAAAAATTCTCACGAGCCGGATGATCTCGCCGAAGGTCAGCCAGTCGCTTTTTTGAAGGAATTTGTACTGCTGCGGGTATTGTTCTTTGGGCATGCAGTACGGACAACGGAAATTGCAGCGGTCGATGACGGAAATACGCAGGTCGTGGAGGGGGCGATTAAGTTTATCTTGAAGGATCATATAAAATCCGAAACCCTAAGCACTAAATCTCTAAACAAACACAAATTACCGAAATCCAAATGTTCAAAACGTTTTTAATTTTTGTCATTAGAATTTTAAAATTGTTTAGGATTTAGGGTTTAGTGCTTCGTGCTTTCATTCTGTAGAAACCGCCTTATCAATCTTTTCCAGAGCCCCCTTCACCGTGTGCCAACTCAAACTCGCGCATTTAACGCGGGCCGGGTAATGCCAGATCCCGGAAAAGATCGCAAGTTTCTCTAGATTGTTGGGGTCATTGTCCGGGTTGAGGCTGCCCTTAACGAGCGCGTGGAATTGTTCAAAAAGGATCTTCGCGTCACCCACGCTTTTCCCTTTTAAACTCACTGTCATCATGGACGCTGAGGCTTTCGAGATCGCGCAGCCGTCCCCGATAAACGAAACCTCGTCGATGATATTCTCCTTGCTGACCTTAAGATAAACCTTGAGATGGTCGCCGCACAGCGGGTTGTACCCCTCGGCAAAATGGGTCGCGTCCGGTAATTCTTTAAAATTGCGCGGTTTTTTATTGTGCTCCAGGATCACCTGCTGGTACAGTTCGTCCTTCATGGAATCACTCATGGAATACCTTTTTGACTTTCTGGATCGCCTTAACCAGACGGTCGATCTCTTTCTTCGTATTATAAAAAGCTAACGAGGCCCGCGCGGTCGCCGGCACTTTAAAATGATGCATCACCGGCTGGGTGCAGTGATGGCCGGTGCGGATGGCGATACCTTCCTGATCGATCAATGTGCCGATGTCGTGCGGATGAATATTATTCAGCACAAACGAAAGGATGGAAATTTTTTCGGCGGCGGTTCCGATCAGCCGGAGCCCGGGGATGTTTTTAAGTTTTTCCGTACCGTAGCGGAGAAGTTCATCTTCGTGGGCGGCGATGCTTTCGAAATCAATGGATTTGATATAATCAATGGCAGCTCCTAAGGCGATCACATCGGCGACGTTCGGCGTCCCGGCCTCGAATTTGTGCGGCAGGACGTTGTAGGTGGTCTTTTCAAAAGTGACGGAGGCGATCATATCTCCCCCACCCTGGTACGGCGGCATTTTGTCGAGCAAAGTTTTTTTGCCGTAGAGAACGCCCACACCGGTCGGGCCGAATAATTTATGCCCGGAGAACGCCAGGAAATCGCAGTCAAAATACTGCACGTCGATCGGACGATGGCTCACCGCCTGCGCCGCATCGATCAGGACAGGGATCTTTAAATTATGCGCGGCGTCGATGATCTGTTTAATCGGATTGATTGTGCCTAGTGAATTGGAAATGTAAACGATCGAAACAAGTTTCACTTTCGGCGTCAGGAGCGCTTCAAATTTTTCCCAGATGATCTCGCCTTTGTCATTCAGCGGAATGACCTTGAGGACGCACCCTTTTTCTTCGCAGAGCATCTGCCAGGGAACGATGTTGGAATGATGCTCCATTCCGGAGATGAGGATCTCACCACCTTTGCCAATGAAGGTGCGCCCAAAACTGCTCGCGACAAGATTAATGGATTCCGTGGTCCCCCGTGTGAAAATAATTTCGCAAGGTTCTTTGGCGTTTAAAAATTTTTGCACCTTCTCACGGGACGCCTCGAACTGCGCGGTCGCCTGCTCGCTTAAAAAATGTACCCCACGGTGAATGTTGGACGTCGAGGCCAGGTAATGGTTCGTAAGGGCGTCGATCACACACTGCGGTTTAAAGGTCGTCGCGGCGTTGTCGAGATAGGCCAAGGGCTTGCCGTGCACTTTGATGTGCAGGTTTGGAAAGTCTTTTCGTATTTTTACGACATTGAATGTGCATGGCATGGTGGTCACCATTTAGAAGGAAGCCAGCGTCGGTTCAAGCAAGCGGTTCAGTTTATAGCGAACCGTCCCATTGGGGATCGTATTGATGATGTCGTCCACAAAACCCTGGCAGAGCATCTTCACGGCCGTCTTTCTGGGAATACTGCGGGACTGAAGATAAAAAATTTCGTCCTCGTTGAGTTGTCCGATCGTGGCGCCGTGCGTGCATTTCACGTCGTTGGCACCGATCTCGAGCTGAGGTTTGGTGTCGATCCTGGCGTCTTTGCCCAGCAAAAGATTTTTATTCAGCTGATAAGAATTAGTTTTTTGGGCGATCGGTTTGACAAAGATCTTTCCGTTAAACACCGCGCGGGAGGCCCCATTCAAGACACCTTTGTAAAGTTGATTGCTGGTACAATTCGGCTGACGGTGATCGACTACAGAATGATTATCGGCCAACTGTGTCCCGTTGGTGCAGTATAAACCGTTTAGGCGTGAATTTATCCCTTCCCCGGTTAAGGCGATATCCAGATTATTCCGAGCAATGCCCGCGCCGACCATAAAGGAAAATCCTTCAAAGTTGGAATTTGTTTCCTGCCATACGCGGGTCGTGCCGATATGAAATGCCTTTAGGCTTTCGCTCTGGGCCTTGTGGTAATGCAATGTCGCGTTCTCAGCGATGTAAATGTCCGTCAGCGCGTTGGTGAAATAGACCAGTGTGTTGTCGAAGCCGATATACGTTTCCAGCACGGACGCTTCGCTCGATTTTCCAATCGTGATGATCGACTGCGGCAATACGGCGGTTCGCCCCTGTGTGGTGATATGGACAATGTGGATCAATTTTTCAAAAACGGCTTTGTCGCTCACCTTGACGAACGCGCCGTTGCCGGCCGCGGCGAGATTGAGCGCCGTGAACTTTGCCTCGGTGTCCGGATCATATTTTTTGTAAATGTTCTCGATGTCGGCTTTATAGTTGACAGCCGCGTCCGAGATCGTCGAAAGGACAACGCCTTTGGGGAGCCCCTTGATATTGGAAAGTTCGGATGAGAAAACACCATCGACAAAAACGAACGCGCATTCTTCCCCGGATGTGATCTTGTCCAGAAGGCTGCGGTCGGTTAATTGTGCGCCGGACGCGAGGCGGTAGTTCTCGCGCAGAATCGGTTCGATCGAGGTGTACTTCCATTCCTCGTCCTTGACGGTGGGGAACGGCAGACCCTGGAATCGGGACAAATTTTTTAAACGGAATTCTTTGAGCCATCCGGTGGACTGGATGGCGATCGTCTTGTCCAGATTTTCTAAACCGCTGATGAGCGGGCGGATTTTTTCAGATTGTAAGATCATAGCGGATTCCCGGTTCATTATTGGTCAATATTTAATGAGCCAATCGTACCCTTTTTTCTCGACTTCCATGGCGAGTTCTTTGCCTTGGGATTTGATGATCTTGCCGTCGTGAAGAATGTGGACAAAATCAGGGACGATGTAGTTCAAGAGGCGCTGATAATGGGTGATCAAAAGGATCGCGTTGTTCTTGCTGCGAAGTTTGTTGACTCCGTCCGAGACGATCCGCATCGAATCGATATCGAGGCCGGAATCGGTTTCATCCAGAACAGCGAAACGCGGGTTGAGGACCGCCATCTGCAGGATCTCGTTGCGTTTCTTTTCCCCGCCGGAGAAATCCACGTTGACCGGACGGCTGATGAACTTGTCATCCATCTCGAGGAGTTTCATTTTTTTACGGATATATTCGTCGAATTCGAGCGGATCCATTTCTTCGGCGCCCTGGTGTTTGCAGATCTCGTTAAAGGCGGCGCGCAGGAACATCGACGTATTCACGCCCGGGATCTCGACCGGATATTGGAACGCCAAAAAGACACCTTCGCGGGCCCGCTGTTCAGGTTCCAGCTCGAGCAGATTGATCTTTTTAAAATTCACTTCGTAAAGGATCTCGCCCCCGGTCACCGCGTATTCCGGATTCCCGGCGATGACCTTGGCCAAGGTACTTTTTCCGGAACCGTTCGGCCCCATGATCGCGTGCACTTCCCCGGCGTTGATCTTAAGATTAAGGCCCTTTAAAATGGGCGTTTCAGCAATTCCAGCATGGAGATTCTTAATTTCTATCATTTTGATTCCTCTTACTAAGTCACACGTCACAAGTAAAGACTTTTCTTGGAATGTGTGACATGTGTCTTGTGACAGTTTTTACCCAACGCTTCCTTCTAGCTTCATCTCAAGCAAGCGAACCGCCTCGACGGCAAATTCCATCGGCAGTTCTTTAAAAACATCCTTGCAGAAACCGTTTATGATCAAAGACACAGCCCCTTCCAGATCGAGCCCGCGTGAACGCAGGTAAAAGAGCTGTTCTAAATTGATTTTCGATGTGGACGCCTCATGCTCCATCACCGCGGTCGAGTTCTTCACCTCGATGTACGGGAATGTGTTGGCGCGGCATTTATTGCCGATCAGCATCGAGTCGCACTGCGAATAGTTGCGCGCGCCGTCGGCTGAGGGCAGGATCTTCACGAGCCCCCGGTAATTGTTGTTGGATTCATCGGCGGAAATACCTTTGGACACGATCGTGCTCTTGGTATTTTTGCCGATGTGGATCATCTTGGTCCCGGTGTCGGCCTGCATCCGGTTATTGGTCAGGGCGACGGAATAAAATTTCCCGACGGAATTATCGCCCTGCAGAATGACGCTCGGGTATTTCCAGGTGATCGCCGAACCCGCCTCGACCTGGGTCCAGGAGATCTTGGAATTTTTTCCTAAACACTTTCCGCGTTTAGTGACGAAATTGTAAATGCCGCCTTTGCCTTCTTTGTCGCCGGCGTACCAGTTCTGCACGGTGGAATATTTGATCTCGGCGTTATCGAGCGCGATCAGTTCAACGACCGCGGCGTGCAATTGGTTCTCGTCGCGCATCGGCGCCGTGCAGCCT
>CAYING010000085.1:0-8993 GCA_964364715.1 uncultured Planctomycetales bacterium
TAAAGAAGAGTTTTATGATAAACAGAACGAGCTCTACCGGCAATTTGAGGCCGGGGAAATCAGGGAGATTGACGGTATCCCCACCGTCACCAAAAGAGCCGTTAAAAACGTAAAAAGCGGGCACCGGACAGAAGTTTCCCTCGAGGAAATCAAATATAATTCAGGAATAGGCGATGATATTTTTTCCGAACGATACTTAAGGAAGCCGCCGGTTCAATGGATAAAATAAATGGCAGAGCGATCTTTATTATTCTTGCCGCCGGGACAGCTTTTTTTGCGGCGTCCTTCGCTTGGGCCGCCATGCCGGAATTCCATGGTTTTGCGGAATTTGCCTATGGACCTAAAGTGAGTGATGATAATACCAAAAGGGATAATTTTAATCTATTTGAACAACGCCTGCAGCTTAAAACAAAATATTTGTTTGAAGGAGAGGGGTTGCTGGCGCAAAAGAATTCTTCCCTAAATTTCAAAGGCGATTTTACGGTTGATGAATATTTTTCCGGTAAAACAGATTTTGAATTAAGAGAGCTGAATTTTTCCGCTTCGCCGTCGAATGATACTGACCTCAAGTTAGGAAGGCAGATCTTGACGTGGGGAACCGGCGATTATTTATTTGTTAACGACCTTTTCCCAAAAGACTACATATCATTTTTTGCCGGCCGGGACGACGAATATTTAAAAAAACCGTCGGATGCGATGAAAATGTCGTTTTACCCTTCGTCGGCGGACATGGATTTTGTCATCTCAAAGTTTGAACCAAACACGATAGCCGAAGGGGATCGATTGTCTTTTTTTGACAGCTTTCAGGGAGGGATTGCCGGAATTAATTCTGACCGCGATCTTTTCGAGCCTCCATTGCAGCCGTCTAACCTCGAATATGCGTTAAGGGTTTACCGGAATCCGGGGAGCCAGGAAGCCGCCTTTTATTATTTTCGCGGGTTTGATAAAAATCCTAACAGTTACAAGGATGAGGCGGCCCGGCAGCTTTTTTATCCGCGCTTGGATGTTTATGGAGGGAGCCTGCGCGGGCCGGTGGCAAGCGGCATCGGGAATATCGAGTTCGGATATTATAATTCACGCGAAGATTCCGGCGGCAAAAACCGGCTTATCGAAAATTCTATGGCCAAAGTTTTAACCGGCTATGAAAAAGATTTGGGGAATGATTTGAAAATCGGATTTCAATATCTCTATGGACAAACATTGAATTATGCTGACTACAGCGCCAATCTTTTGCCGGCGGATTTTGTTTTTGATGAATTCCGGCATCGGCTGACACAACGGATCACAAAACTCTATAAGAATCAGACCGTAGCTGTCTCGTTATTTAATTTCTATTCCCCGTCCGATAAGGACGGCTATGTTCGCCCGGCAATTAGTTATAATATCACCGATCAATGGAAGGTTGTTTTAGGCGCCAATCTGCCTTGGGGGGAGGATGATTTAACCGAATTTGGCCAGATGAAAAGAAATAAAAATATTTTTATCCGATCCAGGTATAGTTTCTAAAAGGAGGAGGCCCAGATGGAAAAGACGCTGAGAGGCATCGCCGGAGCATTCATCATTATAAGTTTACTGTCGGCTCATTACGTACATCCGGGCTGGCTGTGGTTTACCGCTTTTGTGGGGCTCAATTTGTTTCAGTCAGCTTTTACCAATTGGTGTCCGATGATGTGGGTTTTAAAAAAGTACCGCTCTCGGGCAATATGAAAAGACCCCAAATCTCTCCGCCGCTTCAGCCGACGGAAATACCGACGGCCATGGCCGCGGATGGGCCGTGCCGCGTGACGCGAAATCCCATGTATTTAGGATTGGGGCTCATGCTTTTAGGAACTGCTTTTTTGGCCGGGACCCGGCCGATGTTCTTGGCGCCTTTTGCATTTTTTCTCATCATCAACTCAGCTTTTATCCCTTATGAAGAAGCAAAAATGGAGGCCTATTGACGGCGTTTGATCCTAAACAGCATTGGGAAAAAGTGTATCAGGCTAAAAAGCCGATCGAAGTGAGCTGGTATCAGGTAAAACCGGCTGTCTCACTCGAGCTTATCGCTTTAACCGGGATTCATCCGGCGCAGAGGATTATTGACGTGGGCGGCGGAGCATCGGTTCTGGTTGATAATCTTCTCGGGAAGGGATTTAAAAATATAACAGTTCTTGATATCTCGGCTCAAGCGGTGCAATATGCTAAAGAAAGATTAACCGGGCGGGCTGAAGAAGTGACTTGGATCGAGGCGGATATAACCCAATTTGAACCGCCGCAGCAATATGACCTCTGGCATGACCGGGCCGTTTTCCATTTTTTAACTAACCCGGCAGATAGAAAGAAGTATGTGAACGCTATGCAAAAAGCGGTGAAACCGGGCGGGCATGTCATCATCGCCGCTTTTGATTTGGCGGGCCCGCCCAAGTGCAGCGGGTTGGATGTTGAGCGTTATAATCCGGAGAAATTAAGCAGCGAACTTGGAAGTTCTTTCAATTTTGTCAAATGCGTGGATGAGACTCACATTACGCCGCGGCAGTCTCAACAGAAATTCGTTTATTGTTGTTTTAAAAAGGGCGCGCCGGACTAAAATCGGTTATTCGATGCCCGGAATGCGGTTTTGTGCAACTGAAACATCGTTTTGGAAAACCTGCCGGACGGCAGGCCGGGAAGAAACCGAAAGAAGATGCACACCTGACCTTATTGCGGCAAGATTATTCCAAGGAAAAATTGGCCCGCTTACAACCGGCTCAATGAAAAATAGCGATCGAAACGATTAACGATTGATGGAAAACATTGGTGGAAAAATTAGCAACAAGGCCGGCGATTTTGTGTATAATGCGTCCTTAAATGTAAGCACAATTTAAGCACAGTTGCTTTTTTGCTGAAATTAAAGCAAAATCGTTTTTTCATAGCCAGTTAGAATTTTTAGATTTAGATTTTGGAGAGGTGGCAGAGTGGCTGAATGCAACTGCCTGCTAAGCAGTTGACCTGGTAACGGGTCCTCGGGTTCAAATCCCGACCTCTCCGTATAATATTTGGAAGCCGGGACTATCTCAAAGGATCATGGAATGTCCCGGCCTCTCCGTATAATATTTGGAAGCCGGGACTATCTCAAAGGATCATGGAATGTCCCGGCCTCTCCGTACTTACTTTCACTTAAAGGTTTGCTGGAAAAGTAAGTACGGTTATCCTGCGCAGCAGGATCCGTTCCTTTATTTGCCTCCTACATTTTCAGAGAAGGCAAATAGATATCCCGCAAAGCGGAATTAATTTTTATGCTTTCATCCTACGTCCCCACCCTCTCCAGAGAGTTAAACCTCCCGGTTTCAAAGATCAACGCGGCCGTCGAGCTTTTGTCCCAAGGCAACACCATTCCTTTCATCGCCCGTTACCGTAAAGAAGCGACCGGAAGCCTGGATGAAGTCGAGGTCGCCTCGATCCGCGATCGTTTGAAGGCATTGGCCGAGTTGGATAAGCGGCGCGAGACGATCGTCAAATCCATCGAGGACCAAGGAAAATTAACCGACGAGCTCAAGGAAAAGATCCTGGCCGCGTCGACGATGGCGGTTTTAGAGGACATTTACCTGCCGTACAAGCCGAAGCGCCGTACACGCGCGATGATCGCGATCGAAAAGGGGCTGGAGCCGCTGGCGGAAATTTTGATCGAGCAGGACCCAAAGATCGATCCCGCCGTCGAGGCGGTGAAATTTATCGGCGCGGAGAAGGGCGTGCCGAGCGGCGAAGAGGCGTTGTCCGGCGCGCGGGATATTATTGCGGAATGGGTCAACGAAGACCAGAAGACCAGGGCTCAGATGCGCGCCTTGTTTGAAGAAAAGGCGGAATTTATTTCCAAGGCCATCCGCAATAAAGAAACCGCGGGCGCTAAGTTCCGCGATTACTTTGATTGGCGCGAGCCGGCCAAGGCCGCGCCGTCGCACCGTATCCTCGCGATGCGCCGAGGGGAGGCGGAAGGGTTTTTGCTCTTACGGGTCTTGCCGCCGGAGGCTGACGCGCTCGGCCTTTTGACCGAAAAATTCGTCGAGAACCGCAGTGAAAGCGCGCGGCAGGTTAAGCTCGCCGTCGAAGATTGCTATAAGCGTTTGCTGTCTTTGTCGATGGAAACCGAGATCCGGATGTCGAGTAAAGAGCGGGCGGATAAAGAAGCGGTCAAGGTGTTTGCGCAAAATCTGCGTGAGCTTTTAATGGCGCCGCCCTTGGGCCGGAAAAATGTTCTGGCGGTCGATCCGGGATTCCGCACCGGCTGTAAGATCGTTTGCCTGGACCGGCAGGGAAAACTTCTCATCAACGAAACAGTTTACCCCGCGATGGAGCCGGAGCCTAAGCGCGATGAAGCGGCGGACGTGATCAAGTCGCTGTGCAAAAAATATGACATCGAATGCATCGCGATCGGCAACGGTACCGCAAGCCGCGAAACGGAAAGTTTTATCAAAGGGCTCGGCCTGCCTAAAGCGATCCAGATCGTCATGGTCAATGAGAGCGGGGCTTCGATCTATTCGGCATCGGATGCGGCCCGTGAAGAATTTCCTGACCAGGATATCACGGTGCGCGGTTCGGTTTCGATCGGACGGCGGTTAATGGACCCGCTGGCGGAATTGGTCAAGATCGATCCCAAGTCGATCGGCGTCGGGCAATACCAGCATGACGTGGACCAGGCGCTGTTAAAGGAAAGTTTGGACGATATCGTGATGAGCTGCGTGAACCAGGTCGGGGTGGAGGCCAATACCGCGAGCAAACAGCTTTTGATGTATGTCTCAGGGATCGGGCCGAGCCGCGCGCAGGCGCTGGTGGAATACCGTAACCGGCATGGCGCGTTTAGATCGCGGGAAGATTTTAAGAAGGTGAGCGGACTGAATGCCAAAGTTTTTGAGCAGGCCGCCGGTTTTTTGCGGATCCGCGACGCGGAAAATCCTTTGGATGCCAGCGCCGTCCATCCGGAGAGTTATCCGGTTGTTGAAAAGATGGCTGAAGATTTAGGCTGCGGGATTAAAGATTTGATCACCAATGAGAATTTAGTCCGCAAGATCAAATTGGAAAACTATGCGGATGATAAGATCGGCCTTCCGACGCTGCAGGATATTCAAAGTGAATTGACCAAACCGGGCCGTGATCCCCGCGAACAATTTGAAGCGTTCGCGTTTCAAGAAGGGGTGCAGAAGATGGAAGACTTGAAGCCGGGGATGAAATTGCCGGGGATTGTTACCAATGTCACCGCGTTCGGCGCGTTTGTCGATATCGGCGTGCATCAGGACGGGTTGGTGCACGTCAGCCAATTGGCCGACCGTTTTGTGAAAGACGCGAATGACGTCGTGAAAGTTCAGCAAAAGGTCAGGGTGACGGTTTTGGAAGTGGATATGGACCGCAAACGCATCGCGCTGTCAATGAAAAGCAAGGCAAAGTAGGTTCAATTCCACCCCGGGAGTGGAAAAAAGCCGGGTCAGTTGCGGGTGATGAGTTTTTGGATTGTTTCGAGCAGGTGGTCAAATTCAAAAGGTTTGATCAGATAGGCGTCGGCGGGCTGAAGATCGGGGGTGTGCGATTCGATTTCTCGATGGTTCATCTGCCCGGTCGTGATAATAATGGGAATATTTTTGGTCGCGGCCTGATTTTTAAGATCATGGCAAATTTCAGCCCCGCTGCGAAAGGTGAGGAGCATGTCCAGGATCACAATATCGGGCTGGAATTTTTCCACTGTCGGCAAGGCCTGATTATCATCCGCGAGTGACGAGACCTCAAACCCCCGTGACTCCAAAAGATGCCGGGTGACATTCAGGATTTCCGGCGAATCATCGATGACGAGCACGCGCTTTTTCATTACGCCACATTGTAACACACGCCGTGAGCTCATCGTATAATTATCATCCTGTAAAAAATCGTAGAAATTTGTCTGCCGAATTGAGTTTGTGGCATAATCTGCTACAATGAAATCATAATGTCCTATCTAGTCCTCGCCAGAAAACACCGCCCCGGCATTTTTGATGAAGTCACCGGTCAAGAACACATCACCGAACTTCTCAAGAACGCCATTGCCGCCAAAAGAATCGCCCACGCGTACCTTTTTTGCGGCCCGCGGGGGATCGGAAAAACATCCTGCGCCCGTATCCTTGCCAAATGCCTGAATTGTGAAAAAGGCCCGGCCCTGAAGCCTTGCGGCGAATGCACGGCCTGCAAAGAGATCGCCAAAGGAACAAGTTTTGATGTCCTGGAGATCGACGGCGCCTCCAACCGCGGGATCGATGAGATCCGCGCTTTGCGTGAAAACGTAAAATTCGCCCCCGGCTACGGCCGTTATAAAATTTATATCGTCGATGAAGTTCACATGCTGACGCCGGAGGCGTTCAACGCGCTTTTAAAGACCCTCGAAGAGCCGCCCGAACACGTCAAATTTATTTTTGCCACCACCGATATCAGCAAAGTTCCGGAGACGATCATTTCCCGCTGCCAGCGTTTCGATTTTAAACGGATCAGCGTCAAGGCCGTGATGCAGGTTTTGGAGAATATCTGCCGGAAGGAAAGTTTAAATGTCGAAAATGAAGCGCTCTTGGCCATTGCCAAGGCGGCGCAGGGAAGTTTGCGCGACGCGCTGAGCATTTTGGATCAGCTGAGCGCGGTGAGCGAGAAAGCGGTCAGGGCGCAGGATGTTTCCGCGATGCTGGGGACGGTCGAGATCCAGCTGCTTTTTGAATTGACCGGCGCTTTGGGCGATAAAAATTGCGCGGCAAGTTTGAGCGTTTTGGATAAAATTATCGAGCAGGGAAAAGACATCAAACAGCTCGCGCGGGATTTGGCCGAACATTTTCGCAACCTTATGGTCGTTAAAGTGGGCGGAAAGCCGCTGGGAAAATTGATCGATTATCCGGTTGAGATCAAGGATATGCTGTTGGCGCAGACGGAGAAGTTTTCGCTGAAAGATATTTTAACCGCCATCGATGCCTTGATCGAGGCGCAGGAAGTGGCCCGGATCACCGAGTCTTTGCGGATGCCGCTCGAGATCGCTTTTGCTAAATTAACGTATCCGGGGGAAGGGGCGCGCCCCGCTGCCGCCCCGAGTCCGGTTCCCGCGGCAGTTCCATCGCCGGCGCAAAATATTCCGCTGCGTAAATCTTCCCCCGTAGAAATACTCAAGAGCCAGAAAGGGCAGGCGGATTTTTCCCCCGCGCCGGCCAATCAGGCCGAAGCCGCGGGACCTGATGGGTCCGCGCCGGTGAAGCAGCCCGAACCTGAGGATCCAGCGCCGCAAATTTCAAAGGAAACGGGGATCGAAAATTCTTCGGACGTTATTGAACTGGATGTTGACCGTATTAAAAAAGCCTGGGATGCGCTGACCCACGCGGTCAGCCGCGAGAAAATGTCGGCGGCGACCTATTTACAGGAAGGTGTCCCGATCGAAATTAAAAGAGATAAAGGTTTGCCGAGACTGATTGTGGGATTTGCTCAGGACCACGCGTTCCAAAAAGAAGCGCTCGAGAGTAAGGACACGGTCGCGCTGGTGGAGAGAATTTTTTCGGAGAAATTAAAAAATCAACTGCGCGTGGAATATCGTTTGGTCGAGACTGTCAAACATTCCGATGACGAACCGTTGATCCGGGCGGCGCTGGAAACATTCAAAGGAAAAGTCGTTCATAAATGGCATAACGAGTAGGAAAAAGTCAAAAGTTAAAAGTCAAAGGTCAAAAATGAAAGGCAAAAGTTAAAAGTTTTGATTTTTGACTCGTACTTTTAACTTTTGACTTTATAGAAATAATCCCATGAGTTACCCCCGATTAATCGAGAAACTGATCGAACGCCTCGTCAAACTGCCCGGCGTGGGCCGCCGCAGCGCCGAGCGAATCGTGTTTTGGCTGCTGGACAATCCGCCGGAAGACACGCACGATCTGGCGAAAAGTATTTTGGACCTCAAAGAAGGCCTGCACTTTTGCCGCCTCTGTAATAATTTGAGCGAAACCGAAATTTGTATGATCTGCAGTGATACCAACCGCGATGAAGCGACCCTTTGTGTGGTCGAGAGTCCCAAAGATCTTTGGGCGATCGAACGCACCGGCTCGTACCGCGGCCATTATCACGTTCTTTTGGGGGCGTTGTCGCCGGCTGAAGGGAGAGGCCCGGATGACTTGAAAATTCCGCAGCTCATCAGCCGCGTGGCCAAACAGGGAATTAAAGAAGTTGTGATCGCGACCGATCCGGATACCGAAGGCGAGATGACCGCTTTGTATATTTCCCAAGAATTGCGCAATATGGGGATCACGATCAGCCGTATCGGGTTAGGCATTCCGGTCGGCAGTTCGGTTGAATACGCCGACCTTTCCACCCTCACGATGTCCCTCAATTCCCGTCGACAGATCAAAGAGTAGTTGAAGCCGTTTAAAATATTGACGGATTTTTCCTTAATAAGATTAAGAAAAAATCAGATCTAATCCCTGTTTCTTCTGATAAAGTCAAGGAAAGATTGACTTTTAACGGAATTTGGTTATAATTTCATCAATCTTTTTGCTCTTTAAAATTCGAATCTCAAATTTTATTCCCCTGTACTGATTTCTCCGGATAAAGTCTGTGGTAATCAGTACTAGGGGATATTCTCTCTAAATAAATTTGAGGTAAATATTCCCCTGTAGCTCAGTTGGTAGAGCAATTGGCTGTTAAAGGTTAGCAGCCTCTAACGGAAACGTTAGAGTGTAAAGCGGGCTAAGTCAGGGAAACCCCGCCTTCTTGCATTATGCAAGAAGACGGCGGGGCAATCCTGAGCTAGCATTTGTTGTTTTGAAAAAAGCAATGAAGGGCAAGTGCAGAGACTTTACACCCGCCGCCTAAAATTGAGCGGAGCGAAATTTTATCCTGAGGCAAAGCCGAAGGATTTCCGCTAATAATGGCGAAGAGAAAGTCCGACTCTTCAAGCAATTGAAGTCAGATCGTAACCAATGGGTCCGAGGTTCGAGCCCTCGCGGGGGAGTATTTAACTGTAACCAAGCGAACACTGCTTGGTTAACACAAACGCCTCA
>CAYING010000086.1:0-8970 GCA_964364715.1 uncultured Planctomycetales bacterium
AGAAAAATTGAAAAATCAACTGTCCCCATGCGATCGCTGTTATCGCGTTAACGATTAGCCCACTTCAACCACGGATATGATGAACGTCGGCGTTATCGGTATAGGCGGCTATGCTGCCAAGATCCTCGACTGCCTGGACAAAAGATCTTCTTTTCAGGTTGTTTACGGCTATCACCCTGATCCGGTAAAAGCCAAACGCTGGGACCCGAAAAGGGGAACTGCGCGCCTGAAGGATATTTTAAGCTCTCAAGAGATTGAAGCAGTTTTTATTCTGACGCCGACCCAACATCATTTCAAGTATTGCGTCCAAGCGATCAAGGCAGGGAAGCATGTCTTTGTCGAAAAACCTCTCACCCATAAACTTTCTGATGCCCGCACAATAGGCAAATTGCTTAAGGGAAGATCTCTGCGATTTTTTGTGGGGCACAATTTCCGGCGTCAGCCCTGGTGCCGGGAAATTAAGAAGATCATTGAGTCCGGCCGGCTGGGAAAAATTGTCAGCCTTGTCATTAATAAATCGCACGGGGGCATCTATAATTTACCGGCGAACAATTGGCGGGCTGATGTTCAATCGCATCCGGAAGGCCCGCTGGCGACGGTTGGCATACATTATTTTGACTTGCTACATTATTGGTTCGGCCCTGTCACGGCCGTGAATGCGGTTTTAAAGAATGTCGCCGGCCTGGGAACTGCGCCGGATGCGAACGCCGTGATGCTGATGTTGAAGACTGGAGCCACGGTTTATTTACAGACAAATTATTGCCAGTGTTTGGAAGATTTTATCCATATCTACGGCACCGACGGTACGGTGTATTGCCAGAATCACCGCCTCGTGGTGAGGCATGGCCGCGATGTCGGCCGAATCCCGTCCCCATCAAAGGAAATTAAGCTGGCAGATGATCGTTCTATCGACGAACAGATCAAGGAATTTTATAAAAGTATTAAGTCCGGGAAATCGATTGAAACAGGATTCAAGGAAGGTTTGAACAGCTTGTGTGTTTTGGATGCCTGCGGGAAAAGTTCGAACGCGGGGCGCTGGGTCAAGTTGGACACGTATCCTGATTATTTTTCCGGCAAGAAGTAATCTGCTATTCGATCACGCAGTCGGTCGGAAACATTTTCGCCATCAACTCCGCGGTGGCGGGATTTTCCGTCAAGTGTTTGATGATTGCATCCATCCCTATCCTTCGATGAAATTCACCTAACCCCTCGCTGGATTTTCCGCTCGCCTTGTGGAATTTAAAGAGTGTGTCGATAACGGTTGCGCACTTTTCACGCGGGACGGAACGCAGGTACATCGCATTGCCGTCGCCGGAGATGACCGGGACCCCTTGGAAACGTCCGGTTTCATCGCCCATTAATTTAAATTGATAACGGTTCAAGCCGCTGCCGACCAGCCCGATCGTTTTGGTCGCCGGGCGGAAGCATTGGCGCTCGCACCCCGTTATGCCGATCGATTCTTTGATGCCGCCCCAGCCGAGGGCTTCCAACTCATCGATCAGGGTGGGTTCAAACTTTTCAGAATCTGTGTAGGTCAGGCGGCAGGTGTCGCGTCCCACGCAGGCGCCGGAGTGCAGGCGGAGTTCGGAATATTTTTTGCCATTTCTTTGCCCAAACCCGAATTTCGTAAGGTCCGTTTCAAAATCTTTTTGTGCGGCGATAGGAATGTTCTGGAAGATCGCGTCCTGGTTCGGTGTGATCATCATTTCGATCGGATATTTGTTCATCAACTCGCGCATCATGGATTTTAATTTTCCGTTCCGGCTAAAATCCGTGATGCGGCCGTTCTCAAGAAAGGCGCCGTAACTGAGCAACCCGTTCGCAGGCTGTTTGGACCAGCCGAAGTGAAGATCGCGGGCGCCGTAATCCAGATTCGGATCAGGTTTCTCAAGAGGGAAGCCCAAAACACTGCTCATCTGATCGCGGAACCAATCCGGCCCCATTTTTTTGATGACATATTTGACGCGGGCCCAGACGCGGTTCTGGCGGTCGCCCCATTCCATCTGGACTTTCACGACGGCATCTATGACCGCTTTGAGCTGGTCTTCGGTGCAGCGGCAGACCGGAACGCCGAGTGCCGCCATGGCAGCTTTACCGTTTCGTTCGCCTTGCCCGCCGCCGACGTAAATTTGAAATTTGGCGACTTTGCCGTTCTCGACAATCGGCGCGACGCCCAAGTCATTGGTGCGCAACTCGACGCAGTTATCCGGAACGATCAATCCGCTTTTAGGGTCACGGTGAACTGTGCCGAAAGCGATCTTGAATTTACGGTTCAATAACTGCGGGCCGTATTCAAACGATTCGCCGGGACGGCGCAGGTATTTCGGATCGATCGTGAAGATCTGGATGAACGGATCTAAAGGTAATTGAAAATATTGTCCGGCCCAGTGCGACCAGGCGTTAGCGTTAAAAATGTCGGAATGGCGCGAGCCGGGGCAGGCCATCACATTGCGGGTGTTGTCCCCGCAGCCGTTCAAGGAATTCCAACCGGCCTCAGCCATGGATTTAACAATGTCGATAACATTTTCTTTTTTGATCCAATGGAACTGAATATTTTGCCGGTTGGTGAAACGGATTGACGGATGGCCGTCGGTGTCTTTCGTGTATTTCTCCGAAAGGTCGTCCACAATTTGCCACTGTTTGCGGGTCAATGGGCCGCCGCCGGTCACGCTGATGCGGATCAGGTACATCCAGTCTTTTCCCTCGCCGGTCTTGGCGCGGTTGAATTCTAAATAAACCCCGCTGGATTTTGCGATCGCCTCAACTTCCCAGGAGATGTCGGCTTTTTCCTTGTCGCGGAATTCCTGCGCGACCTGCTGATTGCGCAGATGCAGAAAAAGTTTATTATTCTCCTCGCGGCAGAGGTCTGTCCGAGGAGTCTTAAAATTCGGTTCGAACGGTTTTTTGTCCATGGAGCCCCCGCGGGCTAAAGCCGCGGTTCCTTTCTACCTGCCCCTCGCGGGGCGAATCCCGCCGCTTTCCCATCCCCGGGCTGAAGCCTGGGGTGTTATGGGAAGGCGGGATAAAAATACTTTCGGTGAATGAATTTGAGATATCTATTTGCCTTCTCTAAATATGGTAGGCAAATAAATATAATACCAAAAATGCCGAAAAGCAAATTATAATATTCCTGTGATTAGCCGAACTGAAAATTATATTGGCAAATTTTGGCATCCTGCGGAAGGGGGGCGGGTCCTCTGTAATTTGTGCCCCAGAAACTGCACGCTGCACGAAGGCCAGCGCGGGTTTTGTTTTGTCCGCCAGAATGCGGGCGGCAAGATCGTCCTGACCACCTACGGCAAGAGCAGCGGGTTCTGTATCGACCCGGTCGAGAAAAAACCGCTTAATCATTTTTATCCCGGAACAAGCATCCTTTCTTTCGGCACCGCCGGGTGCAATCTCGGATGCAAATTTTGCCAGAATTGGAGCATCAGCAAATCCAGAGAGTTTGACCGTCTCACTGATCAAGCTTCACCCAAACAGATCGCCCAGGCGGCAAAAAAGTATGGCTGTAAAAGTGTGGCGTTCACTTATAACGATCCGGTAATATTCGCGGAATACGCCATGGATGTGGCGGATGCCTGCCGGGAGGCGGGGATCCATCCGGTGGCCAAAACCGCCGGTTATATTACGGACGAAGCGCGGCCGGAATTTTTTCAGCACATGGACGCGGCGAATGTGGATCTCAAGGCTTTTACTGAAAAATTCTATCGAAATTTAACTCTGAGCGGCCTGCAGCCGGTTTTGGATACACTGGTGTATTTAAAGAAGAAAACGAGCGTGTGGTTTGAGATCACTAATTTAATTATCCCCGGTGAAAATGACAGCGAAGGAGAACTGCACGCGATGACCGAATGGATCGCCAAAAATTTAGGAACGGATGTGCCTCTGCACTTTACCGCTTTTCATCCGGATTTCCGTCTGTTGGACCATCCGCCGACTCCTCCGGCAACGCTGACCCGGGCGCGTCAGATCGCTGTTTCAAAAGGCCTGCGCTATGTTTATACCGGTAACGTTCATGATACCCAAGGAGGAAGCACGTATTGTCATAACTGCGGACAGCTTTTGATCGAGCGCGACTGGTATAAATTAGGTGAATATCATTTGAAAAATAAAAATCAATGTGCTAAATGTGGAACAGTGTGTGCGGGGGTGTTTGATGACAAACCCGGCGACTGGGGGCCCAAACGCCAGCCGATTTCCGTCTGATGTTTTATCCCGCCTTCCCATAACACCCCAGGCTTCAGCCCGGGGATGGGAAAGCGGCGGGATTCCGCCCCGCGAGGGGCAGGTAGAAAGGAACCGCGGGCTTTAGCCCGCACGGGGTTCCATTATGATAACTCTTTCAATCTCTGCCCTAATATTTTTTTCTTTTTATTGTCTCTCTTGTACCTTTCGCATCAGGGCTCTGAGCGAAAAAATAATATTTTCTCTCACGGGACTGTACGCGCAAATAATTTTCACTGAGCTGGTTTTGGGATTCAGCGGGATTCTGGACGCGATAATTTTGACAGTTCTTAATGTGTCGATCTCCCTCGGGATAGTCGTTTTTAGTGTTAACACACAGAAACTTGACCCGGAGATTAAGCGGGATCTCCAGGTGATCAGGCACTGTTTTAATAGAGATATTCAGCTTCAAAATACCATTCTTGTATTTTTAGCCATACTTCTGTCCGCTTACATCATTACCGCCGCATATTTTTTGCCGCCCCGAGGCGGTTCGGATGATTTGACCTATCATCTGCCGGCTGCCTACGAATATATTATACAAAAGAAAATATTCTTGCTGCCCATCGAGATCCGGCCTTACTTTGCTTTTCCACAAAACGGAGAATTGCTGTTTGTCTGGATGGGTATTTTTTCGCACAGCACAAAATGGATCGATTTGACCCAGTTTTTAGTCGCATTGAGCTGCGCGGCCGCCATTTTTTCTCTCGCCAGGATGTTAAAACAGGATATAAATGTCTCAATATTTGTGTCGTTACTTTTTCTTTTTGTGCCTATCGTTATTACTCAATCCGGCAGTAATTATATTGATTTGACGGTCTGCCTGTTCTTTCTTCTGGCCTTATATTTTAACTGTCAATTTTATTGGGACGGACGAAAAATGTATTTAATTCTAAGCGGCGTGGCAACCGGGCTTCTTGTCGGTACAAAATACCATATGCTTCCGCTGGCCGGGGTCCTGCAACTATTAATTTTCCCTCGTCTTTTTCGTGAGAAAAAGATCCTTCGGGGCATTCTCTACGCATCAGTTGTCGCCGCATTCGGGGGGATATGGTATTTTCGGAATTTTCTTCTGCTGGGGAATCCTATTTTTCCGGTGTTATCCCTGAGGCCGGCGGCGGGATATTTTTTTCCAAACAAAATATTGAATTATTCCCCGCATTAAATGAGTGTTGGGAGAAAATTAAATATCTTTTCCAGGATCCGCGTTTCGGGACCTTTGACGGAGGCTTTGGCCCTATTGTGTGGGGATTTGCCCTGCCTTCGTGGATATTTATTTTGTGGAATACTCTTGCCGTTCGCAGTGGACGAAATTTGGCAAACGTGATCTTTTGGGGATCAGTTATTGTGGGTTTCGCGCTTGTTTTAATTGTTCCGTTTGAAGAATACCCTTATGCGTCGCTGCGATACGTCATTTTTATTGTTCCCGTATGTCTTTTGGCGGTCGGCCAAATTCTAACCGAGTTTAAGCGGGACTGGATTGTCCCGCGGATCATCAAGGTGATCGCTGTCGTCAGTGCTGCCTGGACGATATTCCTTCCTTTTGCGACTGTTTATCCTAATTTTAATATTGCCGACGCCCTCGTAGATAGGTATCAAAAAAGACAGGTTTCCGAGTTTTATTATTATAGTAATCGACATTGGCGGATGCCCCAGGACTTATACCGAATGGGAGCCTTTTTAGATCAGTTGACAGTCCGTGATAAAAATGGTCTTATGTGCTATGTGGCAGCGGATGATTATATCCTGGGGAGTTTGTACGGGAGCCGCTTGCAAAATCAGATTTGGAACTTGCAGATAAATCCGGCTCGATCTCCTGACGCGTATATTTTCTTTTCATTGGGAGGAAAGGAATTGACTTATATAAAACAGAAAATTCTTTTAGCCGATATTGCCCGCGATGATCGATTTCAATTGGTTTATTACCAGCCGGGGGTAGAGATCTATCTAAAAAAAGATCGAGCCGGTGTTCCCGCGGATTGATGCTTGGCAGAATTTTGTTTCAATTTTTTTGAACGAGAGAGCAGTTTTAAAAGGATAATTTTACGCAATGATATGGCTTAAGTGGTTATTGGTATTTGTCGTATTGATATTCAGCTTAAGTCAATTTTACTTTCATAGCTGGAGATTTGCTTTGGGGCTAAGCATGTTTGTGTTAAGTTTACAGAAGGTTATTGCCGGAATATTTTAAAATAAAGGAGGATAAAAAACCCTGTATGATCCCAATTAAATCCATAATGACGACGAATGTGATCACCGTTAAACCGGAAACCCCGATCATTGACGCGATACGGCTTTTGACCACGCATAAGATCAGCGGCATGCCGGTCGTGGATGATGCGATGCATGTTAAGGGGATTTTGTCCGAAAGGGACGTGCTGGAGATCCTGGTGCGGCGCGATGTGCAATTCCACGAAACCGTTGATGATTATATGACGCGGAAGGTCATCAGTTTTTCGGAAGAAGACAGCGCGATTGTGGTCTGCAAATTCTTTTTAAAAA
This sequence comes from uncultured Planctomycetales bacterium, assembly GCA_964364715.1. GTDB lineage: Bacteria > Omnitrophota > Gorgyraeia > Zapsychrales > GWA2-47-8 > CAYING01. The sequence continues at coordinate 6,730 of CAYING010000086.1, forward strand.
GCCATTTCCGCCGCGTGCCGATCGTCAAGGACGGCAAACTGATCGGTATCGTCAGCCGCCGGGATCTTATTGCATTGATCCTGGATGCCAAAAACACGATCGCCGGCCACCGGTTTGATTAAGCCCCGCCCCGCCTTTGGCGGGGCAAGGCGGGGCAGGGAGAAATATGAAACTTGCCATCACCGACAGCAATAAACCGCCGGAAGAAAAGAAGGAAACTGCGGCCCCTCCGGCGAATCCGATCAATATAAATATTGAAGGCCAGTGGTTTGAACGGGACAAGGTCGTTTCCGAGCTGCAGGCCATGATCGATCCGGCGCAGGATTTTGTTGAGAAATCGAGGATTCTTGCCGCGATCCGTTTAGGGATGATGACCGATGCGGAAGAGGCGCCGGCCCAGCCCGTGATTCTGGAAGATACGCAGGCGATGCAGGCACTGGATAAGATCCTCGCCGAATATAGAAATCCCGCTCCACCCGCTTGATCCATGATTTTCCTCAATAAGTACCATTGGTAAGAGGAGAATCGGGATTGACAACTCAAAAACCCGATGATAGAGTAACGCATTATTTAAAATTTCAAGGGGGCAGTAATGAAAAAATATTTGATCGCGCTTTTCGCCTTGACCGTTTGGTTTTGTTTGAATCAGCCCACCTTAGCCGCGTATGGAAAAAAGTCACCGCCGCCGGAAGTCCAAGCCCCTGTAGTTGAAGCACCTGCAGTTGTTGTTCCGGAAGTTGCTCCGACGTCGGTTTTGGCAAAGGCTGTCATTAAAGGAACAGTCGAAGGGTCGACCCTCGAGGGAACAGTTACATTAAATCAAACTCCTGAGGGGGCCGGAGTGGAGGCGGAAATTAATAATGTCCCGAACCCCGGGAAACACGGTTTTCATGTTCATGAAGTCGGCAACTGTGATGACGGCGGCAAAGCAGCCGGCGGGCATTTTAATCCTGACGCGGTTCAGCATGGTGAATTGGTTCATCCGGGGCAGGCTGCGGCTCATGCCGGAGATATGGGGAATATCACGGTGGATGAAAACGGTAAAGCGCTTTATTCCGGATTCTTGCCCGGGGTTTCATTGACGGACGGAAAATATAATATCAGCGGCCTTTCCGTTATTCTTCATGAAAAAGAAGATGATTTTGGCCAGCCTGCCGGAAACGCCGGAGGACGTATCGGATGCGGGATCATCACTGTTCAATAATGATGAAATATATTCAAGGTAAATAACCTTTAAGCCCGGTTTCTTTAATGAAATCGGGTTTTTTGCTGACCCGACTTTTGTCCACCCCGGGAGTGGGAAATGTTTACAACCGATCGCAGTGTGCTTCTGGTCATTGATGTCCAAGGCAAACTCGCTCAGCTGATGTATGAGCGGGACAGGGTGGTTAGGAATATCCAGGCGATGATCAAGGCCGCGCAGATTTTGGATATCCCGATCCTCTGGACCGAACAGGTCCCGGAAAAGATCGGCCCCACGATCGATGAGATCGCGTCGCTGCTACATTATTTAAAACCGATCCGGAAAAAAATTTTCAGCTGTTATCTGGAAAAGGCCTTTGCCGACGCTTTTAAAAAAATCAATCGCCGACAGGTCATTATATGCGGTATCGAAACGCATGTCTGTGTTTATCAGACCGTTGCCGATCTTGCCGGGCATAAATTTGACGTGCAGGTTGTCGCGGACGCGGTTTCTTCCCGGACAAAGGAGAATAGGGAATTGGGGTTAGCGCATATCCGGGGAATCGGAGCTGCGCTGACATGCACGGAGATGATCATTTGCGAATTGTTGCGGACTTCAGAACACCCTAAGTTTAAAGATGTCTTAAGTTTAATCAAATAGCGGAGGTTATTATGACCAAAAGGAGTGCGCATCCCACACCGGCAACCTTGTCGGCGCTTTTGCAGGAAAATCGTGTCTTTAAGCCCAGCTCCAAATTTGTCAGCCAGGCGAACGTTAAGGATAGTTCACTGTGCAAAGATGCCGAAAAGAACCGTTTGGCCTTCTGGGCAAAATGCGCAGAGAATTTAACCTGGTTTAAAAAATGGGATAAAGTTCTGGAATGGAATTCGCCCTTCGCCAAATGGTTTGTCGGCGGGAAACTGAACGCCAGTTACAATTGTTTGGACCGCCATATCGAAGCGGGCTTAAGCGACAAAATCGCATTCTATTGGGAAGGGGAGACGGGGGATTCGCAAACGCTTTCCTATGAAGATGTCTATACGCGGGTCAATAAATTC
>CAYING010000087.1:0-8951 GCA_964364715.1 uncultured Planctomycetales bacterium
TTGGATAGAGCGAGGCTCTCCTAAGGCCTAGGTTGACCGTTCGATTCGGTCCGGGGGCGTTTTTTTTGTGATTACTAAAAGGAATGTGAAAAAAGATTTGTGAAAAAAGATTGCGCTATTATTTTTTGTGTGTTATATACTTGATATGAGAATTTTTCTAAAAAGATTTTTTGCTTTTCCGGCGATTCTTTTTTTAATTTTTTCTTTTATCAGTTGCTGCTGTTTATCAGGGCAAGCTGAGGCGGGGATTCCGCATCCGCAGGTTACCGAAAAAACTCAAGGCCCTTCCCCTAATAGTAGTCACTGCGATTCACGCGATGCGCAAGATGATCACTCAGGGGCAAAACACCAATGTGAATGCCCGAAACTGCAAGGCACTTTAGCTGAGAATTTTGATGCCCTCAAAACAGCAAATGTTTTTTTATCTTCCTTCAGCCATCAGATTATCCTGGACAAGAGCTCTTTAACTTTTGTCACGGGGAAGCATCATTTCCTCGCCGGATCTTCGCCGCCGTTCCCTGTATCGTCAGTTCCTCTTTATATCAAAAATCCTTCGTTACGCATCTAATCTGTTTTTCCAACCGGAAGTTCCATTTTTTTGTTCAGCCTTTCTCTATTTATTTCCAAATAGCTTTTTATAAGAGCCTAAAAACACATAGGAGGAGCAGAAATGAAATCCAAATTAATTATTTTAAGCATGGTTGTTTTGATGAGCGGCACGCCGTATGTTTTTGCCGGTGAAGGGCATGAGCATGGCGCTGCTCAGGGCTCGATGACGGGACATGAAGGAATGCCGGGCCATAAAATGGGTGAAGAAGCTGCAAAAGCCGTTGAGGTTGGCAATAAAATTTGCCCTGTCTCGGGGAATCCGGCCGGTGACGGTACAATGGGCGAAGCAGTTAAATATGAATACAACGGGAAAATATACAATTTGTGCTGTAAAATGTGCGTCAAGGACTTCAAAAAGGATCCTGAAAAATACAGCAAGATCGCTGACGAAGAAGTGAAGAAAGCAAATGGGGAAAAAGATGGAACAGATGACAAGGACGCTTTCGAGAAAAGCGAAACCCATGATCAGGGCCATCATTAAATTTTGAAAGAAAGGCGGGTATGCTGGATTTCTTACAGCCAATCCATCCCAAGGCCGTTCATTTTCCTATAGCCCTTTTTATGACGGCCTTGGGATTGGATTTAGCCGGCCTGATTTTTAAGAGAGAAAGTTTCCATAAAACTGCTGTGCAGATCTATGTCATTGCGGTTTTGCTGACGCCTGTAGTTGTCCGAACAGGAATTTGGGAAGCAGCAAGGCTTCATTTGAGCCATCCTGTCTTAGAGAAGCATCGTATGTTCGCTCTCTGGACAATGTGGGCTTCTTTAATGTCGTTGCCTGTTTTGTGGTTTATTAAAAAGAAGTCTCAAAAGTTCTTTCGTGTGTTTTTTATAATTTTTTTAATCGGGATCGCCGGCCTTGTGACTGCAGCAGGTCATAATGGCGGGCGTATGGTTTATGAATATGGGGTTGGTGTCGAACAATGATGCAGAACGATTATTTGATTTGATCACTGCCAAGCCCTTGAATATATGTATAATAAATACAGTTAACGGATCCGAAGAAGTTAATTAATTTTAAAGCCTGTCTGCTGACAGGCAGGGAGAAGATATGTTGACCCGATCTAATAAAAATTATTTAGTAATTTTTCTTTTAAATGGGCTGTTCTTTTCTTGTTCTCAGCCGAGTTTCGCCCAGGAAGCGAAACAGCAATCTATTGCTTTGGAAGATTTTATTAAGGAAGCTTTAGCTAATAATAGGGAATTACAAGCGGCGCGGGAAGAGCTGCAGGCCGCCAGGCATAGAGTCCCGCAATCTTCAGCTCTGCCGGATCCGACGCTGGGGTATGCGGTCATGGGCCCCGACCTTGAAACCCGGTTAGGGCCGCAAATGGGTGTTTATGAATTTGAACAAATGGTGCCTTTCCCCGGGAAACTTATTGAAAAACGAAAGATGGCGGCTGCCGAAGTAGAAGCGGCCTCAGCAAAATTAAAACTCGCTGAGCGCGAGGTGGTTTTTAAAGTGTCGGAAATTTATTATGACCTGTCCGCCTTAGACGCGACGTTGCAGGTGGTTGAAGAGGTAAAACAAGCGTTGAAAAATTTTGAGTCGATCGCGTCCGCCCGCTATAGCAGCCAGAAAGGGGAGCAAAGGGATGTGGCCAAGGCCCAGGTCGAGGTGTCGGAGACCCTGGAGAAAATTTATATGCTGGACCAGCAGAGGGAAAGCCTGACCGCGATGCTCAATGCCCTTTTGAACCGGCGGCCGCCCGGGTCGTTCGTGGGATTAAAATTTTCAGAATTACCGGTATTGTCTTTATCTCTGGAAGATCTGCTTTTGAAAGCCAGGGAAAACCGTCCTGAACTGCTTGAGGCAATGGCACTGCGAAAACGGGAACAGCATGCCAACGCCTTGGCCAAATATGAGTATGCGCCGGATATTTCCGTCGGGTTTCAGTACACTCAGATCGGCGAAGGCATGACGAGTGAACCGGATGACGGTAAAGACGCGTGGATGGTCCCTCTCAAAATTACTTTTCCTTTATGGCAGAACCGGATCGTGCCGGCCGTTCAGGAAGCGAGGAGAAATCTTAAAGCGAGCGAGGCCAGGCTTGAGCAGACGGAAAATTTTACCGATTATGAGATCAAGAATGCCTATTATCGTTTTACTTCCGCGAAAAAGATCACTGAACTTTACCGGAACGCGCTTATCCCTGAAGCGGAGCTGGCCTTCCGTTCGGATCAGGCAGGTTACGAGGGCGGTAAGACCGATATTCTTAACTTGATCGACAGTGAACGTGTTTATCTGAACGCGAAGATCGCTTATTATCAGGCGTTGAATGAAACATTAAAGAATTTCGCGGCCATGGAACGGATCGCGGGAAGGGGATTATCAAAAGAGAATGATAATAAGAGCCCTCAGCGCGAGGGAGAAGAAGGAGCCGGCCATGAAAAATAAAAAAATTATTATTTTCCTGATCCTTATCGCTGCCGTTGTCAGCGGGGGAGTATATGTTATCCGCCATCAGGGAAAAGGGGTGCGCCAACCGGATGTTTATTATTGTCCGATGCATCCTACGTACACGAGTGACCGTCCCGGTGATTGTCCCATTTGTAATATGAAATTGGTCAAGAAAGAGACCGCGTCCTCGATGCCGGAGGCCAAGCAAGCCGATCAGCGCCGGCGCGATATTTGCATTATGCATGACTGCCATAAAAAATTAGGCGGAAAACCATGCCCCATGATGGTCGTTGCCAAAGAAGGGGAAACCGTGGCGTGCCCTATTTGCGGGACATATCTTATGAAAGACGGGCAATTGAAGGAGAGGAAAATTTTGTACTGGACCGACCCCATGATCCCGGGTTTCAAGGCGGATAAATCCGGCAAATCTCCGATGGGCATGGACTTGGTTCCGGTTTATGAAGAAGAGTCCGCTACCCCTTCATCGGCATCCGCTCCCGAGGGTTACGCGCCGGTCATGTTGAGCCCTCAGAAACAGCAATTGATCGGTATTAAAACAGCGCCGGTGGAAAAGAAAAAATTGATCAAAACGATCCGCACCGTCGGGACGGTCGCCCATGACCCGGAACTTTATCAAGCCCAGACCGAGTATATCCAGGCGATTCAGGCTTGGGAACGGGCTAAGCAAAGCAGCATCCCGGAGATCATGGAACAATCCCAAAAGCTGGCCGAGTCTTCGCGTATCCGGCTTCGCCATATGGGGCTTAGCGAAGAACTGATCAATGAGATATCCACTTGGAAAGAGGCGGAACACAGCCTGCTGTACGCTGATCCCGGCGAACCGGTTTGGGTTTATGCCAAGATCTATGAATATGAACTGCCTTTAATCCGCGGCGGACAAAAATTGAAAGTCGAAGTCCCCTCAAATCCGGGTTATGTTTTTGAAGGTATTCTTCGGGCCGTAGATCGGATGGTTGACCAGGAAACCCGCACGACGCGTATCCGCGCGCAAGTGCAGGATCCCCAAGGCCAGCTAAAACCTGATATGTTCGTCAATGTGACGATTGAAATTGATCTTGGTGAGGTCCTAGCAGTTCCCGAAGAAGCGGTCTTTGATACCGGCACAAAAAAGATCGTTTTTCTCGATAAAGGCCAGGGAGTGTTCGAGCCGCGTGACGTTGTTTTAAGCGCCAAGGTCGATAATTTTTATGAACTTAAAAGCGGCCTTCAGGAAGGGGATAACATTGTGACCAGCGGGAACTTTTTGATCGATTCCGAAAGCCGGTTAAAGGCCGCCCTGGAAGGGATGGGAGCCGGCGGAGGAGGGCATCAACATGGACAATAATAGGCATGCTCCAAAAGAAGGTTTCGCGGAAAAGGTCATTGAATTTTCCGCAAAGAATAAATTTATTGTTCTGATCTTCACGGCGGCGATGATGATCGGGGCGGTATGGTCGTTAAAAAATATCCCGCTCGACGCTATTCCCGATCTGTCTGACACGCAGGTCATCATCTATTCCCGGTGGGACAGGAGCCCCGATCTTATTGAGGACCAGGTCACCTATCCGATCGTTACCGCCCTGCTGGGAGCGCCTCACGTCAAAGCCATCCGTGGATTTTCCGATTTCGGCTTTTCTTATGTTTATGTGATTTTTAAAGACGGCACGGATATTTATTGGGCGCGCAGCCGGACCCTGGAATATTTAAGCAAAATTATTCCCCGCCTGCCGGAAGGAGTGCGTACGGAATTGGGGCCGGATGCGACCGGTGTGGGTTGGGTTTTTCAATACGCCTTAGTTGATAAGTCCGGAAAGAATTCTTTGCAGGAATTACGGACATTCCAAGATTGGTATTTGCGTTATCACTTGCAAAGCGTTCCCGGTGTCGCCGAGGTCGCTTCGATCGGCGGTTTTGTGAAACAGTATCAGATCACGGTCGATCCTAACCGTCTTCTTTCATATAACATTCCTATCACCGCCGTGATCGAGGCTATCCGTAAAGGAAATCAGGAAGTGGGGGGCCGGCTTCTGGAGTTTTCCGGCGCCGAGTATATGATCCGCGGCCGCGGGTATGCCAAATCCGTTACCGATTTTGAGAATATCGTAGTGGGAGTGGACAAAAACGGCACACCCATTCTGGTGAAACATCTTGGGGCCGTCGCCATTGGGCCGGAGATCCGCCGCGGCTTGGCTGACCTCGACGGAGAAGGGGATGCCGTCGGGGGAACGGTCATTATGCGTTTCGGCGAAAACGCCCTCGCTGTCATCAACCGCGTCAAAGCTAAATTAAAGGAGATCGAACCCACTCTGCCTGAAGGAGTGGAAATTAAGGTTACCTATGACCGTTCGGAATTGATCCTCAAAGCGATCGAGACTTTGAAACATCAGCTGATCGAGGAAATGATCATTGTGAGCTTTATCATTCTGATCTTTCTCTGGCATTTTCCTTCCGCGGTTATTCCGATCGTGACTATCCCGATCGCCGTTTTATTATCGTTTATCCCTCTTTACGGCATGAAATTAACTTCCAATATTATGTCCCTTGCGGGGATCGCCATCTCGATCGGTGTTTTGGTCGATGGAGCTATCGTTGAAGTAGAAAATGCTTACAAGCGGCTGGAAGAATGGGTCGCGGGCGGACGCAAAGGTGATTATCACGCTGTGCGCCTGCAGGCTTTAAAAGAGGTCGGCCCGTCGGTATTCTTTTCGCTTTTGGTCATCGCCGTTGCCTTCCTGCCTATCTTTACGCTCGTCGATCAGGAAGGGCGCCTTTTTAAACCGCTCGCCTGGTCAAAAAACTTGGCGATGGCTATCGCCGCTATTTTAGCTATCACGCTGGACCCGGCTATGCGGATGCTTTTCACCCGTATGGAGCCGATCCAGATCCGATGGCCGTGGAACTTACGGAAAAGGAAGGACAACCCCCCCACTAAAATAGAGCAATTCGCCTCAAAGGCCGCGACCACATTAGCGGTGGGAACGTATTACCCTGAGGAGAAACATCCGATCAGTAAAGTTCTGTTTCATTTCTATGAGCCGGCCTGCCGTTTTGTCCTCAAACATCGCAAGGGAACCCTCATCACCGCGTTGATCTTGGTCCTTACCACGATCCCGGTTTATTTAAAATTAGGCTCGGAATTTATGCCGCCTTTGTGGGAAGGGTCGATCCTCTATATGCCGACGACGCTGCCCGGCATTTCGGTCACGGAAGCCCAAAAGCTTATGCAGGCCCAGGATCAGATCATTAAAAGTTTTCCCGAAGTCGAGAGCGTTTTCGGTAAGGCCGGCCGTATGGAAAGCTCGACCGATCCGGCGCCTTTTTCCATGATGGAGACAACGATCGTGTTAAAACCCGAGGATCAGTGGCGGAAAACCAGGCGCTGGTATTCCTGGCTGCCGGATATTCTGGAAGGCCCGTTTCGCCGCTTTTGGCCGGATCATATAGCGCATGAAGATCTGATCACTGAGATGGAAGCGGCCTTGAAGATCCCGGGGACCACGAATGCCTGGACCATGCCGATCAAGGCGCGTATCGATATGTTGTCGACGGGTGTGCGTACGCCCATCGGCATAAAAGTCCTGGGATCGGATCTGAAGAAAGTGGAAGAGATCGGGACGCATCTTGAAATGATATTGAAGGACATTCCCGGGACAAGAAGCGTCTTCGCCGAACGGACCGCCGGGGGGTATTTCCTGGATTTTGATCTGAAGCGCGAAGAGCTGGCGCGTTACGGCCTGAGCGTTGAAGATGCCCAGATGACTATTCTTACGGCCATTGGAGGGGAAAATATCTCGACGACCATTGAAGGCCGGGAACGTTACCCCGTCAATGTCCGTTATCCGCGGGAATTCCGGGATGATGTGGAGAAACTCAAGCGGGTCCTGGTCCCCACGCCGTCGGGACAGCATATTCCCCTGGTGCAGCTCGCCGACATTGTGCTGCGCACCGGCCCGGCCATGATCCGCAACGAGAACGGCCTTTTGGCCGGGTACGTGTATGTGGACATGTCTGGCCGGGATATCGGCACGTACGTTGAAGAAGCAAAAAAGATCGTGGCCAAAGAACTCAAGATGCCCCAAGGGTATGCCTTGATCTGGAGCGGCCAGTATGAAAATATGCTGCGGGTGAAAGAGCGTTTGAAAGTCGTCTTGCCTTTGACAATCTTCATCATCTGCATCCTTCTTTATATGAACACGAAATCCATGGTTAAAACGGGGATCGTGCTTCTGGCTGTGCCGTTCTCTTTGATCGGGGCTGTTTGGTTATTATGGATTCTGGGGTACCACGTCTCGATTGCGGTGTGGGTCGGGATGATCGCCCTGATGGGCCTCGACGCTGAAACCGGTGTGTTTATGCTGCTTTTCCTGGATTTATCCTATCAAGACGCTGTCCGCAAGGGAAAGATGAAAACCGAGAGCGATCTCACGGAAGCTATCGTCCACGGCGCGGTCAAACGCGTCCGGCCCAAAATGATGACGGTCATGGCGGCCTTTATGGGGCTTCTTCCCATTATGTGGGCGACCGGGATCGGCGCCGATATGATGAAACGGATTGCCGCCCCTATGGTCGGCGGGCTCTTCAGCTCGTTTACGCTGGAATTATTGGTTTACCCGGTCGTTTATTTTATTTGGAAGTGGAATTATGAAATGAAAAAAGGCAAGGCAGGGTGGATCAATAACACAGCGGTGTAACCGGTCATGCTCAATATTCTTCTTATTATCGTATTTGTCGTCGGCTATATCGCCATTGTTTTTGAGCATAAGATCAAGGTCAATAAAACAGCGGCGGCCTTACTGACCGCTGTTTTTTGCTGGGCCTTAATTGCTATTCAGGAATGCCTTCGGTGCGGCCCGCATCAATATATTGAGGTGGTCCTGCAAAGCCTTAACCGGCATCTGCATGATATCGCGCAGATCATTATTTTTTTGATGGGGGCGATGACGATCGTCGAGCTTATTGATTCCCACGGCGGATTTAAGATCATCACCGATTTCATACGGACCAGGGATAAACGTAAGTTACTCTGGGTGATCTCTATCATTACGTTCTTTCTTTCTTCAGTCTTAGATAATTTAACGACTGCGATCGTTATGGTTTCCTTACTGCGCCGGTTAATTCCTGACCGAGATGACCGCATGATCTTTGCTGGTATGGTCATTATCGCGGCTAATGCCGGCGGCGCCTGGAGCCCCATCGGCGATGTGACGACGATGATGCTGTGGATCGGCGGGCAAGTGACAGCCGGGAAATTGATGAAGCTTCTTATTGTCCCGAGTTTAGTTTCGCTGTTCGTCCCTTTGCTATATTTTTCGCTTTCCATGAAACCGGGGGTATGCGCCGGTTCATCTCTGAGCCCGGATAGCCCCGCGCAGTACGGGGCAAAGCGAGTATTTTTCCTAGGGATAGGATCGCTTATCTTTGTTCCTATTTTTCGAGCGGTAACAAATTTGCCCCCTTTTATGGGGATTTTATTAGGGCTTGGCATTATGTGGGTTTTGACCGATCTCATCCATCCGAAGAGAGATGATCTGAAAGTGCCCAGGATCTTAACCAGAATTGACTTCTCCAGTATTTTGTTTTTCCTGGGTGTCCTTCTTGCCGTGGCAGCCTTGGAAACAGCGGGAATATTGGGAAGCCTGGCTTTAAGGATGGACCAGTATTTTAATAACAAAGATATCATTGCGACTGTCCTGGGGCTTTTATCCGCGGTTATTGATAATGTCCCTTTAACGGCGGCGGCCATGGGGATGTATCCGTTAAGCGCTGTCCCGGCGGATTCGAAACTTTGGGAAATGCTCGCCTACAGCGTCGGCACAGGAGGGAGCCTTTTAATTATCGGTTCGGCGGCCGGGGTGGTGGTGATGGGTATGGAAAAAATAAATTTCGGGTGGTATTTAAAAAAAGTCAGTTTCCCGGCGCTTGTGGGTTATTTAATGGGGAT
>CAYING010000088.1:0-1105 GCA_964364715.1 uncultured Planctomycetales bacterium
GAGATCGAATATTTCACCCACCCCAAAGATGCCGACAGCTTTTATAGAAAATGGATCGAGACGCGCTTTCAGTGGTACCTGGACTTAGGCGTGAAAAAGGAAAATCTCCGCCGGCGCGAGCACGGCAAGGACGAGCTCGCCCATTACGCGGCCGGCTGTACCGACGTCGAGTATAAATTTCCCTTTGGCTGGTCGGAGCTGGAAGGCATTGCCAACCGCACGGATTTTGACCTTAAACAGCACGAAAAATTTTCCGGAAAGAATTTAAAGTATAGAGACAACCTGACCAACGAAGAATTTTATCCGTACGTCATCGAGCCGTCGGGCGGGTGCGACCGGGCAACGCTGGCATTTCTGACCGACGCCTATTGCGAAGAAGAGGTGCCGTCGAACTCGGCCGACAAGTCCGCCAAAGGCGGAGAGGCCAAGACCCGCACGGTTCTCAAGCTGAGCAAGCATTTAGCGCCCGTCAAGGTCGCGATCTTTCCTTTATTGAAAAAGAACGACGGCATTGTCGCGCTGGCCAAGAAGATAAAAAACGATTTGCAAAAAGATTGGGTCTGCGTGTATGATGATACCGCTGCGATAGGGAAGCTTTACCGCAGGCAGGATGAGGTCGGTACATTCTTCTGTGTGACGGTCGATGTCCAATCCCTGGAAGACAAACAGGTCACGGTCCGCGAACGCGACACGATGAAACAGGAGCGCGTCGCGGTTGAGCGTTTGAAGGAATATTTAAAAGAAAAACTCTAAGCACGAAATTCTAAATTCTAAACAAATTCAAAATACAAATGACCAAAATTCAAAATTTACTGTTTAGCTATTCGGGTTTGGAGTTTTGAAATTGTTTAGGATTTAGAGTTTAGGATTTAGGGTTTAACCGGATTTTAGGATTTCGAATTTATAATTAATACTAACGAAAGGTTCTGAAATGTCCAAGAAGCATGTTTTTTCATACGGCGCCGGTAAGGCGGAAGCGAAGGGCACAGCTTTAACCAAGAACGTTCTCGGTGGGAAAGGCATCGGCCTTATGGAAATGACCACGAACGGCAACCCGGTTCCGCCCGGTTACACCTTACCAATCAAACCATGCTAAGATTATAAA
>CAYING010000088.1:1115-8796 GCA_964364715.1 uncultured Planctomycetales bacterium
CGGCATCCCGGTCCCGGCCGGCTTCACCGTCACCATTCAGACCTGCGAAGAATATTATAAGCTCGGCCGCAAACTTCCCAAGGGTTTGGAAAAAGAGGTCCGCGACGCTGTTTTAAAATTGGAAAAGGCCGCCGGCAAAAAATTAGGCGACGAAAAAGACCCGCTCCTGGTGTCGGTCCGCTCCGGCGCAGCCCGTTCGATGCCCGGGATGCTTGAGACCATTTTGAATTTAGGGTTGAACGACAAGAGCGTCGAAGGCCTGGCCAAAAAGACCGGCAATGCTCGATTTGCCTATGACGCGTACCGTCGATTTATCCAGATGTTCTCGGCGACGGCCATGGGACTTTCCAAACAGCCGATGGAAGATATGCTGCATGAAATGAAGCACGAGACCGGCGTCAAGACCGACCCGGAAATCCCTGCCGAGAAACTTAAGGAGCTGTGCGAACAGTTCAAGGCTTTTTATAAGATGAACAAGAGAGCAGATTTTCCGCAAGATCCGTGGGAACAGCTCTGGGGCGCGATCATGGCGGTCTTTAACAGCTGGGAAGCGGAAAAAGCGCAGACCTACCGCCGCGTTGAGAAAATTACCGATCTCAAGGGAACGGCCGTTAACGTCGTCCAGATGGTGTTCGGGAATAAAGGCGACAACAGCGGGACCGGTGTCTGTTTTACCCGCGACCCGAACACGGGTGAAAATACTTTTTACGGAGATTATCTCATTAACGCTCAAGGCGAGGACGTCGTTGCCGGTATCCGCACACCGCTGAAACTTTCCACACTCCAGCAGCACATGCCCAGGGCCTATGACCAACTCTGCGCTGTCCGCGCGATATTGGAATGTTATTATAAGGAAATGCAAGATTTGGAATTCACGATTGAAGATGAAAAACTTTATATGCTTCAGTGCCGCACCGGGAAACGTTCTCCGGCAGCCGCGTTCCGCATCGCGCTGGATCACGCGACCAAACCGCTTTTAACCCCGGCCCAGGCCAATGACCTTGTCAAAAAAGGTTATTTGCCGAAAAGTTACGCTAAGGCCGCGGTGAAACCGGTCATCACGCAAGAGCAGGCGGTGTGCCGCATTTCTTCCGATGATATCGAGCGTTTATTTTATCCGGTCATCGACACGAACAAGGTCGCTCCGGGACAATTGAAGTCGGCGCGTCTGGGGAGCGGGATCAACGCTGTTCCGGGTGCCGCTGCCGGTAAAGTTGTTTTTACGGCCGCCGAAGCGGAAAAGCTCGGTAAAAAAGGCGAGAATGTTATTTTAGTCCGCAAAGAGACCAGCCCCGAAGACGTCGGCGGGATGCATGCGGCGAAAGGTATTTTGACCGCGACCGGCGGAAAAACTTCGCACGCGGCGGTCGTTGCCCGCGGCTGGGGGAAATGCTGTATCGTCGGCTGCGAAGCGTTGAACATCAATTACGATGCCAAGACCATGATGATCAACGGCAAAGCGATCAAACAGGGAGATTTTATCACCTTGGACGGTTCTCTCGGTGATATCTACATCGGTGATATGCCTTTAAAAGAGCCGGAACTTCCTGATTCTTATTACACAATTCTCAAATGGGCGGATGAATTCCGCACCATCAATGTCCGCACCAACGCCGATACCCCTTATGACGCAGTGAACGCGATCAAGATGGGCGCCGAAGGGATCGGGTTGTGCCGCACCGAGCATATGTTCTTTGACACCGAAGAACGCCGCTTAGCGATCCAGGAAATGATCGTCGCTGAGACGCTGGAAACCCGCAAGACCGCGCTCGCGAAATTATTGCCTTTCCAGACCAATGATTTTTACGGGATCTTCAAGGCGATGAACGGTTATCCGGTCACGATCCGTTTGATCGATCCGCCGCTGCATGAATTTACGCCGAAAGATGCCGCCGGCATTGAGAAATTGAGCAACGTCACCGGATTAGACGTTGATAAAATTAAACACCGCTGCGAACAGATCCACGAATCGAACCCGATGTTGGGCCACCGCGGATGCCGTTTGTGCATTACGTATCCGGAAATTTTGGAGATGCAGGTGACGGCGATCATCGCCGCCGCGATCAAATGCCGCAAGGAAAACATCAAGGTCCTTCCGGAAATTATGATCCCGCTCACGATGGACCAAAAAGAATTCAAGATCCTGGAAGAGCAGACCCGCTTAACCGCTGACCGTCTGATCAAACAGTCCGGGGTGAAATTCCCGTATCTCGTCGGGACGATGATCGAGATCCCGCGCGCCGCGTTGTTGGCGGATAAGATCGCCGAGGATGCGGAATTTTTCAGCTTCGGGACCAATGACCTGACCCAGATGACCTTAGGGTTGTCCCGCGACGACGCCGGGCGCTTTTTGCCGGTTTATGTCGCGACGGAAAAAGACGGCGGTAAAGGAATTTTCAAAGATGATCCGTTCCAAAGTTTAGATCAGGACGGTGTCGGGATGCTGGTCAAACTTGGCATCGAGCTCGGCCGGAAGACCCGAAAGGATTTGAAAATCGGAATCTGCGGCGAGCACGGGGGGGATGCGGAAAGCGTCAAGTTCTGCCACCGGGCCGGGATGAACTATGTGTCCTGTTCTCCGTACCGTGTTCCGATCGCCCGTTTAGCCGCTGCGCAATCAGCCTTAGCAATGAAAATTGCGGCCAAGGCCAAAACGGGAAAATCCAGAAAATAGCGAGGTTGCATAGTGGATCCCATTAAAGCGTATTTGAAAGATGTCCGGCATATTCCGCTGTTAACGGCGGAAGAAGAGGTCGACCTTGCCCTCAAGATCCGGAAGGGCGACCGCCTGGCGCGCGAGACGATGATCAAATCGAACCTGCGCCTGGTCATTTCGATCGCGAAACGTTATATGAATCTCGGCGTGCCGTTAAGCGATTTGATCGAAGAAGGCAACATCGGCTTGATGAAGGGCGTTGCGAAATTCGACCCTGACCGCGGTTTCCGTTTCTCGACGTACGCTGCCTGGTGGATCAAACAGGGTATCTCCCGCGCGATCATCGACCAGGGCAAAATGATCCGCGTCCCGGTCTATATGAACGAAGAGATTTTGCGTTATAAAAAGACGGTCGAATCGCTCATCCATAAGTTAAAACGCAAGCCGACCTTCGGCGAGATCGCCAAAAGGATGCAGCTTCCCGTCGAGAAAGTCAGGGACATCGAAAAGGCGATCGCCAAGATGTCGAGCCTGGACGCGCCGATCGGCGAAGACGGCGACGGGCAGGTCAAAGATATTATTGAAGATGAAAGCATGGCCAGCCCGGATGAAGAGCTCGAGACGTTCTTTAATAAAGAACGCGCCGCGAGCTTTTTGGAAACTTTGAGCGAACGCGAACGGAAAATTCTGGACATGCGTTTCGGTTTGACCGACGGCAGCGCGCACACGCTGGCCGAGATCGCCCGTGTCCTGGGCGTTTCGCGCGAGCGCGTCCGCCAGGTCGAGGCCGCGACGATCAAAAAGATCCGCACCCTGATCAAGCACCGGGAAAGGAACAACCATCCCGATGATCATGGCAGGCCTCCGCTCCCCGAGGAAGAAAAACCGAAAGTAAAAAAAGTCCAAAAGAAAATAGAAGGGAATCACCGTGATCGCTATGCTCGCTACGCTCGCCGTTAAACGTAAAAAGACCTTTGTCCTTGTCGTTCCCCGTTTTGAAGACATTCTCCATTCCTACTATGCCGGTGAGATCATTAAGGGCGCGAGTATCGCCGCCAGCCGTTTAAACCTGGATATCCTTGTCCACATCACCGACCGTTCCGACCACCGGTCGTGGCTCGATTCAACTCTGTTAGACCCGCGTTATATCCACGGCATTGTGTTTGCCGACATCGACAATGACCTGAATATCGTCAAACGCGCCATTCAATGCGGCATTCCGTGCATGGTCTTGAACAATATTTTGAAGGACCCGGTGAATTTTACCGCGGTCGACAATAGGAAAATTGCCATTGACATCGTGAATTATCTCGTCGAATTGGGGCACACGAAGATCGCGACGATCGCCGGAGACCTGACCACCCAGGCCGGGGAATGGCGACTGGAAGGGTTCAAGGAGGCGATGGCCAAGAAGAAATTAGACCTGCCGGACAGTTATATCACCTTCGGGGATTTCCTGCGCACACCCGCCCGAAAGGCCGCGGAGAGATTATTGAAATTAAAGGACCGCCCGACGGCGATCTTCGCCGCGTCCGACGTTATGGCCTTGGAAGTGATCGACGTCGCGAAGGCGCGCAAGATCAAGGTTCCGGAGGAATTGTCCGTGGTCGGTTTTGACGACAACCCCATTAACCGGACCAGTTCGGTCCCGCTCTCGACGGTGGCTCAGCCGCTCGTTGAGATGGGAAGGGTGGGGGTTGAAAATCTTTTTTTGGTTACTCAAGGGAAGGCCCGCCTGCCGGTCAAGGAAATTTTGCCGACAAAACTCATTAAGCGGAACTCGACGCAGTCGATAAAATGACATTCCAAATTACAAATTACAAAATACAAATAACAAACAAGCCGCAAAATACAAGTTACAAAGTTTGGTGTTTGGAAATTGTAATTTGTTTGTAATTTGTATTTTGTAATTTGTTTGTAATTTGTAGCTTGTTAATTGTAATTTTTGTAATTTTAACCCAGCGAGGTGCCTATGACACAGACCATGCCGAAGATCAAAAAAAGCGATCTGAAGAAATACATCCGCGACATCCCGGATTTTCCGAAACCGGGGATCATGTTTAAAGATATCTCAACGCTTCTCAAGGATAAAGATGCCTTGAAAAAAGGCGTCGATATGCTCGCCAAACAGTATAAAAGGGAAAATATCAAATATATCGTGGCCGTCGAATCGCGCGGCTTTATCTTCGGGTCGATCCTCGCCTATAAACTCGGCGCGGGTTTTATTCCCATCCGCAAAAAGGGAAAACTCCCCTTTAAGACCAAAAGCGTCACGTACGATCTGGAATACGGGACCGATACATTGGAGATCCACGAAGACGCCATTGAGCCGGGCAGCCGTGTTTTGGTCGTCGACGATCTTCTGGCGACCGGCGGAACCGTCCGCGCGGTGTGCGACCTTTTGAAGCAGCAGGAGGCCAACATCGTCGGCGTCGCCTTTTTGATCGAGCTGACGTTCCTCAAGGGCAAGCAAAGGTTAAAAGACCTGCCTCTGTATTCCGTCATTAAATTTTAAAATATTGAGCGGCTGTGAAATTTCCTTCCTCTAAAGGCAAGCTCATCCTCTCGCGCCCGTGGGTGCTGGCCTGCGTTCTCGCCGTGACCGTGCTGGTTTACCTGCCGTCCTTGAACAGCGGTTTTGTGAACTGGGACGATGACGCGCATTTGTATGAAAATACATCGGTCCGCGGCCTGGACCGCGGCCATCTCGAGCCGATCTTCACCGAGCGGGTCAATAAAACCTATATTCCGCTGACCGTTTTTTCTTACGCCGTCGAACATCATTTCTTCGGGTTAAATCCTTTTGTCTATCATTTAAATAATCTTCTGCTGCATTTGGCGGTCGCGGCGCTGGTCTTTGTTTTTGCCGGGCGGCTGGGGTTGTCCGTCGGAGCTTCTGGGTTCGCGGCCCTGGTTTTTGCGATCCATCCGATGCATGTGGAATCGGTCGCGTGGGTGACGGAGAGAAAGGATGTGCTTTATTCGTTCTTTTATATCCTGGCGCTGTTGTCGTACTGGTCATATTTGAAGACTCAAAGTAAATTTCAAATGTTTGTAACGTGTGCATGGGGGACGCTTTCGCTTTTGGCCAAACCGATGGCGCTGTCATTGCCCTTGGTCTTGTTTCTCTTGGATTGGTTCGCCGGACGGAAAAAGGATGTTCGGCGCATTTGGGAAAAGATCCCGCTTATTCTTATTACGACCGGGATTGTTTGGATCACGTATGCGGCGAATGCTCGGGTGCCGGGACGGAATTTTGTCGAAGCGGCCTTGACGTGGTGCTGGACATTCGCGTTTTATATCCGGCAGTTTATTTTTCCGGGCCAGTCCGTGCCGATCAACCGTCTGCCTCAGCCGGTTTCGTTGAGCAATGTTGAATATGTCCTGCCGCTGGTCATTATCGCGGTTGTGGTGTGGGCTTTGGCGCGTTTCCGCCGTCACCGCTGGTTTATGTTCGCGTTTTTGTATTTTTTCCTTTCCATTTTCTTTTTACTCCGCTTCGACGATAAAGTCGACGTGACCGTCGTGGCGGACCGGTTTATGTACCTGCCGAGTTTGGGCGTCTGTCTGGCTTTGGGGATCTGGTTCGAGCGGATCGTAACGGCTGGACCGGCGCAAAATGTTTTATTAAAGAATTTCGGAAGGGCGTGCGTCCTTTTGCTGTTGTTATTGATGGGCTGGAAGTCTTTCGGCCAAACTAAAGTTTGGAAAGACGCCCCGACGCTGTGGGCCCATCAGATCCAAGTTGTTCCATGGGAACCGATCGCGTACAATAATTTGGCGACGATCCTGCGGGATGAAAAGGAGTATAAGGACGCCGAAGAAAGATTTGCCGCAGCCGCGCAGTCCGATGGGACGATTGATCAGGGGACCTTGCGCCGGCTCAGATATATTGAGCGTTTGTATCAAAGCGCTATCGGATATTATTCGAAATACGCGGACCCCTATTATAATTTGGGGAATTTTTATCACGACCTCGGCTGGAAAGAGCGGGCGGTTCCGCTGTATTTGAAGGCGATGGAGTGCGACAAGCAATACCGTAACGTTTATATCAATTTGCGCAACGTTTACAGCGAATTGGGCGAAGATAAAAAGGCGATCGATCTGGCGGACGCGGCGGTGGCGCTGGATCCTTCCGATGGCGAAACGTATCAAAATATTATTTTAGCGTTTAACAAGGTCTTGCGGGAGCGGCCGGTTCATGTCCCCGTTTACGAGCAGGCGCGGGCGCGGTTTTTGAAGGCTTATCATGATCTTTTGGAAAAACGCCCGGCCAAGGCAGCCGATTATTTCACTTTGGGGTATTTGTACACGGATATGGGGTTTAAGGAGCGTGCGATCGATTTTTATAAAAGGGCGGTCCAGCTGAACCCCGGGTTTGTGGATGCCTGGTACAATTTGGCCAATCTTTACGATGAAACCGGGAATTCGAAGGCGGCATTTGAACTTTATGAGAAGGTGATCCGCCTCCAGCCGCGGTTTAGCCAGGCGTATTTGAACTTAGGGGTCTTGAAAGGGCGGATGGGGGATAATGCCCAGGCCAAAGTGCTTTTTGAGAAAGCTGTCCAGGTGGACCGCAAGAATGCCGATGCCTATTTTAACTTAGGGTTTTTGGCGGAGTCAGCCGGGGACTTGGCTGGGGCAGCCGGGTATTACCAAAAGACGATTTCGGTCGACCCGAAGCATGCGGAAGGTTATTATAACCTGGGCAATGTGCTGGCTGGAGAGGGAAAACTGGCTGAAGCGGCCGCTTCCTATGAAAAGACAGTTTCCATAAACAAAAGGCACACAGACGCTTGGGTAAATATACTGGTTTTGGCGCTTCAGTTAAAGGATTTTTCCAAGGCTGCCGCGGCTTTGGAACAGGCGCAGAAGCTCGGCTATGAGGCTCCGGCGGAGTATGTGGCGGCGGTGGATGAGAATAAGTAAACCCACCCCGGTAAACCCACCCCGGGAGTGGATAACTTGTGGATAAGTGCCCACTCCCGGGGTGGGGAAAAAGGTTTAATGCCCCCGTCCCGCAAA
>CAYING010000089.1:0-2340 GCA_964364715.1 uncultured Planctomycetales bacterium
GAAGATGGTTAAACCCGAATATTTTACCGAGAATCAATTGGTCCATGAGAATAAGCACGATGACATCGAGCCGACAATGAGCAAACTGGTCATTCAAAACCACGTTAAAGAAGGTGTGGAACTCGGGAAAAAATACAAGCTGAACCCTGCGATCATCGATTTTATCCCGCAGCATCACGGGACCAGTTTGATGTATTATTTTTATCAAAAGGCTTTGGAAGAGGCGAAAGAAGGCGAACCGGTCAACGAGGATAATTTCCGCTACCCCGGCCCGAAGCCGCAGAGCCGCGAGGCCGCGATCATGATGCTGGCGGATTCGGTCGAAGGGGCCACGCGCACGATCGATGAGCCGAACCCCAAGAAGATCGGGGAAATGGTGCGCAAGGTCATCAATAATAAATTTATCGACGGGCAGCTGGATGAATGCAACTTGACCCTGAAAGAGATCGACCGCATCTCCGCGGAGTTTACCCGGGTTTTAAGCGCCATGTACCACAGCCGCGTCAAATATCCCGAAAAAAAGGCCGATAATGGAAATTCTCATCGAAAATCAGCAGAAGGTCATCCCTCTTAAACCCGCCGTTCTGCGTAAGATCGTTCAAAAAATCCTCCGTTATGAAAAGATCAGCCGGGCCGCTCTTTCATTCGTCTTTGTGACCGACCGGAAGATCCGGGCGTTCAATAAAGAATATTTGGGCCGTGATTATACGACCGATGTCCTGGCGTTTGACCTGAAAGAGGAGCGTTCGGCGGGGAAAAAAGACCGTTCGCTCGAGGGAGATATTGTGATTTCCGCCGCCACCGCCTGCAGGAACGCCAAAAGCTTTAAAACTTCCCCGCACTACGAAATTGTCCTTTATGTTGCCCACGGGATCCTTCATTTGCTGGGATATGACGATCACAGCCTGAAAGATATCAAGAAGATCCGCGCTAAGGAGCAGGAATTGATGGCCTTGGTCAAATCCTTGATTCCCCTGAAATGATTCTCCAGACCGAAGCGATCGTATTGAAAACAATGGATCTGCGCGAGACCAGCCGCATCGCGAGGTTTTTTTCGAAAGATCACGGCAAGGTCTCCGGGGTCTTGAAGGGGATCCGTAAAGACCACAAAAAGTTCGGCAGCAGCGTCGACAAATTTTCCGTCAACGACATCGTTTATTACCAATCCCGCAATTCCGACCTGCATTTGATCAGCCAGTGCGATCTTAAGAATTATTTCTTTCCTATTCGCCAGGATTTGAAAAAATCACTCGCCGTGAGCTATATCCTTGAGCTCGTTGACAAGATCATGCCGGTCGAAGAGCCCAATCGGGACGTTTATCAATTGATGACGGATTTCCTGACCGCGCTTGAGACGGCTGCGGATATCAATACGATGATCCATATTTTTCAGATCAAGATCCTGTTATTCTCCGGGTTCAGGCCTCACTTGGATTCCTGCCTCAAATGCCAGCGCAAGATCACCAGCCGGGCAAAGTTCAGTATGCGGTTGGGAGGTTTGGTCTGCCTGACCTGCCCGCTCAATGAAACGGGGGCAATACTTATTTCCCAAGGGGCGGTCGCCTCGATCCTGCACGTCGAGAAAAGCACATGGGAAACCTGTTTGCGCTTAAGTCTCACGCCGGCGGTCAAGAAAGAGCTTAAATTCATCCTTAACAATTTTCTCGTTTACCATTTAGGCGGAAAGATTAAGTCGGAAAAGTATTTGGAATAAAGGGGACAGGCTGCTTTTTTTTTGACTTTTGATCTCGATAATTTGTGAAGGATCCGGGCTAACAGTGTACTCAGTATGGTTTAGAGTTTTAATTTTCCGGCTATCGAAGATGAGGCCGTGCGCTTTGAGAATTTGGCAGCCTTGGAATTCTTAAGGGCAGTTGAAACATGGAATGACCAGGGGCTAGGGAAATTCAGCCGGCATTATCTCCGGAACAAAGATAAACCGGAGGTTGATTTTCTGTTGGCGGAAAATAACCGGCCATTTCTTTTGGTTGAAACTAAGTTGTCGGAGGGAGCTCCTGCGGCAAACCTGCTGTCCTTTCAAAATATTTTTAATATCCCTGCGGTACAACTGATCAAAAAGGAAGGGGTTAAAAAAATCTATAGAAATGGAAAAAATAATGTTTTAGTCGTCACAGCCCACCGCTGGCTGTCGTCTCTGCCGTAAAACCATCCCGAACAGCCATCCCATTCTGCCTCTAGGCTTTTCCGGAGGTATCGCATTTTGCGATACCAAAAATTCCGCTTTTCTCCCAAAGGCTGAAACTTACGCTGCGCGCCGGTGACAATTTGTCACCAGTTCATTCTTCTTAAAAAGACAGGGACAGTCGTGTGTCCCCCGAT